>JAADHO010000169.1 GCA_013151775.1 Deltaproteobacteria bacterium | reverse complement strand
GCACCTCCGCGCCCGCCACGACCTTCATTTGGTGTTTGGTCCCGCTTGTCCGGTCGAGGGCGCTCGGCCTGCCCTCCGCCGATCAGGTCTGGCTGACGCGTGGGCCCTGTTTCAGACCGCTGACCTTCTGGTATCGTGCCCGGCCATGAACACCCTCTCGCGTCTCGCGCTGCTCGCGCTCCTGCTTCCGCTCACGCTCCTCGTCTTCGCCTGCGAGGACGAACCGCAGGTGGAGGTGGAGTCCCCCGAGCCCGTGGTGTCGGTCGCGGCGTTGCCCATCTCCCTGCGCCGCGACTCGGCGGCTCCCTCGGGCGCCGCTCACATCGAGGTGGCCCCCGGGCGCTTGCGACTCGAGGGCCGCACGCTCTTCGAGATGACCGGTGGACACGTGCCCGACGCGGAGCTGGTCAACGACGTGATCACCAAGCTGAAGGCGGGGCTCGACACGGGCTCCGGCTATCGCAGCGCCGTGCTGCGCGTGCAGGCGGCGACTCCGTGGTCCACGACGCTGGCCATCTTCGACACCTTGGCGGCCTCCAACATCACGCAGGCCGCCTTCGAGGTGCGCGCCTCGGGAACCGCCGACACCGGCTACCTCCCCATCAGTCGCTTCGAGATGGTGGACGAGGGCGCGGAGATCACTCCCTTCGAGGGTCCGGGCCAGCGCACCTGGGACGAGTTCAAGGCGCAGTGGCAGGCGGCCCATGATGCCTGCCGCGAGCAGGACTACGTCGACTGCGCCTATGTCCCTCAGAACATCGCCGACGGAGGGCAAGTGCAGATGACGCTCTTCGCGCGCGGCAACGCGGCGAAGATTCAGTTCGATCGATTCGGCGCGGAGGAGGCCGCGGCGCCGGCCAGGGCTCAGCTGCTCGATGGCATCCCCCAGGCCGCCGACGCCGTCGCAGACGAAGAGCTGCCGCCGGCCGTCACCGCGGCGTTCACCTGGCGCGCGCGCGCCCTGACCAAGCCCGACAGCGCGGTATCGAAGGCAGTTCGGGGCCTGTGCGGCGCCCAGCCCTGCGCGGCCTTGGTCACGGCCGAGGGGCAGACCCCCAGCATGCGCCTCATCTCCTTCCTCGGCGCCGTCTATCCCGACGGAGCACCGGCTCCGATCCTGCGCTTCCAGCGCAACCCGCCCGGCCACTGACCAGGTCCTCGCGGGTTCAGCCGGCGGGCACGATCTCGATGTAGGCGAGGAAGGTGTAGGCCCAGTCGCCGGTCGACGCCGAGCGCCCGCCGACCTCGAAGGAGAGGCGTCCGTCGGTCACCTCCACGCGCACCGTGCGCTCGATCGTCGGCGCGGCGTCGGTGGTGCGCTCGTCGTCCACCGCGACCACGCCCTCCACGCGTAGGTTGTGTGGATCGCCCGGGTAGCCTCGCCGTGGCCGTCCCACGCCCACGGTCACATCGTAGCTCCCCGGCGCGATGGCGAACTCGAAGAGGTTGTTGCGACCGTAGTCGTCGTACACGTAGCTCTTCTGTCGCTCGTCGAAGCCGCTGACGTCGTCGTAGCCCGTCATCACGATGGCCGAGCCGACGTTCTCGCCCATCCAGCCGTAGCCCGCCGTCTCGTCCCATGCGTCCCAGCCGATCTTCATGTAGTCGTGGCCGCCGACGCTGAGCGGATCGGCGCTGGGCGCGCCCACGGGATCTTGGAAGTTCAGGTAGTAGGCGCCGCGCGGTCGCGAGCTCTCGATCTGAAGCACGGGCAAGGCGGCGTTCGTGCCCTCGAGGTAGAGACCGAGCTGATGTCGTAGGGCCATCAAGGCGTCGGGGTCGTGGTTCCAGCTCGTCATGCTCGAGGCGACGGACGCGACCGTACGATCGGGCGCCGCCTCCACGTCCACCGCGGGATACGCTCCGCCGTTGGCGAGCCAGAGGTACTCGTAGTCTTCGAAGCCTTCGCGGAAGAGCTCGGCACGCACACCCGGATCTCCCGCGTGAAAGTAGCGCGAGAAGTCGTAGTAGGCGTAGCCGCGGATGCGATGCGACCAGGCCGCCCAGGGGATGATGCGCATGTTCATGCCCTCGGCGTCCACGCGCGTCGGGTTGAAGTAGGGCGGCGGATCACGGTCGAGGCTGTAGAACCACACCTCCTCGCCGTGCTCGCGCTGGCGCTGCCAGGCGTAGCCCTCTTGGTAGGCGCGCACGTGGGCGATCCAGATGTCGTAGCCGCAGGCGCCGTCCGCGTCCTCGGCGATCTCCGGCTTGGGCTCCTCGCTGATGGCGATGCGCAGGTTGGGCGCTGCGGCCCGCGTCAGCCGGCAGAGGTGCGCCGCGAGGCGCGCGTCGTTGGCGTCCTGTGGCTCGTTCTGCACGTAGTAGTAGGCGCGATCCTGCATGCCTTGGGCCACGAGGTAGTCCTGCGTCGCCGTGAGGAACGCGGACCACGCTCGGTTATAGGCGCGTGAGCCGAAGGCGTCGCCGCGGCGCTCGCCGCAGAAGGTCCCGGGGCGTGGCGTGGAGTTGTCGACGAATTGAAAGATCATCGCCGTCGGGAAGCCGATGCCGTTCCAGCCTTCTCCGAGGATGTAGCGTCGAGAGAGCGCGCCGACGCTGTACATGGGGCCCTCGTCGGGTTCGTCGTAGAACGACATGCAGCGTGCTGGGTTGGCGCTCGAGTCCCAGGTGATGCCCCAACGAAATCCGCTGGGCCAGGTGACGCTCTTGGGCGTGAAGCGGTGCTCGAAGAGCAGCGTCTTCGCCTCGTCCACGCTGCGCCCCGAGGTGAGCGAGCTGACGTCGATGTTGAGCTGGGTGTGGAAGTGGATCTGCTCCGGCAGGTCGAAGTCGAAGACGTAGACGCGCAGGGGGATCGTCAGCGCCGCGCCGCCTTCGGGCGTCAGCGTGATCTGGGTCGCGTGCTCTCCTGCGCTGCCGTCACGCGGCACGAAGACGGTGATCCACACGGGCACACCGCGATCGCCCGAGGCGTCTACCACGTCTCCTGGGGCGAGCGGCGTCAACGTCTCGGCCACGCCGCTGTCGAAGCCCGCGAGCCTCACGTCGATGCGCGCGGAGGGCATGTCGGCGAAGTCCGCCACCGAGACCGTGAAGCGGCCGGACGCCGGACCGACGATCAGCTGTGCCGGCTCGAACTCACCGCGTGCGGCGCTCAGAGACAGGCCCGAGCTCGTGGCGCTCGGCGGCCGATCTTCCACGCGCACGCGCCGCGTGGCCGGTGTGGTCCACAGGGGCAGCGCCGCCGTGCCCTCGTCGAGGGTGTAGGTGAAATCGCTGGCCGCCAGGCTGACCGGACCCGTGGGCGGCAGCCTGCCCGCGTCGCGGCGTGGCGGAGTGGAGCCGTCGCGCGGAGTCGTGGAGGCGTCCCGCGCGTCGCCACCCCCGCCGCCACATCCGAGAACCAAGAGCACACCGAGCCAGGCCAGACGCTTCATCCCTGCATTCTGCCACAGACGCGCGCTCGTCGGTTCTAGAGGTAGATCAGCCAGGCCATGGTCACGGCGACCGTGCCGACGATGGCCTGGAGCGGCAATCCCACCTCGAGGAAATCGCGATAGCGATAGCCGCCGGGTCCGTAGACCATCAGGTTCGTCTGGTAGCCCGTGGGCGTGCTGAAGGCGGTGCTGGCCGCGACCGCGACGATCAGCGCGGTGGGCAACAAGGGCAGCTCCGGCACGCTCGCGCAGGCGGCGGCGGCGACCGGGAACATCAAGGCGGCGGACGTGGTGGTGGTCACGGCGCCCGCGAGCAGCGCGGTGGTCGCGTAGATGACGGCCAGCAGGCCCACCGGTCCGAGGGGGATGGCCAGGCCGAGGATCGTGTCTCCCAGGGTCGCCGCCGCGCCGCTGCGCTCCAGCGCGACTCCCAAGCCCAAGGCGGCCGCGACCGCCACCAGGACGCGCAGCTCTAGCGACTGACGCGCCTCCTGCCCCGAGAGGCAGCGGGTGATCAGCATGGCCGCCGCCGCCGCCAGCGCCGCCGTGAGCAGCGGCAGCAGACCGGCCACGTTCACCGCGACCATGGCCACGAGGATCAACATCGCCAGCCACGCCTTCTCGTGCCGTGGCGGCGTGCTGCCCTCGACCAGGGCGACCAGGGCGAAGCTCGGATCGTGACGGTACTTCTCGACGAAGCGCGGGTGGGTCTCGAGCAGCAGCACGTCGCCGGCGCGCAGCACGATGTCGCCGATCTTCGCCGGCACGCGCTCGCCCTGTCGGTGCACGGCGATCACCGCCGCGTTGAAGTGCGTGCGAAACGCCGCGGCGCGGATGGTGCTGCCCTCGAGCACGGATTGGGGCGCGACGACCGCCTCCACCCAGCGCCGCTCGCTCTTGCCCTCGAGCCTGCGCGCCTCCTCCGTCTCGGGCACGAGGCGCATCTTTCGCAGATCCACGGCGCTGTCGAGGATGCCCGTGAAGCGCAGCTTGTCGTCGGCGTAGAGCCGCGTCGAGGGAGGCACCGCGGGCAGCACGTGTCCGTCGCGCTCGATCTCATAGAGGTAGAGCTTGTCGAGGGAGCGCAGCCCCGCCTCCTCGATGGTCTGCCCGACCACGGGTGAGCCGCGCTCCACGCGCAGAGAGAGCGTGTACTCGCGCATCTCCTCCCGTCGCGACGTGGGCTTGGGCTTGCCCTTGGAGAGCCCGCGCGAGAGCAGGACCACGGAGAAGATGCCTACGACGAAGACGGGAAGCCCAATCCACGAGATGTCGAAGAGCCCGATCTCGGCCCCACCCGCGCGTGCCGAGTAGAGCCCCGCCACGACCAAGTTGGTGCTGGTTCCGATCAAGGTGCAGGTGCCGCCGAGGATCGAGGCGTAGCTGAGCGGCATCAAGAGATCGCGAACGTTCAGCCCCGAGCGCCTGGCCCAATCGCGCACCAGCGGGATGAACATCGCGACCACGGGCGTGTTGTTCAAGAACGCCGAGAGCGCGCCCACGGGGAGCATCAGCCGCAGCTGCGCGCGTCCGCGCGTGGGTGGACGGCCCAAGGCTCGGCGCGCCACCCAGTCCAGGCCGCCCGTCTGGCGTACCCCGGCCGCGACGATGTAGAGGGCGGCGATGGTGATCACCGCCGGGTGACCGAAGCCGCGAAAGGCGTCCTCGGGGCTGAGCACACCGGCGCCCACGAGGATGGTGAGCGCTGCCACCAACACCATATCTGGGCCTGCCAGGTCGGCGGCCATGACGGCCACCGTAGCGGCAACCACCGCGAGCGTGATCCATGCATCGGCCGTCATCGACCCGCCCAGCCTATCAGTTTCCCAGAATGGGGGGACCTTTCCCGCGGGCCAAGACAGTGTCAACCTGGGGCATGTCCTGTCTTCGCTCGCTCGCCTACTTCTCACTCTTCCTGCTCGCTGCCTGCAGCGCGATCGTCTCGCCCGGTGGCTCCGCCCTGCACGATCCCGACCCCGGCAACGATGCCTCGGCAGATGGTGGCGTGGTCGACGCCTCGCCTCCAACGGACGGCGCGTTGGACGACGGCGCGCTAGATTCGGGCGTGGACGCCACTGTGGACTCGGCTGTGGACGCCACTGTGGACTCGGGCGCGGACGGCGCTGTGGACGCGGGCGTGGACGCCGCTGTGGACTCGGGCGCGGACGCCGCTGTGGATTCGGGCGTGGATTCGGGCGTGGACGCTGGTCCGAGCTGCCCGGCGAGCTGCGCCCTCGGTTGCCCCTCCGGACTGAGCCGCTGCTACGAGGTCGTGCCCTCCAACGTCCCGGCCACACTCTTCGATCCGGGCGCGAGCGACCTCGTGCTCGAGGGTGACACGGCGCGCTTCATCGATACTTCGGCGTGCGCCGTGGCCGGCGTGGCCACTCACGTCGTGCCCCTCTCGGACAGCATCGAGGCGTGCGTGGCCGTCGTTCGCGACCTGCGCATCGGCCCGGCGGCGACGCTCTTCGTGGCCGGAGCCCGTCCCTTCATCCTGCTCGCCGCAGGTGACGTGACCATCCAAGGCACGCTCGACGCCTCGGCCGACTTGGACGAGCCGGGACCGGGCGGCGCCCTGGGCGGCGTGGAAGATCCACGCGACGGCCGCGGCGTCTCCGGTGGAGAGGGCGGCGAGCACGTGCGCGGGACTTTCCAAGACGGCGG
>JAADHO010000102.1 GCA_013151775.1 Deltaproteobacteria bacterium | reverse complement strand
GACGCCAGCCTGGACACCGGCGTGGACGCGGGACGACCGACCTCGGACAAGGTCGATCTCTTGCTGATGGTCGACAACTCCAGGAGCATGTTGGAGGAGCAGGCCAGCCTGGCGATGGCCTTCCCCGAGCTCATCCGCGCGCTCTCTCTGGGCGACTCCAACGGCGACGGAGAGCCCGATTTTACACCGCTCACGGACATGCACGTGGGAGTCGTCACCAGTGATATGGGCACCGCGGGTTTCACCGTTCCCACCTGTGACGTGTCCGTGGGCGGCGACGACGGCATCATGCGCACTACCTATGGGGGCCCCTCTTGCGTCACCGGGGATCCCCCCTTCCTCACCTTCAACGGCACGGGCATCTCCGGGTTCGGCACGGACTTCGCCTGCGTGGCCGGCGTCGGCACCGATGGCTGCGGTCTGGAGCAGCAGCTCGAGGCGGCCTTGAAGGCGCTCACGCCCTCCAGCTCGGGCGTGTTCTTCGTCGGGGACGGGCCGGGGCACGGGGATCGGGAGAACGCTGGCTTCCTGCGTGACGACTCGGTCTTGGTGGTGCTGGTGGTGACCGACGAGGAGGACTGCTCGGTGGCCGTGCCGCAGTTCTTCAGCTCGACCACCGGACCCTACCGGGGCGTGGGCGCGAACATCCGCTGCACCCAGGACTGGACGGAGGCTGGGGCGCCCGATCCGCTCCAGCCCATCGCGCGTTACGCCGACGGCTTCCGTGCGCTCAAGCCGGGGCGTCCCGACCGCGTGGTCTTCGCGGCCCTCGTCGGCATCCCCACGGACCTCGAGGGCTCCAGCTTCGGCAACATCCTCAGCGACGCGCGCATGGCCTACAGGCCGGACAGCAGCATGCCCAACCAGCTGATCCCGAGCTGCGACGTCGCGGGTCGTGGCACCGCCTACCCGCCCCGGCGCATCGTGGAGACGGCGCAGGAGTTGGACATCACCGGCAGCACGGGACTCGTGCGCTCCATCTGTCAGGAGGACTACAGCGGCCTGGTCGACGCGCTGCTGACCGCCCTCGCGCCTCTGCTCACGCCCGCCTGAGCGCGCCGAGGAGCTCTTAGCCCAGCGTCTCGGCGAGCTTCGCTTGGAGCGCGTCGACGCCGACGTCGAGCAGCTGCATGGTCGTCGGGCGCCAGCCGTAGAGCACGCGGCGCAGGAGCAGGTCGTCTTCGAGCCCGAGTAGCTTGCCGTCAATCTCGTTCTGCAGGTTGGGCTCGTCCTGCTCGAGCCCCTTGCCGCTGGGCGCCTGGAGTCGGTAGCTCGCCGCCGAGGGAGTATCCGCGACCATGAGGCGGAAGCGGTCGAGTCGTCGCCGCGCGCTGCTCGTCCAACCGACGCCGAGGATGGCCGCGCTCGCCAGTCCCACGGCGCTCGAGAGCGCCGCCTTGCCGTGCTGAGTGTGCAATCCGCTCTGGAAGAGCAGCGTGCGCACGGGCAGCTCTTCGTGTGACAAGGGATCCCCGTAGAGCTGAACGAAGGCGTTGCAGAGATCGTTCGCGCATACCGGGCTTAGCCAGCGCCCCTCCGCCATGCCGCGACCGAAGTGGAGGTTCCGGTGCATCAGCACGATACGTCGGACGAAGTCGTGGGCCACCTCGTCGGGCATCTCCGCCTTGGTGTGGGCTGCGGCGACGAAGCGCAGCAGCAAGGCGGAGCGTCCCTGCTCTTCACCCAAGAGGGTGAGGGCGCCAAGGGCACCAGTCGGGTCCTGCGCGGTCGTCACGCAGAGAGGCCGCGGGGGCGGCGTGCGCGCCTCCGGCGGCATAGCCGCGATCTGTTGCAGGAAGGCGGCGATGGGTTGATGGAAGGCGTCGTTCACCAGGTACGCTTGGTCGCCCCCCGTGAGCTGCACGACCACTCGGCGTCTGAGCATCGAGTTCTCGACCTTCACGGCAGCGATTCGCGCGAGGGGGACCGCGTAGCGTTCCTGGTACACCGCGCCCAGCACGCGCCGATCTGTTACCAAGGTGAAGACCTGCCAGTCGTCGTTGTGGTTCAGGGCCATGGCCTGCTCGGCCTGATGGTGGTCGAGTCCGAGGCCCGCGATGGCCAGCGCCGCCCGGATCTTCCCGGGGCCGATATCCGGGTGGATCAGCGTGTTCTTGCGGCGCAGCTCCTGCTGCACCAGCGTGTGCACGCGGTGGCGTTCGTTGACCAGCATGGGTGGACTCTACGTCGAGTCGCGCGAGAATACTCCCCACCCTGCGTGGCTTCACCCACGGTAGGCGCTGGCGATCAGCTGCTTCAGGCGCTTGGGCTCGGTCGCCGAGGTCTTGCACATGAAGCCGCTCTTGTGGGCGAAGTGCACGTCGGCTTCCTGCTCGACCCGTGAGAAGTCGAGCTTCGGGTGGTCCTCGTAGCGGCCGACGCCGTAGCCCGCGCCTCGTCGGTCGGGGTACACGACGGCGGCCACTTCGCCCTCGAGCCCGGCGTCTCGCACGTAGCTGTTCAGCGCGTTGCTCGGCTCGTCCGCCAGGGGATCCGTGCGCGGCAGGAAGACGGCCTCGATCACTTCGTCGCCGCAGGCGATCGACCAGCGCTCGACGTGTGCCGCCACGAAGTCGATGCGCTCTCGTGCGACGCGCAGGTAGTCGAGCAGGTCTTGGCCCACCAGGCGCATGAACTCGTAGAGGGTGTCGCCTGCCTCGAGGCGTGTGCGCTGCGCGAAGCGCCGCAGCAGCGTGATGTCGACCGGGGAGTTGAGCTGCGAGATGGCTCGCCGCGGCACGCCCAACCACTCGGCCGTCCGCGCGGGGCCGCGCGAGTCGAAGTATTCGGCCGGCTCGAGCCACTCGCAGAACTGTTTCGCGTCCTCGTAGAGCCCGAGGTGATCCAGGAGCAGGCTGAGCGCGCAGGTCGGCGCGTGCTCCCGCGGGAAGTGGTGGTGGTCGAAATTCATGCGTGAGGGCTCGTGGACGCCGCCGATGTCGACGATGGCCACGGACGCGTCCTCGATCTCCGCGGGCGTCGGATCACGCCTCTCGACGGGCGCGCCGTGTTGGGCGATCAGCAGGCTGACGGCCAACAGGTCGTCCTTGTGGGCGCTGCCCGGGTGCGTGAGGATGAGCTGGGTCACGCGCGGCCTTAGCACAGCTCGCGGCGGCCTACAGTCAACGGCAGGCTTCGCGCGCGGGATCCGTGCCGAAGACCCGCGGCACGACCTCGCGGAAGAACCAATAGGGCGCCGTGTCGTGGTCGATGCCCGTCGAGAGGTCGCCGCGGTAGCTGCACCAGCGCTCGCTCGCGTGTCGCCGGCAACTGCGCCACGAGCGGGGGTCGCAGTCGAAGGCCGTCGCCGAGCCCAGGAAGGCCGCCTCGAAGGCGTCGGCCTCCGTGTCCGTGGCCATGGTGGCGAGCATGTTCACGAGCGTCAGGCCGCGCCCGGTGCGCGTGGGGATCTCCGCGTGGTAGGCGGGCCCGTAGCAGACGTCGGCGAAGCCCACGAGGCGGAAGCTCGGGGCGAAGCGCGGCACCAAGGCGTCCTGCATCTCGAGCACCTTGTACAGGCCGTTGTCGCGATTGCAGCCCGCGCCAGAGTGGCCCGAGAAGGAGATCGAGCTCAGCCGGATGCCGCGCGCCTCGAGCTCCGATGTGATGCGACTCAGGTGCTCCACGGGGTCGTATTCGGCGCCGTAGAGTCGTGAGGAGCTGGCTTGAAAATGCACGGGCTCCGCCAGGATCAGTGGCGTGATGCGGCCCTCGTCGAGCAGAGCGCGCGCGAGCTGTTGCAGGTTGCGCCCGCCGCCGAGGCTCGAGTGGGTAGCGCTCGAGGGGTTGATGCCGTGGAGCATCACGAGCAGGTCGAAGTCGCCTCCGCAGGCCGCCTCGCGCGGGACCCACAGGGCGCCACGATCGGGGTAGGGCAGGTCGATGAGCTCGTCCACGCCCCCGGGGCAGCCCATCGCCACGCGCTCCGGGACGCACACGTCGACGCTCGTGCGCGGGCTGCCGAAGCGGTTGCGTGGCGCGCAGACGTAGCCCTCGGGGCAGCCCGTCGGCGGCAGCACGGCCCGGTCGCAGCGGGCGAAACACAGGCCGCGGCTGCGCCCGTAGGGCGCGCCGTCGACGCAGAAGCTGAGCGTGTCCGTGGGCTCGCCGCGATCGGGGCAGATGCCCGTGCACTCCTGCGTGCAGGCGCCGTTGGCGAAGCCGCCCCGCAGGCACTCGGCCCCGCCCAGGTCGGTGCACGCGCTCGCGTCCGCGCAGGCGCCGCCGATCCAGCCCAGGTTGGCCGGGGAGGGCGCTGCGGGCGTGCCGCTGTCCATCGTCACGTCTGCGTCTGCCGGGGAGGCGTCCAGGCTCGCGTCGCCAGCACCGTCCGTGGCTGCGTCGAAACCCGCCTCGAGCTCGCCGCCATCCCTCGAGTCGACCGCGGCGTCTAGGCTCGCGTCCGCGTCGCCGTTGCCCGTGGTGCAGGCCGCCAAGCCGAGCGCCAACACCAGCGTCCAGGCTCGAGGTGATGGCGGCGAGGGAGACATGGCGACGGGCGCTCAGCCGTTGAGGTTCAGGCTGCCCGTGATCTCGGACCAGGTGGGAGCGACGCTGCGGGGCGCCACGGTGACGACGTGCAGGCGCAGCACGACGCGGGTTACGGTGGAGGTGCGCGCGAAGGTGCCGGGCTTGCCCTCGGGGCGCTCGAAGACGGCCTCCGTGCCGGGGCGCGGGAAAGGGTAAGAGAGCTCGATGCGCTCGCCCTCACGGTGCTGACCGCCTACCAGCCGGCAGCCTAGGAAGGCGTGCTCCGGGTGCTCGTCGCCGGCGCGGTCGCGCACGCCCACGCAGGTCATCCAGGGGTTCATGGTGTAGATGCGGTTCTGCGTGTAGACCTCGAGCGTGCGGTAGGGGCGGTCGGCGCGCGGAGCGGGCCCGTGCTGATGGATCACCTCGATCTCCACCAACGGCGCGTGGTCCAAGGGCGAGCTCGCGCAGCATGGCCCTGCAGCCTCGGAGGGACCGCCGGGTGGCGGCATGGTCGGCGGGATGCACCTCGGCGCTGGCGCGCGTCCGGCTTCGCCCGTGTCCTGCCCCGTCAGGCATGGGGTGGCGTAGCCACGCACGGTAGGTCTGTTGGGCCGCTCCGGCTCGTCACTCATGCTCCCAGCCTATCAGGGCTTGGTCATCCGGGCTTCGATCGTCGCCAGGACGCGAGGCGGGGCGTTGCGCGCAGGGCCATTCGCGAGGAACTCCTCGCGCGTCTGCCAGGTCTCTTCCTCGGCCTCTCCGCGATCGTGCGACCAGCGATACCAGCGCAGGCGCTGGTCCCGGATCTCCACGGCCTCGTAGGCGTCCGTGGCGCCGCGGGACCAGCGCAGCGTGACGCCGGGATCCTTCAGGAAGCGCTGCAGGTCGTGACGATCCATGGGCGTCAGCATACACGTGCAGGCTCGCAGGGCGCGGCTCGTGTAGAGTCGGTCGCCGTGAGCCCCCAAGACCAGTCCGGCAAGACCACGCGACGCGGATTCGGTTCTCCAGCCGCCACCTGCGAGCCCCAGACGCCTGCCGCTGCGTCAGCCCCCACGCCGCAGACGCCCGTGCAGGCCGCCAGCGACGAGTACCTCGACGTGGAGTACGTGCACGAGCAGGGTCCGGCGGCCTTGCTGGCTGGGCGCTGGCGCGCCGTCGAGGTATGGACGGCGCATCGGGCCTACGCCCTCGACGCCTCTCTGTGCTGCGTAGACGTGCTCGATCGGGCGAGCGGCCAGACCCAACCCGACCACCCGATCCTCGGCGCCACTCTGGTGGGCGGTCAGGTGCGCGGCCCAGGCGGCGCCATCGAGCAGGTCAGTCACCCCTTCCCACGTCGCGGCGCCACGGCCGTCTTCACGCGACCCATGGGTCAGCGCCTCAGCTACTCGGAGACCAGCCCCGTGACGCGTGTCGTCTTGCGTCTGCGCGTGGTCGACGTGACCGCGGGCGCCCCACCGCCGAGCTGGGAGGAGGTCACGGGACCCGAAGGCGCCTCGTGAGTCGGGCTCCCTTCCCCCGCCGTGCTGGCTGCGCGGGCAGACCTGATTGGCGAGTGAGGGTGGCGGCGCGAGCTTGAGTCCTGGGACGTAGGCGGTTGCTCCTTCGGCTCGGGTGCGTCGTTGCGGG
>JAADHO010000044.1 GCA_013151775.1 Deltaproteobacteria bacterium | reverse complement strand
TGTTGCTGGACGACGTGCGCACCACGGGCGCCACCCTGACGGAGGCGCGGCGCGCACTCGAGGGGGAGCAGCCGGCGGCCCTGTACGCCTTGGCCTTCGCCGGGGTCGAGGCCTGAGCTGTAGCTCTGCTGCTCCACGGCTTGCCTCGGCAGGTGGGCCCACGCATAACCCGAGGCCATGGCCAAGAAGAAGCCCGACAAGCTGCCGCCCGGCGCCGAGTTTCTCGTCTGTCGCAACCCCAAGGCGCGTCACGACTACGAGCTGAGCGAGACGCTCGAGGCCGGGCTGATGCTGCAGGGCTCCGAGGTCAAGAGCCTGCGGGCGCGGCGGGCGAGTCTCGAGGGCGCCTACGCCAGCATCGATCGCGACGAGGCCTGGCTGCACGGCGCGCACATCGCGCCCTACGAGCAGGCGGGTCCGCACTTCGGACACGAGCCCAAGCGCAAGCGCAAGCTGCTCTTGCATCGGCGCGAGATCGAGCGGCTGCGCGGCGCGCTCTCGAGGCGCGGCTACACCTTGGTGGCCTTGAGCATCTACTTCAAGAGCGGGCGCGCGAAGGTGGAGTTGGGGCTCGGTCGCGGTCGCAACAAGGGCGATCAACGGCAGAACTTGAGAGAGCAGGCGGACAAGCGTGAGACGCGTGACGCCATGCGCCGGGCGAAGCGTTGAGCCTGCTCGCTAGCAGCGAGGGGGCGGAACTCAGCCTGCTCGCTTTCGACGGAAAGTGGCTCGTGCTCGAGGCGCCACGGGCGTGGGCTCCGGGGAGCCCGATGGCGATCCGCGTGGAGTTCGCTGGCACGCCCCACATGCTCGACGCGCGCAGCCTCGGTAGCCGCCGCGATGCTCCGGGGCGTTTTCGCGTGAAGCTGCGTCTGGTGAGCATGAGGCGCGACAGCCGCCAGGCGCTGCTCGAGGCGCTGCCGGCTACTCCGCCACCTCGGGCCTGACGATCTCCGCTCCCTCGGGCGGTGCGCCCACCAGGCCGCGCAGGTTCTCGAGCGCCCAGCGATCGAGCGGCCAGGGATCGCCGCAGACGATCAAGGTGGCGTCGTCGGCCTGGGCCAAGATCTGGGCGTTGACCCGCACGGCGTCGCCCGTCACGCGGGTGTGCTCCACGGGGTTGTCGTTGTCTGCGGGGACCAGCTCGGCCAGCTCGAAGGTCTGGCCGCCGACCATGGCCACCACCGCCATGCAATCCTCGGGGGCGATCGAGGGCTCGAGCAGGTCGAGATCGACCTCCACCGTGTCGGGGCTGAGGCTGCGCGTGCGAAACTGGAGGCGCAGCCCCTCCATGGCCAAGGTGCGGGTCTCCACGTCTTCGTGAGCTGGAGGCGGGCGCCCGGCGAGGTAGCCACGGATGGCTTCCATGTTCGCGGCAGGCACCTCGACCTCCTCGTCGCAGGTCTGGAGGAGCACGCGGCGGGTGCGGAAGAGTCGCCTCAGCAGGCTGCGTGGAAACGCCCCCACCAGGCGCTCGGCGCTCGAGGTCGAGCGGTAGGCGACGTCGCCCAGAGGCACGCCCTCGTCACTCGAGTGGGCCTCGAGCCAGTCGCAGCCCGTGAGCACGAGCTGACCCCGGGGCGCCTCGATGGCCAGGGAGACGTTGGCCGAGCTGGGCGAAGCGGCCCCGAGCAAGAGCCGCCCATGGGGCAGCGGGACCTCGAGCCGCGAGGGCAGGGTCTCGGGCGAGGGCGCGTCACTCGGCGCCGGCACCGCCGCCCGATCGGCGTGCAGGGAGCCGTCTCCTTGGGCGCCGCCGCAACCCACCAGCCACAGCAGGGCGCCGTTGAGCAGCGCCGTGCGCAGGCGCGAGGGGAGCTGGTGAATGCGTGAACTCACAGCCGTGAATCTTAGTTCATCGGCTGGCCTCAGGGAACCGCGCTCTGTCGCGAGCCGGCTGCGCCGCCGAGGTCAGCCCGGGTCTCGATCGAGGGAGCCGAGCACGGCGCGTCGCACCTCGGCGTAGTCGCTCGGCAGCTCCACGGGCTGGTTCGGATGCTGGCTCTTCACGCCCTCGATGCGTCCCTCGTGGTAGCGCACCTTGAAGTCGGCGAACTTCAGGCCGCTGGCCGTGGAGATGACCACGACCTTCTGGTGCCGCTGGACCTCGCCCCGGGCGACGAGCTTCGCCAGGGCGGCCAGGGCGACCCCCGTGTGCGGGCAGACGAAGGTGCCCGTGCGGTCGGCGGCGGCGGCGGCCTCGGCCAGCTCGGACTCGCTCGCCTGCTCCACCACGCCGTCGTAGCGTTCGAGCGTGCGGATGGCGCGGCGCACGCTGATGGGGTTGCCGATGCGGATGGCGCTGGCCTCGGTCGCCTCGGCGGTGATCGACTCGAAGCGCTCGAAGCCCTGCGTGTAGGCGCGGTAGAGGGGGTTGGCGCGCGCGGCCTGGGCCACGCAGATGCGCGGGCGTTGGCTGAGCAGCCCGAGCTCCATCAGCAGGTCGAAGCCAGCGCCCAGAGCCGAGACGTTGCCGAGGTTGCCGCCGGGGATGATCACCCAGTCGGGGGCGCGCCACTCGAACTGCTGACAGATCTCGATGGCGATGGTCTTCTGGCCCTCGAGGCGCAGGGAGTTCATGGAGTTGGCGAGGTAGACGCCGGGCTCCTTGGTGAGTCGCTGCACGTGCGCCATGCAGCCGTCGAAGTCCGTGTCGAGGGCGCAGACCAGTGCGCCGTTCGCGAGGGGTTGGACCAGCTGAGCGGTGGTGACCTTGCCCTTGGGCAGCAGCACCACGGCGCGAATGCCCGCGGACGCGCAGTAGGCCGAGAGGGCGGCCGAGGTGTCGCCCGTGGACGCGCAGGCGATGGCGCGGATGGGCGCGCCGTCGGCGACCATCTGCTTCACCACGCTGACCAGCACGGTCATGCCGAGGTCCTTGAACGAGCCCGTGTGGCTGTTGCCGCAGAGCTTCAGCCACAGGTCCGTCAGGCCTAGGGTCGCGCCGTAGCGCTCCGCCCAGAACAGGTTCGTGCCGCCCTCGGCCATGGACACGATGTTCTCGTCGCGCAGCTGCGGCGCCACCCACTCCTTCTTGCCCCAGACTCCGCTGCCATGGGGCCAGCGGGTGGTCATCCAGCGCTCGTCGAAGAGCCGCATCCAGCTCGCCGCGCTGCGATCGCGCAGGGCGTCCACGTCGTGCTCCACCTCGAGCAGCTCGCCGCATTCGGGGCAAGCGTAGATCACCTCGTCGAGGTCGTAGCGGCCGGGACAGCCGGCGGTGCAGCGGAAGCGCGCGGAGTAGCTCATTTCGCCCACTATACAAGATGCCCGCGGGTCCACGGGGAGGGCTCTAGAGCGTCACCTTCACCAGGATGAACTTGTTACAGAAGCGCTTGTCCGTGACCGTGTCGATGCGGTGGCCGCTGAGCACGCCGCGCAGGCTGCCGAGGCGACTGTGCTCGAGCAGGAAGTAGGCGGTGGTGCCCGCGTGGGCGCCGACCCAGGTGCGGAGCTTGGCGTTGTCGAGGTCGACGAAGGCGCTGACGTGGTTGCCGGTGTAGAAGTTCTCGCCCTTCCAGTTCATCTGCCACGCGACCAGCGGTTGTTCCGGTCCCGTGCGCTCGTCGTAGTACTTGAACACCAGCTCGCGCTGTCCCCAATGGGGCGAGAGGTCGACCATGTAGACGTTCACGCACCAGGCGGTGAAGAGCAGCGCGGCGCCGAGCAGCGCGCGGCTGGCCACGGGCCGCACGCCTCGGAAGGCCGAGATGCCGATCAGCCCGACGCTCACCACGACGAAGCCCGTGAGGATGGGGCGATAGTCGAACTGCTCGGGCCAGACCCGCCCGTAGTTGTAGACGAAGAGGTGGATCAGGCGCTCGTAGCCTTGGGGCCGCGCGGCCGTGGCCCAGGCGAGGTCGCGCCCTATGAAGGCGTCCACCGCCACGGCGATCAGCACTGCGACGCCCACCGAGGCCCGCATGGCGCGCCCCTCCGTGGGTAGCTCGATGCGCCCCACCAGCGACAGCAGCATGGTGAGCGCGAGCGCGACGACGACCGCCGCGAGAGCACCGTGCAGGAAGATCGCCAGCAGCCCGACGCCGGTGCAGACGAGCCAGGCCTTCTGACGTGAGCCCTGCGGGCGCCAGGCGGCCCCATCGGCCTCGCGGCGCAGCAGCCAGGCGGCCAGGGTCATCATCAGCGCGCCGCCGAGGATCAGCGCGCGCGCGCGGACGAAGGGCCAGGGATGCTCGAACACCCACTGGTGGATCGCCGCGCCCGTGACGCCCTCCGGGATCACGCCGCGCACGTCCCCGTAGCTGCCGGCGATGCCCACCACGAGCAGCAGGGGCGCGCCCATGGCCACGAGCGTGCCCACGATGCGCCGCGCTCCGTCGCCCTCGTCCGGGCGGGCCCACAGGCGGTCGAGGAAGATGCCCACGGCGATGGCCGCCGGCGGCACGGCGGGGAAGATGTAGTAGTGGAACTTGGTGATCATCGCGCTGAAGAGCGTGAAGGTCGTGAAGAACCACACGGACACCATGACCAGCAGCATGCGCTTCTGCCGCGCCGGGGCGCCGTCGCCCTCGACGTCCCGGTACCAGGCCCAGCCGAGGATGGCGGCGAGCACCAGACCCGCCCAGGGGAAGGCCGCGTAGCCGAACTGCTCGATGTAGTACTGGATCGTTCCCTTGTCGCCGTGGACGCCGACCAGCAGGCGCTGGAAGTGGTCCTGCACCAGCAGCTGATCGGTGAAGCCGTTGCCGTGGCGTATGTACATGGCGACGTACCAGGGCAGGCCCACGACGCCCACCGTGAGCGCGCCCTTCATCACCCGGAGGCGGCCCTCGGTGAGCAGCTTCCAGCGCCCGGAGACGATCAGATAGAAGAGCGCGATCAGGCCGGGCAGGGCGAAGCCGGGGATCCCCTTGCCCATGAAGGCGAGCCCGCAGGCGATGTAGAAGACGGCCATGTAGAGGCCCTGCGTGCGGCGCTCTTTCTTCAGCGTGTAGAGGATCACGCTGAAGCCCACGAGCCAGATCAGCCCCTGCGCCGCGGGTTGGGCGAGCAGGCCGTCGAAGGCCGGTTGCATGGCGTGCAGGGCAGCGTTCCCGGGCACCCCGTCGTTGCCCGCGGAGCCATAGAGGAAGGAGTCCCCGTGCCAGGAGAAGAGCACGCCGAAGCGGGTGATGTTTCGCGAGATCAGATAGAGCGCTTGGGGCAGCGCCAGCATGGAGAAGAGGGCCATCACCGCTTCGCGGGCGCTCACGCTGAATCGACCCAGGCGATAGCTCTGGATCTCGCGCTCGGGATCTTCGCGCAACGCCAGGATCAGCATGCACATGGCGATGGTCAGGTTGCCGACCAGAGGCATGTCCGTGATGGCCTGATGGGCCAGGAAGAAGAAGAGGGGCGAGGAGGCCAGGACCAAGGCCGCCAGCACGCCGGAGCGCTTGGTGAAGATGCGCGAGACCGTGATCTGCACGCTGATCAGGGTCAGCATGGCCAGCAGATAGTGGGGCAGGCGCAGCGCCAGCTCCGGGTGCAAGGGGTGGGCGTCGGGGTGGAAGTTGATGCCCAACGCGCCCATGGACAGGGCCTCGGACCAGAAGATGTAGATGGGCTTGGACCAGAACCAATTCTCCTGCGCCCACCAGGTGCTGATCCAGTCGTCGCGGCTCAGGATCTCGCGCGCCACCTCGCCATAGTGCGTCTCCCAGGGATCCCACAGACCGTAGGTGCTCAGCAGGGGCAGGTAGATGGCCGACACGACCACGAAGACCAGCAGCGCTGGCCGGGAGAGAGCCGCGGGGACGAGCACGAGCAGCGCGAGGCTGAAGGTGATGGGCAGGTGGTCGTAGCCGCCGATCAGGGCGCCGAGCATCACGATGGCCGCGGAGGCGGCGAGGCCGTAGGGCAGGGAGCGCCAGCGTGGTTCGTGCTCGAGGCGACCCAAGCTCGTGTCGAGGAGTCGCGGCAAGCCCGCCGTCGAGCGAGAGAAGAGGCCGAAGGCGTGGAGCAGCCCGATGACGCCGACGAGCAGCGTGAAGAAGCCCCACAGCGGTCCGCGGGGCACTCGGCCCTCGTTGCTCATCAGGGCGAAGGTGAGGCCGACGAAGGCCAGCAGCGCACCTTGAATCTTGGTGATGCGCGCCGTCTTGTCGGGAGGCCCGGCGGCCTCGTCGTCCGAGCCGGTCTGGTCTCGAGCCTCGGTGTCCTTGGAGGACGGGCTCTCCTCTTCCGCGGATCCGTCACCTGAGGGCTCGCGAGCCTCTTCGTCGTCGATGTCAGTCAAAGCGCGCGGAGCATAGTAAGGCGAGGTTGGCGGGTCCAGCGCAGGGCGCCGGCACACAATTGCCCACATCTGTCAGTCCGCCGACTCGCCTGCGTCCAAGGAGCATGACCGACACTCCCCGAACGGCTCTAGAATCCCGCGGACACATGGAGAATCCTGGCACGATCCTGCTCGGCCTCGAGGCCCTGCGCGGCGCCCTCGGTCCGCTCTCCGGCGGCATCATCGACCTCGATCTCCTGAGCCGGCTCGAGCGTCGAAGAGCGGAGAATCCGGAGCGCAGAGCCTTCGCGGCGATCGCCTTCGGGCCTGCCGTGCCGGGGCAAGCCTCCACCGAGGTCTTCATGCTCGATGTGGGTCCCGCGGGTTCCGGTGCCCGGCAGCTGCCCGCCGTGCTGACTCTGGGTCGTCACGACTGCTGCGACGTCGGCCTGATCGCCGGCGCCGCGCTGCGGCACGCCTTGCTCCTCGCGCATCCCGCGGTCGGCGATCAGCCCGCGCGCCTCGAGGCGCTGGACCTCTCGAGCGGCGTGGGCCTCGGAGTGGGTCAGGGGCGCGGTGTGCCGCAGCTCCTCGCGCGCCAGCGCATGCGTTTCGGAGTGGGCGACTACGGCTTCCTGGCCTTCTTGGCCGAGCCGCATCAGCCGCTCTTCCCCGAGGGAGTCGAGGCGGCCTTCGAGGAGCTGAACCGCGGGGCCCACGGCGTGGGCGTGCGCCTCAGGCTGCGCCCGGGCGAGCGCGAAGAGGCCTCCGAGACGCGCGCGCTGCGGCACGTTCACGCGCTTGACGACGAGCAGTGGGGTGGGGGTTCGCAGGTCCAATATGGGACGAGGGTCCACGCGATCGAACGCGACGCCTACGTGCTCGAGGCCAGTGTCGCGGAGCTCGACGAGGGTGTGCTCCTCGGCCGCTATCCGCGCTGCCGCGGCAGCCTGGAACTGGGGCGACATGGCGACATCTCGCGCGTGCACGCCTTGCTCCTGAGGCGCGGAGAGCGCCTCTATCTGATCGACTGCGGGTCCACGAATGGCACGCGGCTCGAGCACGCTGGCGCGCCTCGCGTGAAGCTAGCTGCCGAGCAGCGCGTCTGGCTGATCGAGAGCGGTGACGACGTCCTCATGGGCGATATGCGTCTGCGCCTGCGCGTCGTGTGACGTCAGTGCGGGTCCAGAACGGCGCGGCGGTGGAGCCACTCGAGGTCGAGCTCGTCCGCGTCGCAGATGCCCGCGCTGAGGCTCATGTGGCGAACGCTCGGCCGGACTCGGGCAACTCACTCACCGCACGTATTGCTCGGTCCGCCCTGGGCGAGTATGGTGCGACCTTAGACCGGAGGGTGGGCTTGACCTATCAGCGACTCGACATGAAGAAGATTGGACTCATCGCCGCGCTCGCCGCTGCACTCAGCCTCGGCTCGGCATTGCCCGCTTCGCCGCTGGTCGCCAGTGTCGCTCGCGCCCAAACCTCAGGATCTCCACAGGTCGGTGCGTCTCCCAAAGGCACGATCGGGCTGGGTCTCGTGGGCGCCGAATTGGGCCTGGTGCTCCCGGCCGTAGCCGGTCTCGACGACACCTGGGCCCTGGTGGTCTTCCCCCTGATCGGCGGCGCTGGCGGCGCGGTCGCCGGGCACTTCTTGCTCGACGGGGGCAACCGCACCTTCTCCATCGGCGCTCTCGCCTTGGGCTTCGCGCTGATCGTCCCGAGCATCGTGATCACGCTCTCGGCCACCGCGTACGATCCCGAGGACGAAGGTGGGGTGGATGGCGGGTCCATTGACGGTGAGGGCGGGGCAGACACGGGCGGCGGAGACGGCGAGACCAGCGTCGAAGTCGACACGAGCCCACAGGCTTCCGTGCGTCGGCGCCGCCTGGCTCGCGCTGGAGTTGGCTTGTTCCGGTTGTCGGAGGACGGTCTGATGTTCGGCGTCCCCGGTTTCAGCGTGCTCCCGACCAACAGCCGCACCGAGCTCTCCTTCATGCGCTCCAACGAAGGCACGGAAGTTCGTTTCAGCCTGCTCAGCGGTGTCTTCTGAGCGAAATCCCGGGTCGCCGCGTCAGCGAGACGTGCGCTTTGGCCCAGAGGCGACGCTGAGGGCCCGGTGATCCTCGCCCGCGTGCGTCGCACGCTGGAGGAGCGCGCGCTCCTGCGCACAGGGCAGGGCGTGTTGGTGGGCTGCTCCGGGGGACCTGACTCGGTGGCCTTGGTGCATGTTCTGAGCCGCCTCGCGGATGAACTCGGCCTGCGCGTTCAGGTCGCCTGCGTCGACCACGGGCTGCGCTCCGAGGCCGCGGCGGAGCTGCGAGCGGTGGCCGCCTTCGCCGGAGATCTCGGCCTGCCTTTCGAGGCGCTCGAGGTCCACGTGCCGCGCGGCGCCTCGCTCCAAGCCCAGGCTCGCGAGGCACGCTACGAGGCGCTGTTGGCCTGCGCGCACAGGCGAAAGCTAGAGGCTGTGGCCGTGGGCCATACGCGAGACGACCAGGCAGAGACCGTGCTCGAGCGCATCCTCCGGGGCTGCTCCACGCGGGGCCTAGCGGGCATCGACCCCATGCGCCCCGACGGCGTGCTGCGTCCCCTGCTGGACTGCGATCGTGCGGATGTTCACGCATACGTGCGCGAGCACCGCCTGGCCGCGATTCAAGACCCGAGCAACCTCGACCCGCGCCACCTTCGGGTTCGCATACGCTCACAGCTCATGCCGGCCTTGGCGGACGAGGACGCCGCTATCGTTCGACATCTCGCCGCGCTGGCCGACGACGCCAGGGCCGATCGACAGCTCGTGGACGATCGGGCCGACGCGCTCTACCCGGAGGCGCGTCGCGGTGACGACCTGCGTCTCGACGTCCTGCGGGACGCTCCCCGCAGCCTGAGGCGCGCCATCCTGGCCCGCTGGGCCGAGGCCCGTTCGGGCGCAGCCCCCGGTCGCGCGCAGATCGAGGCTCTCGAGGCCATGCTGCGCGGTCGCGGAGAGGTGCTGCTCCGGGGTGACGTCCGCGTCGCGGTGATCCAGGGGTACTTGCGGGTTCTCGACGCGACCTGAGGCACGCAACAGCCGATCCGCATGCGGTTTGAATTGCGCTTATGCTGCATTTATCCACGGACTTGCATTGCCATCCATCAGCGGGCACATTATCCCACTGGATAGAGGAGAGGCGAGGCGCATTCGAGGGGAAACCGAACTCGGCTCGGACCGATGAGGATGCATCACGCGCTCCAGGCTTGTCATCGAATCTCGAGGTCACCATGAACATCCGATCCTTCTGTCTCGCCTTCACGCTCCCACTCCTCGCCTGCGGAGGCGGCGGCGGCGGCGCCTGCCCCGAGGGCTTCGTCGCCTCGGGCGGCGTGTGCCTGCCCGATGCGGACGCCGGCCC
>JAADHO010000320.1 GCA_013151775.1 Deltaproteobacteria bacterium | reverse complement strand
TCGCGGCACGGACGGCACGTCGGGCACGGACGAAGACTTCTTCATCCTGAGCCCGTGAATCTTGCCTCCTGCGCGTCGTCGGTTATGAGCCTGTGATGACTCTGCGACGCACGCTGCTCTTCTCCCTGCTCGGCGCCCTCGCTCTGGCGCTCATGCCGGCGCCCCACGCGACCAGCCAGCCCGCCCATCGGCCCCATCGCGCGCCCGTCCCAGACCACGTGCCGCCCGCGCCGACCAACGAGACGGCGTGCAACTACCAAGCGCCGCAGGACTTTCTGATCCGCGAAACTTTCGTAGTGCGCTGGCGCATGCCCGCCGAGCTACAGGCCGCCCACCGGCAGGCCGCCGCGCGCGCCATCCGCTATCGCACAGAACACTACGGCTACTTCGAGGGCTTCGGCCGCCGCCAGTGGAACGCCCACACCCCGAGCCAGAACGCCACGCGCACGCGCTTCATGGACCTGCCCATTCGGGTCAACGAGCAGCTCGTGCCGGTGCTCGCCTGCGTGGAAGAGCAGCTGCGCAGTGAGTGCGCGAGCACGGGCTACCAACCCCATCGCCTCTCCGGTCTGCGCACGCGCAACACCTACCACAACGGGGAGGTCTCGAATCACGTCTTCGGCATCGCCGTGGACGTGGATCCCACGGAGAACACCTGCTGCATGTGTGTGGCCCAATGGGGCGATCATCCCCTCTGCCAACGTGAGGTGGAGTCGATCTACCAGCGCATGGCCATGCCCGAGTGTTGGGTGCACGTCTTCGAGCGCTTCGGCTTCTATTGGCTCGGACGCGACGCCCTGCAGGACACGATGCACTTCGAGTTCTTGGGCGATCCCGACCACATCCTCAAGAGCGCAGGAGCTCCACCGCAGGTCGCGCCGGCTGCCAGCCCTGACGACGACACAGGGACGCCCGCAGCCTCCGGCGAGTGAGTCGCGATGGGGGGTTCCCGCCAGGGCCGAGCCGGGTAGACTCCGCGCGACAGGAGTTCAACGTGCCCGCAACCATACCCGCCCGCCTCTTCGACCTCGCCCGCCGACGCCCACGCGCTCCGGCCTACCACGTGCGCCGCGACGGCGTCTGGCACGCCAGCAGCTTCGCCGACTACGCCGCTGAGGTGTCGCGCGCCGGGCGCGCTCTGATGGCCCTCGGCTTCGAGGCGGGCCAGCGCACGTGCATCCTCGGCTTCAACCGGCCGGAGTGGACCATCTTCGATCTCGCGACCATGTCCGCCGGCGGCGCGCCCGCGGGCATCTACACCACCTCCTCGCCCGACGAGGTCGCCTACGTCCTCGAGCACAGCGAGGCGCCCTTCGTGTTGGTCGAGGACGAAGGTCAATGGGAGAAGGTGAAGCAGAAACTCGACGTGCTACCCGCCCTGCGTCACGTCGTCTTGATGAAGGACGCGGCGCGGGTCGAGCACGAGATGGTGCTGAGCTGGGAGGACTTCCTCGCCAAGGGAGATGACATCGCCGAGAGCGCCCTCGAGGAGCGGCTCGAGGCGCTGGAACCCGACGGGCTCGCGACCTTGATCTACACCAGCGGGACCACGGGACCACCCAAGGGGGTGATGCTCAGCCACGACAACTTGGCCTGGACCGCGGAGATCGCGGAGAAGATCGTGGGCGCCGGGCCGAGCGATCACATGCTCTCGTATCTTCCCCTCTCGCACATCGCAGAGCAGATGTTCACGATTCACGTGCCCCTGACGTGCGGCGGGTCGGTCTACTTCGCGCGCTCCATCGCCGACCTGCCGGAGGATCTGAAGGAGGCGGCGCCCACCGTCTTCTTCGGTGTCCCGCGCATCTGGGAGAAGCTCCACGCGGGCATCTTCGCCAAGGCCGCGGGCGCGACCGGCTTGAAGAAGCGGCTGCTCGCCTTCGCCCGGGCACAGGGCACGAAGGCCGCGGACGCGAGACAGCGGGGGGAGACGCCCGGAGGCTTGGGTCTGCGCATCGCCGACCGCTTGGTGCACCAGAAGGTGCGCGACGCAGTGGGCCTCGGCCACGCGCACGTCTGCGTCAGCGGCGCGGCGCCCATCTCGCGCGAAGTGCTCGTAGACCTCGCCTCCGTGGGCATCGTCGTGCTCGAGGTCTACGGCCAATCGGAGGGCACGGGGCCGACCACCTTCAACCGTCCGGACCACTTCCGCTTCGGCTCCGTGGGCCCGAAGCTCCCAGGGGTCGAGGTGCGCATCGCCGACGACGGTGAGATCGTGTTCAAGGGCAGAAACGTCTTCTTGGGCTACTTCCGGGATCCCGAGGCGACGGCCGAGTGCCTGAAGGACGGCTGGCTCCACTCCGGAGATCTCGGCGAGCTGCGCGACGGCCTGCTCTTCATCACGGGCCGCAAGAAGGACATCCTGATCACGGCGGGCGGCAAGAACATCACCCCCAAGAACATCGAGTCCGCCCTGAAGAACCATCCTCTGATAGGCGAGGCGGTGGTGATTGGAGACCGGCGCAAGTACCTCACTGCGCTGGTCGCACTCGATCCCGATGCGGCCGGGTCGTGGGCGAAGGACAAGGGCGTGGACGCGGCGACGTTGAACGACAACTCCGCTCTCGCGAGGGAACTCGACGCCCATCGAGAGAAGGTCAACGGCTCCTTAGCTCGCGTGGAGCAGGTGAAAAAGCTGGGCATATTGCCGCGACCTCTCTCGATCGAGGGGGGCGAGTTGACACCCACGCTGAAGGTGAAGCGCGCCAAGGTCTACGAACACTTCGCGAGTGAGATCGAAGCTCTCTACGCGGACGCGTGAGCGAATTCGTCCCCCTCTGGCAACGGGGCATGAGCCTCGTGGGCCTGTTCGCCATGATCGGCATCGCCTGGCTCTTCTCGACGAACCGAAGGCGCTTCCCTCTGCGCGTCGCCGCTTGGGGTGTGGGACTTCAGCTCTTCTTCGGCCTGCTCGTGCTGCGCACGGCGTCGGGCCTGTGGCTCTTTCGGATGTTGAACGACGCGGTGGTGAAGCTGCTCGAATTCACCGCCAAGGGCAGCGAATTCGTCTTCGGCGTCTACGCCACGGAGCACTTCAGCTTCGCGCTCAACGTGCTGCCAACCATCCTCTTCTTCTCCGCCTTGATGAGCGTGCTCTACCACCTCGGCGTGATGCAGCGCGTGGTGGGCGCGGTCGCCTGGTTGATGCAGCGCACGATGAAGACGAGCGGCGCCGAGTCCCT
The DNA here is from genome assembly GCA_013151775.1 of Deltaproteobacteria bacterium. Classification (GTDB taxonomy): domain Bacteria; phylum Myxococcota_A; class Polyangia; order Polyangiales; family Houyiibacteriaceae; genus JAADHO01. The sequence goes on along the minus strand of JAADHO010000320.1, from coordinate 8,760 downwards.
GAGCACGGCCGCGAACATCTTCGTCGGGCAGACGGAGGCGCCGCTCGTGGTGCGCCCCTACGTCGCGCGCATGACGCTCTCGGAGCTGAACGCGGTGATGGTGGGCGGCTTCGCCACGGTGGCCGGCGGCGTACTCGCGGCCTACGTCGGCATGCTGCACGCGCACTTCCCCGACATCGCCGGTCACCTGATCGCCGCGAGCGTGCTCAGCGCGCCGGCCGCCTTGGTGATCGCCAAGGTGATGGTGCCCGAGACGCAGCTCTCCGAGACCGCCGAGGGCGCGACCGCCGAGTCCCTCGAGCGCATCGACGCGAACCTGGTGGACGCCGTGGCCCGCGGCGCCACGGAAGGCCTGAAGCTCGCGCTCAACGTCGGCGCCATGTTGCTCGTCTTCCTCTCCCTCTTGGCGTTGATGAACTACCTCGTCGGCCTCCCGGTGATGGCCTACGACAGCCTGATGCACACGCACCACGCGGCGCCCACCATCGAGGGCATCCTCGGCGTCCTCTTCTGGCCTCTGGCGTTCTTGATGGGCGTGCCCATCGACGACTGCTCACAGGTCGCGAGCCTGCTCGGGGAGAAGCTCGTGTTGACGGAGTTCGTGGCCTACATGCACCTCGGCGAGGCGCTAACGCGAGGCGGTGAGCTCAGCCATCGGGCCGCCGTGATCGCGAGCTACGCCCTGTGTGGCTTCGCCAACTTCGGATCCATCGGCATCCAGATCGGCGGTATCTCGGCCATGGCCCCCGAACGTCGCGGAGACCTGGCGCGCCTGGGCGTGCGCGCCATGGCGGGGGGCATGCTCGCCGCCTGCATGACCGCCTGTGTCGCGGGCTTGATGACCTGAGCTCGGGGCGGCCTGCTCGCCCGAGGGAGACCGACTCAGTCGAAGATCTCCACCAAGCCCTCGCGCACCAGCCGACGCACCAGCACGAGCTTGCCCGCGTCGTCGAGATCACCGGCGATCTCCGCGACGCGATACTCGGCGGTGTCGAGGGCGAAGCGCAGCGCCTGCTCGGCGTGGGCCGGCAGGCTGATCTCGTTTCCATACACCGTGAGCGCGAGCGTCTCCTCGCCAACACGCACCCGATACAGCAGGTCCGGACGACAGCCCACGCGCGAATCCACGCTCAGCTCATGGGAGCGAGCCACCTGGATCATCTGGCCCTCGAGCAGGGGATGACGCGTGGAGAGCAGATCCTCTGCGAAGTGGTCGAGCAAGACGTCGAAGTCGGCGCTCTGCGCCACCTTCTTCATCAGGCCGACGAAGATCTCGCGCGCGCGAGCCCGGTCGAAGCCCTCATGAGCGAAACCCGGCGGTAGCGAGCGTCTGAACTCCGGATCCGCGAGGCCCACACGGGCGATGCCCTCGACCAGCAGGTCGGTCCATGACGGGGTCAGGACACCGAGGGTGATGTGCAGAGACAGCCCGTCCGTGGTGTAGGCGTCGTGCATCACGCCGCGTGGAATGTAGAGCATGTCGCCGGGCTCGAGCTCGAACTCCATGCTCACGTCGCCCACCTCGTGCCCATCCGCGGGGTCGAAGCCCTGTCCCCGATAGGGCAGCTCCACCGGCGTACCGTAGACCTTCCACTGCTTCACGCCCGCGACCTGCAGGACGAAGACGTCGTGGTTGTCGTAGTGCGTGCGGAAGCCCTGCGACTCGCCCCCTGGGGTCATGTAGATGTTGGTCTGGAAGCGGTAGCTCAGCTCGCGCTCCATGGAGCGGCAGAGGTGAGCCAAGCTGGGCACGTGGTTGTGCAGCTGCGGCAAGATGATGGTCGCGCCGTCCTCGAACTCCTTGTAGAGCCGCACCACGTCGATCAACCCGCTCGGATAGGTGTAGTCCTCCGTGCGCAGGTCGTCGCGACGCGCGCTGGTCGCCTCGATCTGCGGATACTCGAGCTGCATGGTGGTGATCACCCGATCCACCACCTCGAGGGTCAAGAGGTCGCGAAAATGCTCGGGCGAGTTGCGCTTCAGCAAGAGCGGCTGCTTCTCGAAATACTCCTCGAGGAAAGTCTCGACGCTCGTGGGCTCGATCATGCGCTCGAGTGAAAAACTTGTTCTGGGCATATTTCCTCGTGTTTTCGCGGCCTTGGAGTTCTGCTGTCTGGACTCTAGAAAAAAACTTCCGTTTCCGCTGAAGATTCTGCCTGCAATTGCGTATAGTCAATCGACGGCGTGACCCGTGCGGCTCTTCGCGCGGCACATGGGCCTTGTGGAGGAGACCGAATGACCGACGAGAAGAAGACGACGACAACCCTCGAAGAGGGCGAGATTCGCACGCAGCGCCAAGTGGGCCGCAGAGGCGCTCTGGGCATCATGGGTGCAGGCGTACTGGGCGCAGCCGCAGCGGCGGCCGGCATCGCGGCACCTGGCGCCGTGGCTCGCGCGACCTCGGACAGCGACTCCGGGCCCAACGCGGACGCCGCAGGCAACGGGCGCTCGGGACACACCGACAGCGACTCGGGGCCCAACTCGGACTCCGCTGGACACGGGCAAGGCCACACGGATAGTGACTCCGGACCCCACGCAGATGCCGCGGGCGGCGGAAGCGGCAACCACGGCAACCGCGGCGGCAACCACGGCAGCGGCAGCGGCGGCCGACAACGACTCCGGCAGCGGCTCCGACCCCGCGGGTCGCGGACGCACGGGCCTGACGGATCGGGACAGCGGCAACGGCTCGGATCGCGCCGGACACGGCGTCTGCGCCCGTCGCGGCACCTCGGATAGCGACTCCGGCAGCAACTCGGATCCGGCGAATCAGGGCCGCGGACCCTGTCGCTGAGCGAGCACTTCGCGAGCTAGACTAGATCGCGGATGCAAGACGAAAGCCCCGGCTACGGCTGGGGCTTTCTTGCGTTCTAGGCCTCAACTCAGAAGTCGACGACGGTCAGACCCTGGCGCTTCTTGTCCGCTTGCCCCCGGGGCGCATTCGAAAGCTTCAACACGCCGCGCGGGCAGACGTGGGCGCACATGCCGCAGCCGACACAGGACGCCCGCGTGAAGCTCTGATCGCTCTGGGCGTAGCTGCGAACATCGATCCCCATCTCGCAGTAGGTGCTGCAATTGCCACACGAGATGCACATCCCCGGTTTCACCCGAATACGGAAGCGACCGAACTTCCCCACCAGACCCAAGAACGCAGCCATGGGACAGAAGTTTCGGCACCACACGCGCGGACCCAAGATGGGATAGAGCCCGGTCCCGACGACCCCCGCGAGGATCGCGCCGACCACCAACCCATAGAGATACTTCAAGGACCAATCGTCCCAATGCTCGCCCGCGACCAGCCGGTGGAAGGTCGGGTGCTGCGCTCCCACGAGAAAGTCCATGCCGACCAGCGCAGTGGTCAGCAGAACGAGTCCTAGCACCAGGTAGATCGACCACTTCTCGAAGCGCCACGCGCGGGTGGATTTGCTCGTGAGGTGACGCCATGGATCTCCGAAGGTGTTGGCGAGAGCGCCGCAGCCGCAGACCCAGGAGCAATACCAGCGCTTGCCGAAGAAGTAGGCCATGATGGGTGCGAGCAGCAGCGATCCGAGCACGGTGTAGGCCGCGAAGTAGAGCGGCAAATCCTGCAACGTATGCGGGTAGAAGTAGTCGTACTTCAACGGCCAGAAATACGAGACGTAGAGCTCCGGTCCGTTGAAGAGTGGCATGATGAACGGCAAGAGAAACCCGAACAACACCTGCACCGTGACATTGGTAGCGATGCGCAGCTGATTGTAGCGGCTGTTCCCATGCTTCCGCAGGTAGAGCGCACCACCGACGATCATCAGCACGCAGTAGAGCAAGCCGTAGAGGTACCACCGGTTTCTGAGGCCGACGCTCGTCGCGAAGTCCGTCAAAGGCCGCATGTGGATGACCTTCTCGAGCTTGTCCTCGAAGTAGAGCACCAAGTAGAACGTGACCAACAACGCGGACACGAGCACACCGGCCAGACCGCGGTTGCGCCACGACTGCCGATAGGTGCTGACCAAACCGTTCTGACCCTGGAGATCCATCAGCGCGCTCCCTGGCTCGCGACACGGGAGGCTGCGCTTGTCGGAGGTGTGATGGGCTCGCGGACGCCGCTCGGCGCAGGGCCCGAGAGGGGTGCGCGGCGTGCCTCGGGCGGGATGCTCAAGGCGGGCACGAATTCCGTGTCGAAGGCCGCCTCGTGCAGATGTTCGAGGGTGTACTCGAGGGAGCGACGCTCGGCGATGAAGCGTAAGAGCACCTCGTGATCCCAACGTCGACCGAGGAAGTTGAACCCGACCACGCGCCCATCTGCGACCACGACGCGGTTCGTGCTACGCACGCTGCCGCGCTCCTCGAAGTAGAAGTTCTGCTCACCTTCGAGGTTCATGTTCACCAAGCCCACCGTCGTGTACTCGATGTCGAAGAGCTTGGCGGAATTGTACCAGGCACCGCGCGCATACAGCGCCGCGTCACCCATCAGACGCTTGCCGGCGATGCGCCCCTGCTCGCGCCCCGTGTACCAGAGCTGCTCTGGGCGACGGCTGCCTTCGAACCAGCGCACGGACGCGCAATCGCCCGCCGCGAACACGCCCGGCACGCTGCTCTCGAGCCCCTCGTCCACGACGATGCCGCCGCCGGCGTCGAGCTTCACGGCCGAGCCCTTCAGCCAATCCGTGTTGGGTACGACACCGATGGCGATCACGGCGAGGTCGACCTCGTAGCGCTCGCCCCGGTCGCTCTTCACGGCCACGACGTTGCCCGCGTCGTCGGCCTCGAAGCACTCGAGGCCCTCTTCGAGCTGCACGTCCACACCGTGCTCACGCATGCGCTCGGCGATCCACGTGGACTCCTTGGAGTCCATGGCTATGGGCCAGAACCACTCCTCGCGGATGAAGAAGCGCGGCCGCAGCCCGGCGGCGTGCATGACCTCCACGGCCTCGATGCCGATCAGACCACCGCCTACGACACAGGGGCGACGCGAGCTAGCACCGCGCGCCACGGCGGACACCGTGCGCGGAAGATAGGGCGAGTCCTCGGTCGTGTGCGCGAGGTGCCCGCCGGAATTCGGAGGCCCGGCCTTGGCAGGTCCTCCGTGCAGCTCCGCCTCGAGCCACTCGAGATCCTGCATGGTGACGAAGTGTCCCACTCCGCCTAGCGTCGATCCGGGCCAAGGCCCGGGACGCGGGCGCGACCCACAGGCGATCAGCAGGGAGTCGAAGGGAAGATCCGGCAGATCCCCGACGAGCTTCAGCGTGCGTGCCTCGGCGTCGAGTCCCACGGCACGAGCCCGCACGCGTCGAAACCGCTGGCGCGCATAGACGTCGCGCTCGAGCGGCTCGATGTCTGGGTAGTCGAGCTGCCCACACACGACCCACATCAGGGCGGTGCGCGAGAAGAAGTGCTCGGACTCTTCGGAGACGATCGTGATCTCCGCCTCGGGCATCCGCGCTCTCACGACCAACGCCGCCTCCATACCCGCGACGCCATTGCCGACGATGACTATCTGCACACAGCCTCCATGACCCGAGCTCCTCGAGATGCCCCACCTACGGGCGGTCCCCACGCCACGTTACGTGCCGCCCGCGACCACATACGAGGTGAGCTTCACGCCGAGGCGCGAGAATGTCACGCCGCGCGCGCCACGGCACACGGAGGAGGAACGCGAAAAGCGGCGACGTGCCCTTCACCCCGCGGGTCGGGGCCGCTACATTGCGCCCGCCATGGCTACCCCACGAATCGGCTCGACTCGCTGCCTCCTCTCCCTCTTGCTCGCGTCCGGGCTGCTCTTGTTGCCACGACTCGCACACGCCCAAGACGAATTCGACGACGAATTCGACGAGGAACCGACACCCGCGCAGAGCGAGCCTCCCTACGAGACCTTCGACGACGAGGGCGCCTTGCGGAATGGCGACGGCTATCAAGAGACGACTGGGAGTGACGGCGCGGACGACGGATTCGACGATGCGGAGGTCGACGCCGCGGTCGACGATGACGCCAGCGCCGAGCCCGAGGCGAGTGACGACGCGGCACGCGAGCGGCGCTTCCAGGCGCAACCGACCGTCGACGGCCCCAGCGGCGGAGTGCACGTCGAGGGAGCGGGCTCGGGCCCGGCCGGCTCCTTTCGCTTCCAGCTCGCCTTCATGACCATGCGCACGAAGGGCTGGCTGCGCCCGGGAGATCGCGACGATCTGATCGGCGGCAGCCTGAGCCTGGGCATCACCGCCAGCGACCACGTCGAGGTCTACGGCGCTCTGCTCGCCTCCGCCAACACCAACAATTTCGGCACGCCTCCGCTGCTGATCGTGCTCGGCGACGTGGTCGTCGGGACCAAGGTCTTCACCGACATCCGCCGGGGTCTGACCTTGGGCGGCGACGTCTCCTTGCGCTTGCCCACGGCGGCGGGGACCGGTCCGAGCTTCAGCGACCTCGGCGTGGGCCTGCGCGCGAACCTCAGCGCGGACCTGCGCGAGCGCCGCGATCCCATCCCGCTGATCATCCGCACGGGCCTCGGCTACGTCTTCGATGGCACGGCGCCGCTCGCGCGAGGCGCCGAGCGCTCGCGCTACGACGTGCTCGATGGGGCTGCCCCACGAGCGGAGGAGACGCGCAATCTGATCACGGCCGAGGAGCGCTACGGCCTCGGCATCTCACGTGTGGACCGCATGGAGCTTGGCATCGGCTTCGAGCTGCCGCTCACCCCACGGGATGACATCGTCGTCTCACCCATGCTCGAGTGGCAGTGGGCCATCCCGGTGAATAGGCGCGGCTACAATTGCCCGTTCATCCCAGGGTCAGCGGGCGACTCCTGCCTGAGCAACGAGGGCGCGGCGAGCTGGCCCATGGACCTGACCTTGGGCGTGCGGGTGCTGCCGGTGGTGCGAGGCCTCTCGGCGACTCTGGCCATGGAGATCGGCCTCACGGGCACCAAGCGCGGACACGCCGTGCGTGAGCTGCCTCAGAACGAGCCGTGGCGGCTGTGGGCGGCCGTCAGCTGGGCCTACGAGATCCCTGACGAGTCACCTCCCGAGGTGATCGAACGGGAAGTGGTGGAGCGCGTGGAGATCCCCTACGAGCCTCCTGTCATGGGCCGGGTGCACGGCTTCGTCGTCGAAGAGGGCTCGCTGACGCGCATCCCCGGCGCCATCATCAGCCTGCCCGACCACCCGGAGTTGAACTCTCTGATCTCGGGTCCTGACGGGCAATTCACGACCTACCTGCTGGCTCCGGGCGAGGTCCGCATGGATCTGATGGAGGACTCCCACGGCCCCGCCGGTTGCGTGGCAACCATCCCAGAGGAAGGCGGCGAGGTCAGCGTGCGCTGCGAGCTGCCCGCGGCCTTGGTCGCGGTGGAAGAGAGCGAGGTCGTGGTGCTCGAGCAGGTACACTTCGCCCTCGACAGCGACGAGATCCTACCCAGCAGCTTCGGACTCCTCGAGCAGGTCGCGCGGACCCTCAACGGCCACGCCGAGATCGCGCACGTGGAGATCCAAGGTCACACGGATGACCAAGGCGCGCCCGAACACAACCTCGACCTCTCCGCGCGCCGGGCAGCCTCCGTACGCAGGTGGCTGGTGGAGCACGGCGTCACCGAGTCGCGCCTGAGCGCCCACGGCTACGGCATGACCCGCCCGATCGCCCCCGGCACCAGCGAAGAGGCGCGAGCGCGGAATCGCCGCGTGGAATTCCACATCCTCGACCGCGCACCCTGAGCGGGGGCCGAGCGCACGGCGCTGAAACAGGGCGCTCAAGTATCCGCAGGGCTGGCCGTACAGGTGGGCTCACTACGGAGGTGTGGATGATGAAGAATGCTCTATGGGCAGTGGTTTGTTGTGCGGTCGGTTTGGCTGGAGCGTGCTCGGGCGAAGACAGCCCGGCGGCGGAATCGCCTGCGGCTGAGGCGCCCGCGGCGCCGGCTGCACCTGCGGCGCCAACGTTTCCAGCGGCTCGCGGTGGAGGCCACTTCATGGCCTGGTTCCAGTCTCAGAAGGCGGTCTACAGCAGCACCGACGGGCGCAACTGGGAGCGCGTCCCGGGTGAGGCCGAGGTGCAATTCAGCTGGACTCCGTGGTTCGCGGGCGCCGGTGGACGCAGCTTCGCGGCCAGCATCGGCTCCCGGCCGAGCGTCCAAGCGTCGAGTGATGGCGCCAGCTGGACCGAGGTCGCCTCGAGCATGCCCGAGGGCGATCGCATGTCCTTCGCCATCTGCGGTGGAGGCGCCAATCAACTCTTCAGCGTCACGAGCACGGGCCAGACCTTCCTCTCGACGGACGGCGGCGCGGGCTGGACCGAGAAGGCGCGCGTACGTCCGGAGGGCGCGCGTGGCTCTGGCGGCGGTTTTGGTGGAGGCTGCACCTTCAGCCCCGACCACACCAAGGTGCTGGCCCAAGGCTGGTACTTCCCCATCGACGGCCAAGAGGACTCGGGTCCGATCCTCGCGCTCAGCGAAGATCTGGGCTCCACCTGGGTCACCGTCCCACCGCCGATCGAGCGCAACGACGCCATCAAGGTGATGATGGCCGGCGACGCCATCCTCTACGCGGTCAACGACGTGGAGAACAACAAGCGCGTCGGCTTCGTCTACCGAAGCACGGATCGTGGAGCGACCTGGGAGAAGAGCGTGCCGCTGATCGCGCCCGGGGAAGAGGCGGCGTCGTACTCCGACCGACGCAGCTACGCCACGGATGGCGCGGACCTGGTCGTCGGCATCGAAGGACCGATCGGCGACGCAGAGGGTGACGCCAACTACCATGGCGGGATCTTCTACTCGGCGGACGGCGGCCACAGCTACGAGAT
>JAADHO010000421.1 GCA_013151775.1 Deltaproteobacteria bacterium | reverse complement strand
CGCCGAGCCCGCGTCGCGCACGCCCGCGTCCACGGGAGGCGGTGCGTCGGTCCACTCGTAGGCGCCCAGGTCGACGGCGGCACCAAAGGGACGCGGCACGCCGTCGCGGTCCGTGGCGGGCGCTGAGTCCATCGCGCCCATGTCCACCGCCTCCGCGCCCATCAAGAGGTGCAGATCCCAAGGCGCCGTCGGCGCGACGAAGAGCGCGGCGGCGTCCGTGATCAGCAGGTTGTGATCCTCCACGATGCCGCCGCCTTGGTTGGCGATGGCCGTGGCGAGGTTGTTGCGCACCAGATTTCCCGTGCCCTCCGTGCCGTCCTTGTGCGGTGCGATCTTGATCCAGGGCGGGCCGGGATCCGTGGTGTTGATGTCCATCACCGTGTTGTTGACGATGCGCGAGTCGCGGGCGCCGAGCAGCGTGATGCCGTGCCAATGATCGACCAGGATCACGTTGTTCTCCACCAGCCAATTCGTGAAGAAGCCATCGAAGCAGCCGATGCCCTGGAGCGACCCCGAGAGCGCCTGAGCTGGATCCTCGCGGTTCACGATCATGTTGCCGCGCAAGACCATGCCGCGCACCTCGCCCGAGCCGACGCCGTCTGTGCCCACAGACCAACTCTGGAAGCCGTCGTCATGGTTGTCGTCCACGTCGTAGCTGTTGGCCACGTAGTTGTGCTCGAAGAGGCCATCGTCGCCGAGTCCGCGCATGCCGTCGCCGCTGAAATTGCGCACGGAGTTGTCGATCACCTGGGCGCGGGCGCCGCTCATGGAGATGCCGAAGCGCACGTTGGTCAGCGTGTTGTCTCGCAGCGTGATGTCGTCGGCGTTGGAGGCGATGCCGTTCACCGCGAGATTTACCCAATCGTTGGCGCTCCAGCCCGAGATGTCGCGGACGCTGAAGACGTCGCAGCCTTCGATCGTGATGTGCCCGCTAGGCCCGGAGAAGCCGTGGGAATTGATGTCGATGGCCGTCTGCGCCTCGTAGGTCGGCGCGAAGGATGGGCTGACTGAGACGCCGCGTAGCACCCAACCGTCGGCCGAGCGGAAGCGCACGCTGCTGAATTCCGGTGTGGCGTCGGGCAGCGCCGCGAGGGTGATGGGCGCCGCGTTGTAGGCGCTCAGGATCTCGAGGGCGCCGTGATAGCCGGAGGCGAGCCAGATCGTGTCGCCGGGCTGAATCGGCGCGCCCGGGTTCACCGGCACCAAGCTCGCGCCCTCCACATAGGGCAGACTCGCCCACTTCTGCGTCTCGATCAGGTTGGCCGCCACGACCTCCTGGAGCGTGCGCCAAGGCGCCGCCATGCTGCCGTCTCCCGAGGCGCTGCCCGTGGCCGGATCGACATAGAAGTCACGGGCCAGAGCCAGGCCCGGAGCCAGAATCGTCACGAGTAGGACGCTGATGAAGAGCCGCATGGAAAACTCCCGAGCTGAGGGTCTCGCCGGACTATATCGCGAGACCGCGGAGAGTCGTAGCGCCCAAGAAGTGCTCGGAAGTGCTGGTGACGGTCGCTTTTGCGCGATGCCCGGGCGACAGGTGCCCCTGAGGCTGCTATGGGCCGCGCGATGGTCGACCCGCTGCGAACACGTGTCCGAGAACTCCTTCAATTGCGCAGGGACCTGCTCTGCGTGCTGGCGCTAGCGGGTCAGGAGCTGAGCCGCACCGATTGGGCGCAGTATGCCGCGCGCTGTCGGGTGCGGGTAGATCCGCGGCGGCACATGAACGCCGCCAGCCTGCGCCCCGAGATCGCGCCCTGCCTGAAGTCGGGGCTCTTGGTCGAGACGTCGGACGCCAGCGGCAACCTGAGCTATCGGGTCGAGAGCGAGGCGGCCCGGGCGCTGCTGCGAGACGCCGACGCTCGCTACCGTCTCGACGAGCTGATCGAAGGCGTGCGCCAGCAGCTGCGCGTCTCTCGGAGCTACGCCTTTGGGTCGGAGCGCCGACAGGGCGAGATCGGCCTGGAGCTGCTCGTGGCCTTCAGTCGAGAGGACGCGGAGGCCAGCCGTCGACTCACCCAGGAGATCTGCGCACAGCCCTTCTCCCATCCGTCGAGTCCGGGCGAGTGGCTGTCGAGACGCATCGGCATGCGCCCTAGCGCGGCGCTGCTCGAGATGGTTCACGTCGAGGCACGTCAGAGCTATCTCAGCTTCGCGCTCGAGCACGCCTTGGGGTCCTTGGCGGATGTGGGCGAGGCGGTCGTCGAGGCCGCGACCCGCGCGAAAGATCCTCTCCTGCGCCTGAACGCCGGGCGCTGCCTCGCCATGCGCGGAGACTTCGCCGCCGCTCGCGCCGTCTCCGGATTGGGCAAGCCCGAGGAGGCCATGGTCGAGCTCTCCGCTTGCGTCTGGGAGGGCGACTTCCAGGCCGCGCGCGCCGCCGCGGAGATCGCGCTGAAGAGCGTGAGGCGGCGCAAGCACAAGCAGCTTCCGGGCATGGAGGGCGTGCTCCTGCAATTCGCTCGAGTGGCCGGCACGGCCTCTGGCGACGCGGATTGGGAAGCCCTCGAGCGTGACAGCCAGAGCGCCCACGCCGCGAAGGTCGCGCACGAGGACGCCTACGCTCCGTTCCTAGAACTCTACAACACGGCGAGCAGCGGTCAGCTGCCCGAGCTACCGGGCTCCGCTCTCGGGAGGTCCGATTGGCTCGGCTTGCTCAGCTACGGCTTGTGTCGACGTTGGCTCGGGCTCAGCGAACGCGGCAGTGAATTGCTCGCGCTCCTGAGGCCTTGGCTCGAGACTGCGCGGGCCGGCCGCTATCTGCCAATCGCCCGGGAGCTAGAGGCTCTCGTGGCAGACCTCGAAGGAGACACCTCGAGGTTGGACGAGACGGGCGCAACGCTCTTCGGAGCCTACGAACCCAAGGCGCCTTGGGAGGTCGCCCTGGAGACTCTGGAGGCACTCACGCGTGAGGTGCCTCGCCTCGCCGAGGAGTCCCACGCGGACAAGGAGCAGCAGCAGCTGATCTTCCGCGTGTTCTCCGTCTCGGACGCCGACGCTCCAGAGGTCGAGGCCCGTCTGCGCAAGAAGTCGGGGCAGAAGGGCAAGGTCGCGTCGCCGGCGCGCCTGCTCGAGGGAGAAGGTCCGGAGCTGACCGAGGCCGACCGCCTGACCTTGGCGCGGATGGCACGCCAGAAGCTGCCGGGGAAGGGACGCGTACGCGCCGAGGCGGAGGACGCGCCGAGCCCTCTCGTGCCGCTGGTGGGCCACCCGCGTGTCGTGAACGAGGACGGCGCGCCCTTGGTCGTGAAGCGCAAGGAGGCGGAGCTGCGTTCACGTCCCGAGGGCGGAGACGTGCTGGTGGAGATCTTCCCGCCGGAGCTGGCGTGGAGCGCGAACGCGTTCGAGTGGACGAGCCCGCAGGAGCTGTGGATCTATGAGCGGACGCCGGAGCTTGCGCGCGTCGCGGCCGCCCTGCCCGAAGGTGTGCTGCGAGTGCCCGGAGGCGAGACGAGGCGCCTCAGCGAGCTGGTCCAGAGGCTCGGCAGCCGCGTGCGTCTGGGCAGCCAGAGCGACTCCCTCGAGGTGGGTGAGGTGGTCGCCGCGGACACGCAGATCGCAGTGGAGCTCGACTGGAACGGCACCACCCTCGAGCTCTCGCTCGTTGTCTTTCCGCTCGGGACGAGTGGCGGCGCGACGCGTCCGGGGCAAGGCAACGCCACCTTCGTCGGGCCCGTGGACGGGCAACTCAAGCGCTGCGTCCGCGACCTCGACACAGAGCAGCGCAACCTCGAGGCGCTCGAGGAGGCCTGCCCGAGCCTGCGCCACCTGCCTCGCACGGGCGCGGGTCGTCGCGCGGAGAGCGTGGAGTCGGCACTCGATTGCCTGAGCGAGCTCCACGCACAGGCCCCGGCGCTGCGCCTGCTGTGGCCCAAGGAGCGGCGCCTCGCGCCTCCCAAGGTGGCGGATCTGACCCACCTCCGCACGCGCGTGGGCGAGTCCCATGGCTGGCTCGAGATCGATCCGCGGCTCGAGGTCGACGAGGACACGGTGTTGACGCTGCGTGACCTCTTGGGCCGACGCCGGGGGCAGTACGTCGAGCTCGGCGAGGAGAACTACGTCCGGCTCACCGAGGATCTCGCGCGGCGACTCGACGACCTCGACTCCCTGGGGACAGCCAGCGGAGAGGTGCTGCAGACCAGCGCGGCGAGTCTCCCGCGCGTTCAGGAGCTGCTCGAGGACGTGGAGGAGGTGAGCTACGACGCCAACGTGCTCGCGCGGCTCGATCGCCTGAGTGAGGCCGTGAACTCGACGCCGGCGCTGCCCCGGAACTTCGACGCCACGCTGCGTGACTATCAGCTCGAGGGCTATCACTTTCTGGCGCGCCTGGCCGACGCGGGCATGGGCGCGTGCCTCGCGGACGACATGGGGCTGGGCAAGACGGTGCAGACGCTGGCGCTCTTGTTGCGGCGCGCGAAGCTCGGTCCGGCGCTGGTCGTCGCGCCCACCACGGTCGTGCGCAACTGGGCCAACGAGGCGCGTCGGTTCGCGCCCACGCTGCGCTGCGTGGAGCTGCGCGACGGCGATCGCGAGCGCATCTTGGCCGACCTCGGGCCCCGCGATCTGCTGCTCACGAGCTATGGGCTGCTGGTGACGGAGTCCGAGCGTCTGGCGGCGCAGCCCTTCGCAAGCGTGATCTTCGACGAGGCCCACGCCTTGAAGAACGCGCGGACGCAGCGCGCCAAGGCCGCCCACGAGCTGAACACGGAGCTGCGCGTGGCGCTCACGGGCACGCCCATCGAGAACCACCTCGGTGAACTCTGGAGCGTGATGCAGGCCACGCTGCCGGGCCTGCTCGGGACCCAATCCCAATTCGACACACGCTTCGCCCAGCCCATCGAAGCCGGCGACCGAGAGCGAGCGCAACAGCTGCGGGCCCTGCTCCGGCCGTTCATCCTGCGGCGCACCAAGGCGCAGGTGCTCGACGAGCTCCCGGCGCGCACGGAGATCACCCTGCGGGTGCAGCCGACCGTGGCGGAGCGGGCCTTCTACGAGGCGCTGCGGCGAAACGCCCTCGAGGCCTTCCAGGCCAAGGGCGCGAAGAATCAGAAGCGCATGCGTGTCTTCGCCGAGATCATGCGCCTGAGGCGCGCGGCCGTAGATCCGCGCCTGGTCGATCCCGAGCTAGGTCCGCCCGGCGCCAAGCTCGACGCCCTGCTCGAGCGCCTCGAGGCGTTGAAGGAAGAGGGCCACCGCGCCCTGGTCTTCAGCCAGTTCTTGGGCAGCCTCGCCATGGCTCGCGAGCGCCTGGAGCAGGCGGGCATCGCCTACCTCACGCTCGACGGCTCCACCTCCGCGAGCGAGCGCGCGCGGCGCATCGAGGCCTTCCAAGATGGCGAGGCGGACGTCTTCCTGATGAGCTTGAAGGCGGGCGGCGTGGGCGTGAACCTCACCGGGGCCGACTACGTGATTCACCTCGACCCGTGGTGGAACCCCGCCGTCGAGGAGCAAGCCACCGGCCGCGCGCATCGCATCGGACAGCGCAGGCCCGTGACGGTCTACCGGTTCGTGACCGAGGGCAGCATCGAGGAGCGGATCCTCTCCATGCACCAGAAGAAGCGCGCCCTCGCGGACGATCTCTTGAGCGGCCTCGACAAGAGCCAACGTCTCGACCTGGATGAGCTTCGGTCCCTGCTGATCGAGTGAGGCGCTCGCGCCGACGCCCAGCGAGCTACTCGCAGAAATGCGTTCCGTCGGCGCGGCAATAGCTCCGAAGTTCTCCGCCCACGCAGCCAGCGATGTCGCATTTGTCGATCACCGTCACGCTCGGGTCACGCGTGGTCGGGACCGCCGCGACGCGCAGGGTGTAGGAGGTGCGCTGACCCACGTAGACGGGCGTGCGCAGCGTGTAGAGGAGCTGCGGCGCGTTCGAGTCCTCGAGCGTGCTGCAGCGCACGGTGGAGCAGAAGGTCAGCTTCACGTTGACGTCGATTCCGTCGCGAGCCGAGCGCAGGCTGATGTGATCCTGCGTGCGCGCCGTGCCCAGCTCGACTCCGTCGAGGTCGGCGTCATCGCGCCACTCGTCGAGGATCGGGTTGTCCGTGGCGTCACGGGCTTGAGTGAAGACGTAGATGCGCTCTCCGCCGGGCGCCGGAGGCAGGTCGAGGGTCAGCTCGAGCACGCCGTCCGAGGCACATCCAGCCAGCAGCGTGAGCGCCAAGCTCGACACCAAGACGAGACGATTCATAGGTTGTACACCCTGTCGCTCTGCGGCGAGACGGTGTCTCCGCGGTTGAGCATGACGCCCGCCGAGACCGCGCCGCCGACCACGAGCACGCCGACGATGGTCCAGAAGATGGGGCTCCGCAGCACACCACCGTGGCTCTCCTCCGGGCCGTCTTCAGCTCCCGTGGCGGGCTCTTCGAAGTGCAGCGGCACGCGCACGTGGGCGCCTTCGGTGACCTCGCCCTCCCAGACGAAGGGCTGGTCCACGCCAGGAGCGCGCACGGTGAGCGTGTGGGATCCCGGGTCGGCCTCGACCAGCAGCGGTCGCTGACCGTCGTCCGATCGGCCCGTGCCATCCAAGCGCACCGTGTAGGTGGAGTCCGGGTCGAGCCCCATGAGCATCAGCACGGCTACCCGCCCACGCTCCTCCTCGAGGTAGCGACGCGAGTCCGTCAAGAGCTGCTCCGACAGGTTGTCGTGCTCGGTCAGGAGCTGCTCGAAGGCGTCGCGCGACTCGCGGTGGCGACCCAAGGCACGCAGCGCGTAGGCTACGTTGTAGAGCGCCGAAGGCGCGTGCACGAGCAGATAGGCGCGCCGAAAGCTGTCCACCGCGTCCGCCCAGCGCTCGGAGTCCACCGCGGCCTGACCCGCGATGAAGAGCGCCCGAGCCTCGGTGACGTTGGCCTCGGAGGGTCGCGCCCGCTGCGCAGCGGCGTGCGTATTCAGCGAGAGCAGCAAAAAGAGGGAGAACGCAAGTACACGCATCGAGCGCGCAGGATACCTCAGATCTTGGTGCAGCGTGTGGAGTTGTCGGAGCAGCAGGTGCCGCAGCTCGAGGAGTAGAAGCGTGATCCCGCGCGGTAGCCGCTCGGGCAGGTGAATCCGCAGACGTTGAAGTTCGACCCCGCGTTCAAGGCGCAGCGGGCCGAGTTGTCCGCGCAACAGGTGCCGCAGCTCGAGGAGTAGAAGTACGAGGTCGCGTGGTATCCCGATGGGCAGGTGAAATTGCATTGAGTGAAGGTAGATCCACAGTCGGGCGCGCAGCGAGAGGAGTTGTCGGAGCAGCAGGTGCCGCAGCTCGAGGAGTAGAAGCGCGACGTGGGGTGGAAGCCGCTCGGACAGCTGAAGCCACATTGGTTCGCCGTCGAACACGAACAGCCGGTGCATGAGTCTGGGGCGGCGGGCCAGCTACAGCTCGAGCCGCAGGTCATGGTCTGGCAGCTGTTGAAGCAGCCGGAGGAGGTCTTGCTGCCAGGCGCGCAGGCGCCCTCGCCCGTGCAGGCGCCGTAGGGATTCCAGAAGCAGCCGCCGGAGCAATTGCGGATCTGCGAGCCGCAGTTTCCGCAGGCCTGGCTCTGGGTCGCGCCCGGGCTGCACACGCCTCCTCCGCTGCAACTCGACCAGCCGGGCCACTGGCAGCTCGTGCTGCAGGTGCGCGATTGATTGCCACAATTGCCGCAAGCCTGGTTCTGCAACGTGCCCGGCGTGCACACGCCCTCGCCACCGCAGCTCGACCAGCCTCCCCAGGAGCAGCTCGCGCCGCAGCTGCGCGTCTGCGTGCCACACAGACCGCAGCTGCGTGAGTCCGTGGCGCCCGCCTCGCACTCCCCACACGCGGCGCAGCGCCCGGCGTTGCAGACGGCGGTCCCCGCGCAGTCCGCGTCGCGTCCGCAGGCGGAGCCTGAACGACACGCGGGGCAGAGCAGACCGCCGCAGTCGATGTCGGTCTCGTCCCCGCCGCGCAAGCCGTCGCTGCAACCGTTCGTGCAGCTGTAGCTGCCGGGTGAACCGACGCAGTAGGGCGTCGCGCCGGGGCAGACGCGTCCGCAGACGCCACATTGGCTGGCGAGCGACAGATCCGCCTCGCAGCCGTTGCTCGGGTCGCCGTCGCAGTCGGCGAAGCCCACGTCGCAGCTGCCCACGCCGCACACGCCCGCGACGCAGGCCGCCGTCGAGTGGGCCGGTGCGCAGGCTGCGCCGCAGGCGCCGCAGTGAGACAGGCTGGTGTCGAGGTCCGCGCAGGTGGCGGAGCAGAGCGTCGTGCCGGCCGGACACTCGGCCACGCACTCGAGGGCGCTCGTGCCCCTGACACACAGCGGAGTGGATCCGTTGCAGATGGTGGAGCAGCTGCCGCAGTTCGTGGCCGCCGTCAGATCCGCCTCGCAGCCGTTGCTCGGGTCGCCGTCGCAGTCTTCGAAGCCCGCGTCACATTCCAACGTGCACACGCCGCGCTCACAGCCCGCGGTCGCGTGGTCGCCGCCGCAGACGGTGTTGCAGCTGCCGCAATTCAGAGGATCCGTCGCGAGGTCGATGCCTTCGTCGACCATGCCGTCGCAGTCGTCGTCCACGCCGTTGCAGACCTCGAGCTCCGGCACGCAGGGCCCCGGGCCCGCGTCGAAGGCGTTGCCGGGCAAGGGCTGACAGCCGAGCTCGGGGCTGCACCACTCACGAGGCGAGCAGCCCCCCGAGCGCGGCGCTTGAAAACACAGGCCGCCGATGCACTGCCCCGCCGAGCAGGCGTTGGCCGGCGCGCAGTCGACGTCGCCCACGCACTCGGCCACTCCGCAGGCGCTGGGATCGTCCGGGCCGCACTCGGGCGGCACGCAGCGTCCTCCGGCGCAGGTCGTAGCGCCCGGATCGTCGCCTGCGCCAGGGCAGGTCACGCCCTCGCAGCTGCGCGTGATCAGCACGGTCACGCCGAAGCTGCGCTGCACCGTGACGCGCACCGTGCGCTTGGCGAGCACGCTGCCATCCTCGCGCACCAGGCTGACCTCCACGGCGTAGGTGCCGGGTTGGTCGAGATCGAAGTCGCCGATGCGCCGGCCGCCGAGGAAATCGTCTCCCACGTCGGCGGGCCGGTTGGTCGCACGGCTCGTCTCCGTACCGCTGATGGAGAGCACGGCCTCCGTGTGCACGGTGCGAAACTCGAGCCCCGACACGAAGTCCGTTTGAAGGTCGACGCTCAGCGTGCGCTTCGTCCCGCCACAGGACGCGAGCGAGAGTGCGATCACGAGGAGCGGAATGAGCCGACGCACCATGCCGGAAGAGTACCGTGAAACGAACATCTTGGGCCCTCCCCAAACGGCGACGGTTGGCAGAATTGGCCCATCGACCGCCCATCGACCGCCGCGGCGTGCGCCTTGGCCCGAGCTTCGGCATGATGCGCCCATGGGCGAGCCCGACAGCGACAACGTCTTCAGCGTGCGTGGACTCCGGAAATCCTTCGGGCCCAACGTGGTCTTCGACGGTCTCGACCTCGACGTGCGCCGCGGCGAGTTCATGACGCTGATCGGCGGCTCGGGCTCTGGCAAGAGCCTGCTGCTCAAGAGCCTGCTCGGCCTCGCGCCTGTGGACGAAGGCTCGATCCGCTTCGAAGGCGAGGAGCTCAGAGGCGACACGGACGACGGCTTCCGGCGCGTGCGCGAACAGGTCGGCATGCTCTTCCAAGCCTCCGCGCTCTTCGACTCCCTCGACGTCTACGAGAACATCGCCTACCCGCTGCGGGTGAAGCGCGAGGCGGACGAGGCGAAGATTCATCGCGTGGTGTGCGAGTCTCTCAAGCTGATCGGCCTACCCGGCATCGAGCGCATGTGGCCGGCGGATCTCTCCGGCGGCATGAAGAAGCGCGTGGCCTTGGCGCGCGCCGTGGCTGTGCGCCCGAAGGTGATCTTCTACGACGAACCCACGGAGGGGCTCGACCCGATCAACGTGACGCGCGTGAATAGGCTCTTGCTCGGGCTCTCGCGCATCCTCGACGCCACCACCGTGGTCGTCACGCACAACATGGAGAGCGCCTTCGGCATCAGCGACAGAGTCGCCATGCTCCATGACGGGCGCATCATCGGCAGCGGTACGCCCGACGAGATGCGGCGTGTGGACGATCGCCGCGTACGCGAATTCGTCGACGCCGTGCTCGACTGAGCAGGCCGCATCGCGATAGATCCGCGGATCCCGAGCCGTGCGGGACCTCACGTAGCGAGGGGGCTTCTGACGTGGCGAAGGGCGGGCGGCAGCGTAGGCTCCGCTGCCATGACGCGACCGCTGAGTGAGAACGCTCCCGAGGAGCTCGAAGAGCTCATCCAACTGCACGAGCGAGAGGAGGCGGCGGAGGCCAACCGAAGCCTGCTTCGCGAGCCTCGCCCCATGGGCGTGCGCCTGCCGCCGGGTGGCGAGGTGCCCGCGTCGAGCGCGTGGCTCGAGCGCCTCTACGCCGGAGAACGCATCGTGCGCGAGAAGAAGCCGGGGGTGTTCGACGGCCTGCGCTCCGCCGGGCCCTACTTCGTCTCGGTCGACGACGAGCCGCTGAGCGTGATCGACGGCATGAGCCAGACGGCGACCGTGCCAGGCGGCTTCGCGGAGGATCCGGTGGTGCGCGCCTACGTCGAGGGCGACTTCGGTGAGACGCCGCTAACGGCCCACGACAGCACCTGCGTGCCGAGCCTCGAGGCCGACCTCTACGCCGACACGCTGCGCAGCCTCGTGCCAGGCTTGCCCCAGGTGACCTTCACCAACAGCGGCGCGGAGGCCTGCGAGAAGGCCTTCGCCCTGTGCCTCAAGAACCGCCGCAGCGAAAAGCAGACCAAGCTCCTCGCCTTCGAAGGCAGCTTCCACGGTCGCACGCTGCTCGCCCTGCACGCGAGCTACAACCCCGCCAAGCGCACGCCCTACGAGCTGCCGGGTCACGAGGTCAGCTTCGCGCCCTTCCCCACGTGGCAGACGCCGAGCGAAGATGAGCCTCAGGCGAGCGCGGAGCTGATGAAGGCCGCCGCCAAGGGCGACCTCTCGGGTCTCGACGCGGGCGACGACGCGCTCTACGCCGCCGAGCTCGCGGCCCTGCGCTTCGTGCACGAGACGCTCGCGACGGGCGAGTACTTCGCCGCGATCATCGAGCCGATGCAGAGCGAGGGCGGAGACCGCTACGCCACGGCGCGCTTCCACAAGGCGCTGCGTCTCTTGACTCGCCACCACCAGGTGCCGCAGATCCTCGACGAGGTGCAGTGCGGCTTCGGCCTCGGCGGCAGCTTCGCCTGGCATCATCGCTTCGGCTATGTGGACGCCACGGGCGCGCCCGATCACCCCGACTGCGTCACCTTCGCCAAGCGCGCCCAAGCCGGGATCGTGATGAGCCGCTTCGAAGATTCCGAGCCCACGAGCGCACACCCCGCGTCGCTGATCCGCGGGCGCCTGCACGCCGAGTGGATGAGCGAGGATCAAGACGCCGGACGCGTCGAAGCCCACATGCGGCCGCGACTGCGCGAGCTCGCGGCGAAGTATCCGAAGCTCGTGGGCGCACCGAGGGCCACGGGCTACGCCGTCGCCTTCGAGCTGCCGAGCACGGATCTGCTGATGGCCTACCTCGGGCAGCGCTTCTGGCGCGGCGTGATCGTCTTCGGCGCCGGCAGCCGCACGGTGCGCTACCGCCTGAACAAGAGCTTCGACGCGCGCGCCATGGACCGACTCCTGAGCTCCGTCGACGCCTCCTTGGGATGGCTCGCGGCGCACGCGGACGATCCCACGGCGCGACCCCCCGCGTGGGAGGACGAGGACGCCGACGAGAGCGCAGAGGCCAAGGACCTCGGCGTGATCGTGCGCGTCGCCGACGCGTCGGAGAAGGACGCCCTTTTGCCGCAGATCGTCGCCCTTGAGGCGCGCGTCTACGAGCCCGAGCGGCGCGACCCCGAGGAGAAGCTCGCCAAGGCCTTCGAGCTCCAAGGCGGCGTGGTCGTGGTCGCCGAGGTCGAGCGCGATGGCGCGAAGGTCGTCGTCGGCTCGAGCTTGGGCGTGCCCCTCGAGGCCATGACCGACGTGGAAGGACCGGATCGCGATCCCATGCGCGGTCGCGACAACACCCTCTACTCGCTGGCGACCACCCTGGACCCCGACTTCCACGGTCGCGGGCTCGGCGAAGAGCTGAAGCGAGCGCAGGCCGAGGCCGCCTTGGCGCTGCGGAACGAAGAGGACGAGCCGCGCTACCGACACATCACGGGTCGCAATCGTCTCGGCGAGACCGACGCTATGATGCACGTCACGCGCAAGCTCGGCGCCTACGAGGTCTGCTTGCTCGACGGGCAGTACGGCGGCGAGGGAGCGGCCTGCTACTACCGCATGCCCCTCGGCGCCTTCGTGGTGGACGTGCCCGAGCACGAGCCCAGCGAGGCGGCGCCCGTGGACATGGCGAGCGGCGTGGCCCTCAGCCTCGAGGCGCCCCCCGCGTCGCTGCTGCGCGCCTACGACGCAGGCTGTCTCTACGGGCCCACGGTCAACAAGATCACCTTGGTCAACTACGTCACACCGGCCGTCGTGCGCGCCGTCGAGCACGTGGCCGCCTTGGTGCCGGAATTGCCGCACCTCTACCTCACATCGTCACGCGACGAGACCTTCGACAAGGCCCTGCGCGTGCTGCGCCACCACCGCCCCGAGTCACGCGTGGCCCTCGGCTTCCACGGCGCCTACCACGGTCACACCACGGCCGCGGCCCGCTCCCTCAGCGATCCCGCGACGCACCGCCAAGGTCCCGGCTACTTCCGCGACTTTGTGCGTCTGCCCCACCCGCACGAGCACGGCATCGACGCGAGCATGCAGGCCCTGCGCGACGCGGTGAGCGAGGCCGGCGGCCCGGAGCAGATCATCGGCCTCTTCCTCGAGCCGGTTCAGGAGCGCTCCGGACACGTGATGCCCGAGGGCTTCTGGCAGGCCCTCGACGAAGTGCGCGCAGAGCTCGGCGTGCCCGTGGTCGTGAGCGAGTCGGCCACCGCGGCCTACCGCGCGGGTGACGGGCCCTTCTTCGGCAGCGCCCTCGACTTCACGCCCGACATTCTCAGCTGGTGGGCCGGCGCTCAGGTGGGCTTCGTCCACGTCTCGGACTCCCTCTGGGTCGGCAAGCCGCTGACCTTCGTCTCCACCTGGGATGGTGACGAGCTGAGCCTGATCCGCGTGCATCATCAGCTGCGCGCCTGCCGGAAGCTCGACGTCGAGGCCGCCGGCGAAGCGTTGGGCGCGGCCCTCTCGCCCCTGCGTGACGCCGGGCTCGAGGTCGACGGAGTGGGGCTCTTCCGCGTCGCCCGGGTCGGCCGCGGCGCTACCCAGCTCGCCTACGGTCTGCTCCAAGAGGGCTTCCGCGTACGCGAGCTTCCGAATGGCAACGTGGCCTTCGCGCCGCCCCTCGACCTGAGCATGGACGAATACGACAGGCTCCACCGCAGCCTGAAGAAGGTGCTGTCGTGAGGGTCTTCGAGCTGCCCGCGGGTCTGACGCCGCGTGAGCAAGGACGCGCCCACGGCGAGGCGTTCGCCCCGCTGATCCGCGAGATCGGCGAGATCCGCGTCGAGCTCTCGATCGTCAACGGCCGCTTCACACGCCAAGCAGACGTGCTGCGCGCGGCGACGCCTCACCTGCCTCTGCTCGAGAAGTGGGACGCCACGAGCTACCAGGAGTTGATGGGCATCGCCGAGGGCGCGGGCGTGTCGCCGGAGCTGGTCGTGGTCTTGAACCACTACACGGATCTGCGCGATCTCGACCCCGCGGACTTCGGCGCCGACCAGACTCCGGTGTCGCCGGAAGACGACGACGAGTGCAGCCTGATCTTCGCGCGCACCCCTGGGGGTGTTTTGCTCGGAGAGACCTGGGACACCCACGCGAGCGTGATGCCCTACGTGATGATGATGCGCGTTCCCGAGGCGGAGGACGTGCCCGAGGCGTGGATCTTCAGCATCACGGGCTGCCTCGGCATGAGCGGCATGAACCGGCACGGCGTCGCCTGCGGCATCAACAACCTCAAGAGCACAGACGCCCGCGTCGGCGCCGTATGGTCCGCCATCGTGCGTCGCGCTCTCCGGCAGAGCACGGCAGAGGGCGCGCGCGACGTCATCCTGAACGCGCCCCTCGGCTCGGGTCATCACTACTTCGTGGCGAGCCCCGACGCGGGCTATGGCGTGGAGACGAGCGGTCAGAAGAAGGCCATCGTCTTCGACAGTGAGCTTCACGACGCGGGCGACGTCTACGTCCACACCAACCACTGCTTCGACGCCGACGTGGGCGAGTGCTCCTTGATCAAAGAGGGCAGCACGACGATCTCGCGCTATGCCACGCTCACCAAGGGCATCGAGGAGCGCAGCATCGAAGATTGGGCCGATATGTGGCGCCGCTTCGGCTCCCACGAGGGCTACCCCAAGAGCGTCTGCACGCACCTCGCAAGCCCGTCGGCGCCCCACGCCGTGGCCACCAACGGCGCCGTGGTGATGGACTGCACGGCCCGCGAACTCTGGGCTACCACGGGCTGCGTACACTATGCGCGCCCAGCTCTCTTCGACTTCGATGATCTCGGCGAGGACGTGTGTTGACGCAAGTGCGCCGTAGGGCGCCGGACTTGTCCGGTGCCGCGCAGCTCACCGACGTCAACGTCCGCGGGGCGCGCAAGCACGCCCCCTACGGCGGGCCAGGGCAGACGCCGTCTCCCGTCGGCTGCGGAGGCTGACTTGCCCTATTTCTTCACCTGGTCAGCACAACGCGGCACGACGGGCATCGAGCTCTCGGGCGGCGAGGGTGTGTATTTCGACACGGTCGACAAGGGTCGATTCCTCGACATGGGCAGCCTGACCTATCAGGCCGCGTTGGGGCATGGGCACGCTCGGATGATCGAGGCCGTGCGTGCGCAGGCCAGCCGCCTCTGCATCTCGACACCGAACGCCGTCTACCCCGAGAAGGAGGCGCTCGCGCGGGAGCTGCTCGCGCACGCCCCGGCGGGCTTCGACAAGGTCTTCTTCACCCTCGGAGGCTCCGACGCCAACGAGAACGCGCTGAAGATGGCGCGCCTCTTCACGGGCCGGCACAAGGTCGTGAGCCGCTACCGCTCGTACCATGGCGCGACGCTTGGCGCCGTGAGCGTGGGAGGCGACTGGCGCCGGCCGCTGGTGGAGCCGGGGCTGCCCGGCGTCGTGCACGTGCTCGACCTCGACGAGCGCTCGGGGCGCGCGGGCAAGACCGACATCCCGCGCGTGCTCGAGCTCGAGGGGCGCGTCGGCGCGGTGATGCTCGAGCCCGTCGTCGGCCACAACGGCGTGTTGATCCCGGAGCCCGACTACTACGCCCGCGTACGCGAGGCCTGCGACGCGCACGGCGCGCTCTTGATCGCCGACGAGGTCTTGGTGGGCTTCGGCCGCACGGGCCGCTTCTTCGGTCTCGAGCACTGGAAGGACGCGAGCGGCGAGCGCCTCGTGCCCGACATGATCACCTGCGGCAAGGCCATCACGGCGGGCTACGGCACCCTCGGCGCCGTGCTCGTGCACGAGCGGGTGTCGGCGCACTTCGAGGATCACGTGCTCGCCGCCGGACTCACGCACTACGCCCACCCGCTGGGCGTGGCCGCCGCCCTCGAGGCGCTGCGCATCTACGACGAAGAGAAGCTGCCGGAGCGCGCCGCGTCCATGGCGCCTCAGCTCGCGAGCGCCCTCGAGTTGATCGTCGACGCGCAGCCGCGAGTGACCAGCTACCGCGCCATCGGGCTCTTCGGAGGCGTGGATCTCGAGCTCGATCGCCCCGGCTTCACTCGGCTCGCGGA
The DNA here is from genome assembly GCA_013151775.1 of Deltaproteobacteria bacterium. Lineage (GTDB taxonomy): Bacteria > Myxococcota_A > Polyangia > Polyangiales > Houyiibacteriaceae > JAADHO01. Next base: position 10,545 of record JAADHO010000421.1, on the reverse strand, counting down.
GGCCCTGGAACGACGCCGGGTCTACGCCCACCTGAACGCGGGCAACGGAACGCTGATCGTCTCGCCTCCGCTGATCATCAGCGAAGACGAGCTCGCGGACGGCATGAATCGAGTGGCCGAGGCCATCGACGAGGTGTGTGGATGACCGAGGTGAAGAACGAAGGACGTCACCGACGCAAGCTGCGCGCGAGCGTGACCGAGGCCCTCGAGGGGCTGAGCGACGGCGCACGCATCATGGTCGGCGGCTTCGGGCTCTGCGGCAACGCCGAGGCGCTGATCAAGGGCGTGCTCGACGCGGGCGTGAAGGACGTGACGCTGATCAGCAACAACTCGGGCAACCTCGAGAAGGGGCTCGCGGCGTGGCTGAAGGCGGACATCGTGCGCCGCGTGATCTGCACCTACGTGGGCAACAACGAGGATCTGCACCGCAAGATGGCGGGCAAGAGCGTCGAGGTGGAGATCATCCCGCAGGGCACCTTCGTCGAGCGCATGCGCGCGGCGGGCGCGGGCATCCCGGCCTTCTACACACCGACGGGCGTCGGCACGGTGGTGGCCGAGGGCAAGGAGCATCGCGACTTCGACGGCGTGACCCACATCCTCGAGCACGCGCTCCGCGCCGACTTCGCCTTGATCCGCGCACATCAGGTGGACGCCTTCGGCAACCTGCGCTTCTGGCGCACGGCGCGAAACTTCTCGCCGGCCATGGCGACCGCAGCGAAGACGACGGTGGTGGAGGCGGACGAGGTCGTGCCCATGGGCGCCATCGATCCGGACGACGTCCACCTGCCTGGCATCTTCGTCCACCGCGTGGTGGAGGTGCGCGAGCACGAGGATCCCTACGAGTACAAGCGGACGCGACCGCGCCCGGGCGAGGCTGCGCTGGACGCGACGGGAGGCGCGCGATGAGCTTCTCCAAGCAAGAGATCGCAGCGCGCGCGGCGCAGGAGATCGCCCCCGGCAGCGTCGTCAACCTCGGCATCGGGCTTCCGACCTTGGTGGCGGACCACATCCCCGAGGGCAGCGACGTGTGGCTGCAGAGCGAGAACGGCATCCTCGGCATGGGCCCCTTCCCCTACGAAGGCGACGAGGATCCACAGCTGATCAACGCCGGCAAGCAGACGGTGACCATCGTCCCGGGTGGCTCCACCTTCGACTCGGCGACGAGCTTCTCGATGATCCGCGGCGGGCACGTGGATCTCGCGATCCTCGGCGCCATGCAGGTGGCGCAGAATGGCGACCTCGCCAATTGGGCCATCCCCGGCGGACGCGTCCTCGGCATCGGCGGCGCCATGGACCTGGCCGCCGGAGCGCGCCGCATCCTGGTGCTCACGTCCCATGTCACGAAGAAGGGCGCGCCCAAGCTGGTGAAGGAGTGCAGCTTCCCGCTCACCGCCGCCGGCGTCGTCGCGCGCATCATCACGGATCTCGCCGTGATCGACGTGACCCCCAAAGGCTTCCGCCTCGTCGAGCTCGCGCCCGGCGTCAGCGAAGAAGAAGTCCGCGCCGGCATGGACGCGGAGCTGTTGGCGTAGGACCGAAGCGGCAACACTCGCCTCCACGCGCGCGAAGATTCCAAGCCCACGGGCGAGCCAGTGATCGAGGGCTGAGAGACACTTGTATCGCTCAGCGCGCCGAGACGCAGCTCGCGAGCTCGGACCGGCTGTTGATCCCGAGGCGTTGGTAGATCGCCCGCAGGTGCTGTCGCACGGTGTGCGGACTGAGTTCGAGATACTGGCCGATCTTGATCGCGGTGGCGCCCGTGGCAGCGAGCTCCGCCACCTCGCGTTGGCGAGGCGATAGCGCCGAGAGCAAGCTCCGTTTCGGCCGCTCGATGGCCCGAAAGATCACCAAGTACTGCACCCCCGTGGGGCCGTCCAAGCGCACCGTTCGAGCGTGGAGTCCGTCGGCGATGCAGACGCACTCTGTGTTCCTGTCGGCGGCCCGCACGAAGCCGCGCAGCATCTCCCGCCGGCTCTTGGTCAAGAGCCGCGCGCCGTGCCTGCCTGCGCTGAGCACAGCTCCTTCGGCGCTCAGGAGGATGTGAGCGGGGTGCAGCTCCGAGGCGGCAGCGTCGGTCACGCGCCGGTCGGCGACGACCATGTCGCGACAGCGTGCCGTCGCTTGGCAGAGCCTCCGCTCCTCACGTGCGGTGAAGGGGTGATCTTCGCGCCGGGCGAGACCGAGCCAGCCCGCGAAGGTGCGGTCGTCGTAGACCAACATGCGCCGCTCGTAGCGCAACTCGATGGGGTCGTAGAGCTCCGTGAGCACAGGCTCGTGGGCGGGCAAGCGGGCGTCGATGCTGGTCTGGAAGCGGTTGACGGCACCCGGCGGCGGAGACTCGGGGTTCCACGGGCTCTTCCAGGGTCTGTCCGGCCGAATGCGAGCTTCCCAATGCTCTACGCAGCGGGCATCACCCGCGCCAACGATGTCTCCATAGAGCCACTCGCTGCCCTGCCTTGCGATGTGAGCAACCCCCGCGAAGTCGGCGTCGACGACATCGAGTAGCTGCACCAGGATAGCGGCACGTCGCTCTCGCGAGCTCGAACCGGAGAGCGTCGGCGGCGTCCTCACGACGCCTGCTGCAGGTCATGGAGAAAGACGTTGAGGAGCTCGCCAAAGGCAGCCGGGCGTTGATAGTGAGGCCCGTGCCCCGCTCCCGCGATCGTGTGGATGGCGCCGCGCCAAGTCGTGGCGGCCGGCAGCTGGCGCATGTAGTGGCCGTTCAGCAAGCGATCATGCTCGCCCACGCAGATCGCAGCGCGGTCCGCAAAGCTCTGCAGGGCGGCGACCTCGTCTTCGTAGGGCTCGACGCTCAAGCCTTCGACGAACTCGGAGCGCGCTCGTCCCGGAGTCGCGACGGCGTCGGCTCGCAGGTGCGCGGGGGGCGCTTGCCCCGCAGGCGTCTGCACCTCGCACCATGCGTCCACATCCGCGTCGGACCAGCACGGCGAGAGCGCAAGCCCCACGGCGGGGTGATCCGAGTAGCACTCGACCAGGGTCCCGGCGGAGCGTGCCGGAGGCGTGCCGACAACCATCACGCCCTTGGCCTCGAGGCGCTCGGCTGCCTGCAACGCGATGTGGCCACCAAGGCTGTGACCCACGACCGCCAGGAGTGGCGCCGCGAGACGCTCGACGACACACGAGAGCGCGGCGATGTGGCCACCGAGAGACGACCCGAGCGAGCCCCTCGAAGAGTGGCCCTCCGAGACCGAGCGACCGTGTCCAGGCAGGTCCAACGCGACGAGCCGATACTCGGCGAGCGCGCCGCACTCGCTCAGCGCCTCGAAGGCTCGTGAAGAGTGGGAGTTCCCGTGTACCAGCAGCACGGCAGGAGACGAACACTCACCCCAGGTCTGCACCCATAGTCGGCCCCCACGAAAAGGAATATGGGTGCTAGAAATCTCCGTCATGTCAGCTTCCCCGCCGAAGTCTGCCGAGCCCCGCACCGGCCGCTTCAGCTTTCACCGGTACACCGAATGCGACCGCCGCCTGGACGCCTCCTGGATGCACCAGCAAAGGTTATCAGAGGAACGCGCACGCGCGCATCCCCCAAATGAGGGATGTGCGTGTACAGGCCGTGAGGAGCCGTGAGGGCGACGATGTATCCCCCATTTGGGTGATGTTCACGGACGCAGCAAGTTGCGAAGATGGGTCTGACTTCGGGCGAAGAGCGCGAGTCGTCGTGGGCGCCTTCGAGCCCCGCGGGAGCAACACACCATGAACTGGAAGATACTCGCGCCGTTGGTCTTCGTCAGCGTGCTCGGCCTCGCATGCGGTGGTGGCGGTGGCCCACGGTAGAGCACCTCGCCTGAAGCCTGGAGAGATGCGGACAGCCGCCGATCGTGAAATCCGCTCACAGTTGACGAACGGCGCTCAGCTGTGGAGCATCGTAACCAAGATTGACAAAGACGGACATTGCGTCAAGCTTAGACTATGAATGTTTCACTCACGCCAGAGCTAGAGAGCTACGTTGTGGCGAAGGTGAAATCTGGCAGGTATCGATCCGCGAACGAGGTGCTGCGAGAGGCGCTTCGCTTGCACGAAGAGCAGGACCGCCTGCGGACGATGCGTCTGCGGCAGGTCGAGGCGCGCGTCGCGGAAGGTCTGGCTCAGCTCGACAGGGGCGAGGTGAGCCGGCTCGACATCGAAGCGATCAAGGCGAAGCGCCGAAGGCGGCGACACGAGACGGCGTAGTGTCGAGCGTCTTCGTCTCAGCGCTTGCGAATAAGACTTGCTCGACGTCTGGCTGTATGTCGCCGACGACAGCGAAGAGGCTGCCGACCACTTGCTCAATCAGTTCGCACACGCATTCGAGGAGCTCGCGGAGAATGGCCTGGGACGGCTCCGAGAAGATCCTGCCTGTAGGTGGAGTAGCCTGAACACATGGCGACCCACACGCTGCTCGATCAAGCGCTCGGCCTACCGCTGAACCAGCGCGCGCAGCTGGCCGCAGCGCTTCTGCGGAGCCTGGATGGCGACCCCGATGGGGATGTCGAGGCGGCCTGGACAGCGGAGATTCAGAAGCGAGTGCGGGAGATCGATGCCGGCACGGCGAGCCTCGACCACTGGCCCGACGTGCGTGAACGCGCGCGCAAGCGACTAAGAGAGCAGTGACCGGAATGCACTTGCGCCTGCATCGTGGCGCGGCATGCCCGGCTGACCTTGGGCCGCCGAATCGGAAGGTGACTCCTACTCGCTGCAAAAGCTTCGGCGCTGCTGGGAGAACCTGGCAGTCCGGATTCGCTGAGACCTCAGCCTTGGTTGGGTGAGCTACTGCGGTCGCGCATACGCGCCTGCCCAGAGCTGATCGAGGAACATGCTCCAAGGCAAGATGTCGATGCCATCGACGTGGCGCGGGCGCGGCTCGAGGGAGACGAGGACGAGCTGATCGAGGAGCCCCTCTTCGCCCAACGCCCGGAGCCCGCGTAGGTCACGCTCTCCAACGTGGGCCTTGGCCTCGAGCTCCACGGCGACGCTGTCGTTGAGCACGAAGTCCACCTCGAAACCCGATTTGCTCCGCCAGTAAGCCAGGCTTCCATCGGGCTCGCAGGTGTCGATGTAGGTTCGAAGCTCGTGGTGCATGTAGGTCTCGAAGGCTTCACCGAACTCGGGCGAACGCGGCTTCAGACCGCGTCGATGCTGCAAGTACCTCACCACCCCCGAGTCGAAGAAGTAGAACTTCGATGTCCGGATGGGCTTGCGCTTGATGGTCCGCTTCCACGCGGGCAGCTCGCTCGCGATCAGCGTGTCCTTCAGAATCTGGAAGTAGTTCTGGACCGTGCTCTTCGGGACCTGCGCGTCACTGGCGATGCTGGAGTAGTTGATGAGCTGCGCATTGCACAGCGCCGCCACCTCCAAGAAGCGACTGAAGGCGGGGACGCTGCGCGTCAACGCTTCCGCGGCGATCTCTTGGATGAGGTAGTTGCCCACGTAGGCGCGGAGATCCTCCTGTGGTGCGTCGGAGAGATAGATGGGCGGCAGCAGGCCGATGTCGAGGGCGCGCCGCAGGTCGAAGGCGTCGAGCTCGCAATAGGAGAAGGGGTGGAGCGCTCGCGAGCGGGCACGTCCTCCGAGCAGGTTGACGCCGCCGCGGCGCAGCTTGCGCGCGCTCGAGCCGGTGAGCAGAAAGCGTAGGGAGCGCTCCTCGATCAGCAGGTGCACCTCATCGAGCAGTGCGGGCAGCTTCTGGATCTCGTCGATCACGACGAGCTCGTCCGAGGGAAGAATCTCCTCCCGAAGTTGCGCGGGGCGGCGGCTGAGGGAGAGCAACACGTCGCTGTCGAGCAGGTTGAAGGTCCGGACGCCGGAGAGCTGCTGGCGGATCAGCGTCGATTTCCCGGTCTGGCGTGGGCCAAACAGGAAGATCGACTTTTTCTCGACGATTTGGCGGAGATCGAGCCGGCGCTTGATGAAGTCATCGGTCATGCCTGATGGTGATTATCATGATATATGACGGCACACTTGGCAAGTGTTCACAACCGCACTGCGACGCCGTCCCCGCTCGCGTCTCCGAGGCCGGTCATTGGTCAGGCGTTCTCAGAGCAGCGAGGCGCAATCCGCGTAGTTGCAGGCTGTGGGATCTCCACATTCGATGAAGCGGACCCGGCGATCAGGGGTCGAGGCGGTGCATGCGTCTCTGCATCCGACGGCGCAGCCGAAGAACGCGAACCCGTCGCACTCGTCATAGCAGTCGGAGAGGAAGTCCCGGCCGCAGTCCGCCGGGCAGGTGGTGTTGTCTTCGTACACCGGATCGCACACTCCGTTGCCGCAGCACGTGCCGTCGATGCACGTCCCTGCGCTGCACTGCGCATCACCGATGCACTCCAGCGCGAGGCAGCTCGCGAAGCGCGCGCAGTCGGCGTTTCGACATGCTGCGAATCTTGCCTGATCGACCGCGGATGCTCCGCCGCACGATGCTCGGCACGAATCGACCACACCCGCCGCGCCACCGCACGTCGGAAGTGCGTTGCAGGTGTCGAGGCATGCGTCGAGGGAAGTCGTCGCGCAGTCCGCGGGACAGCTCGCCGCCGTTTCCCCGCCCTGGCACACGCCGTCTCCGCAGGATGTTGGAGCACAATCCGAGGCGCAGGTCGCGGCGCTCTCCGTCGACTGGCAGACGCCATCTCCGCACACACTGCCGGTGCTACAGTCCACGGGACAGCTCGCCCCCGTTTCTCCGCCCTGGCACACTCCGTCGCCGCAGCTCGGACAAAGTGCACAGGCGCCCACGCTCGCGCCGGCGCTGCGAACGCATCGATCGCGGGGCCCACAGTTGGCGTCATCGGTGCACCCGGGCACACACGTCAGCATGGTCATGTCGCAGTACTGACCGGTAGGGCACACGCCCGACGCGCTCACCGCACAGGCTGTCTCGCCGGAGCGTTCGGGGGCGCCGCATGCGGGGGGAACCGTAGAATCAGACGCGCCAGCATCGACGCCAGGTCCAGCGTCGGCGGTACCTGTGGCGGCGGGGCCACAGGCCACAGCGAAGAGCACGACAGAGGACAAGACGGCCGCCATGGCGAAAGGCCGGTCGAGAGTGCGAATGGTCTGAACGGCGTACTTCATGAGTTCTCCCTTGAATCGAAAAACTCATGTTCTCACGCGGCCTCGAGGCGGGCACGAAGATGTAATGCGATGTAATGCGTGATCGCTCGGCTGCGGATCGCCCGCTTACTTGCGTCAAGACGAAGAGTGCGTCGTCGTGTCTATCCGGACGGCCGGGCTGATTCGAACGCCCTGGCTCGTACGCTCGAGCAGGTCCGCGAATCCAGCCTTCCTCAGCCGGCTCAGCGTCACGCGAACGCGATTGCGTGCGGATTCGGCGCGAATGCTCTCCCCGGGCCAGGCCCTCTCGAAGAGTTCATCCGTCGAAACCAGGTCACCGCTGGGATGAGCTGCGACGAGCACGAGCAACAATCGCTGCATCGATGGCTTGGACGAGAGCGCCAGGCGGCGGCCGTCGGGCAGCTCGACCCATGCGCCACTCAGACCCACGACCAGCTGCCGCTTGCGATCTTGCGACCGCGCTCCAGAAAGAAAGGCCCGGATCAAAGTCGCCTCGAAGGGCAGCGCGGTGGGCCGTATGGGTCGAAGCGAGTCTTCGTCGGGTGCGCCCTCTAGCCAGCGCTGCACACTGCGCCGAAATCGTTCGATTGGCGCCGCCGTCTCAGCCAGCGTGCTGACCGAACGGATCTGGTCCAGTGCCCGCGCGCCGTGCTTCTCGAGGGAGAACGCGACGGCGAGGCCCGTGCCGAGGATGACGCGAGAAGCATCGTCGACGAAGGGGGTCCGCAAGAGCCCCTCTGTGAGCGTGACGGCGTGCGACCATCGCCGCTGGTGAAGCCGCAGGACTAACTCGGCCACGTCCATCGTATATCGTTGCACCGGGTCTCCGCTCTCTTCGAGCTGCGCAGCGAGCTGCTCGAGCTGTTGCTCGGCGGAGGAGCTCTCAGCGACACGAGACATCACGACCAAGGATGCGCAATACGTGTGCAGCGGGTGCGTTGGCTCGAGCGAGTTCAGGGCGTTCGCCGCATGGACGTTGGCTTCGTCGAGGCGACCTGCGTCGAGAGCCAAATCCGCGAGTCGTGAATCGAGCCACGCGACTTGGAAGGTCGTTCCGTCCTCTGCGACGAGCCTTCGGGCTTCGCCCAAGCGCGTCGACAACCAGTCCACGTCCCCCGTGTGCCGCTGTGAGAGCGCGTCCATCGCCTTCGCAAGTCCCGTGTAGTACATGGGTGCGAGCTGAGGCAGCAGCGCTCGCAGGTTCGCGGCCGCGTTGCCCGCCTGATCCATCGATCGCTCTTCCAAGTGCCGGTGACACTGCTGCAACGTGGTGCTGAAGACGAGCTCGGCCCGACCGTCTCCCTCGCCGATCTCCCTCGCCAGCTGCTGCGAACGGATCAGCCAGCGCTTCGATTCGAGTTCACCAGCCCAGAACCCGAGCTGGCCGATCAGGCGCGTCAGCAGGCACTCGCCACGGTCTCCGAGAGCACGGAGCACCGCCGGCGCGGAGAGCTGCTTCGCGAATGCGCTCGGGTCCCGCATCGGGACGCCGGCTCCATGCATGCAGAGCGCGAGCAGCCCCGCCCTCGCCAGATCTTCGGGAGTGGTGGAAGCGGCACTGCGGACGCGCTCCATCGTCCCGTAGATCAGCGCGGAGTCCGCGACGACCCACTCTCGGTCCAGCGTGTAGGAAGAACCGAACCAGCACGCGGAGGCTCGCTCGAGCACGTGCCGATCGAGTCGCGCCGTGGCCTCGGCACGCTGCGTCTCCGTGGTGCGACGGTCGACGAACTTGCGAACGATCGGATGGATCCGGAAGCGCACACGAGCCAGCGACCGGTCGACCTCGATCAGGGATCGCGACCGAAGGGCTTTCACGAGCTCAGCCGCCCTCGCGCCCGCGAAGACCGTGACGGTCTCTAGCGAGCAGGCCCCCTCGCACGTGCTGAGGTCCCGCAGTATCTCGAGCATCCAAGGGGGCGTGTTCTCCCAGGCCACCGAGAGCGACTGGACGAGCGGTGATGATTCCTCGAACGCATCGGCGTTTTTCAGCAGCGCGAGGGTCTCTGCGGCGCCTAGGGTCGCGATGGTGGGCGCGATCAGCACGAGCGCGAGCGGGAGACCGCCCAGCTCCCACGCGATCTCCGCGAGATGACGCTCATCGTGGGACCCTCCGTGGGACTCGAGGGTGGTCTGGAGCAGCCGCAACGCGGGCGACTCCGTGATCTGGCCGCAGATTGGGGACACGGGCAGGGACTCGAGGAAGAACAGGGTCTCGAGTGCTGCTCCGGTTGCGACACGACTCGTGACCACGATCCGAAGGTTTCGATGCCGTCCCAGCCAACTTTCCAGCTCGCGCCGTTCACTCGGCCGAAGTCGTTCGCCGTTCTCTATGACGAGGAATCGAGTTCTGGCGAGGACCTGCTCGACCGAAGCGCTGCGTTCGGGATCCGACAGGCGTGCGCGGCCTTCGATGGACGAAGTCAGTCTGTCATCGCGGTCGCCGTGCTCTTCCCCGAGGGGCACGAAGATGCTCCCCGGCTCAGCCTCTAGCGTGTGGGCGACGAGGTGGGTCTTACCGACGCCGCTGAGCCCAAGCACGGTAATCCACGCTGGCGTGCTCCCGTGGATCAGGCGAGTGAGCCGCGCCATGTCATCGGCTCTTCCGACGCAGCTCATCGAAGCGCCCCTGCGACCAAGTGGAGAAAAATCACGCGCGAATCCGCAGCAGAATGCGTGCCGTCGAAGTCCTTCCGCCCACAGTTCCAATGGACGATGCGCGATGTTAGCACGCCGACGCGCAGCTGACCGCGTGCTTCGACGAGCGAGCCAGGGGGCGTGTCTGCCGATCTTCAACGACCGACATCGGGCGAGGAAAACAACCCTTCGCTGTTGCTGAAGCGTGCGAAGTGCGGCACGTTACGGCCAATTCTCGGTTCTGGGGAAAAAGAGGGGAAACTCACTCGACCTCGGACCGATGAGCGTTCCATGAGACCCGAACGTGGTCCACGGCGCACTCCGGGCACTCGCCACGTCTCCTGCTCACAAACGAGTACAGAACATGAATCGCATTACCGTAGGGCTCTTCGTCTCCCTCCTCTCCCTTCCGGCCTGCGGTGGCGGCTCCCCGAGCTGTCCGAGCGGCTCCCGCCTCGAGCCCGACTCGGGTCGCTGCGTCGCGTCCGACGCCGGCGAGGACGCCTCCGCCGACGCGACCATGGCCGACGCGACCATGGCTGACGCTGCCATGGCCGACGCCTCCGCCGACGCTGCCATGACCGACGCCTCCACCGACGCCTCCACCGACGCCTCCATGGCCGACGCCTCCATGGCCGACGCCTCCATGGCCGACGCTTCGGCCGATGCTGCCGTGGCCGACGGCTGCGTGACGACGACCTACTACGCCGACACGGACATGGACGGATTCGGCGATCCCATGTCGAGCGTGGACGCCTGCGAGGCGCCGGCGAACTTCGTGCTCGACGCCACGGACTGCGATGACTCGCGCATGGCCGTGAACCCGGGCGCGACCGAGGT
>JAADHO010000144.1 GCA_013151775.1 Deltaproteobacteria bacterium | reverse complement strand
GCCTGGCGGCTACGCTCCTCCACCCGCGCAGGGCGGCTACGTCGCGCCACCCGCAGGCGGCCCTCCACCCGCAGGCGGCTACGTCGCACCACCCGCAGGCGGCCCACCCGGCGGTGGCGGCGGCGCGCCGCAGGTGCAGTTCGGAGAGATCCTCGAGAACTTCAAGCTGCTCTTCGAGCGCAGCAAGTCCGGCATTCTGCTCGCCATGGTGGCCATCGCCGCCCTCTCCCTGCTGTTGATGAGCCCCTACTGGGTGGCCAACTATCTGAGGCTCGACGCCATGTCGAGCGGCGACTACCGATCCTTCTGGTTGGCCGGCGCAGGCTCGCTCTGCAGCAGCCTGTGGCTCATTGTCGCCTATCTGCTGGTCGGCGCCCTGCGCGTCGGCATCTCACGGCCCATGCGCCGTGTGATGGTCGAGGGCCCCCAGGCCGTGACGGGCCCGGGCGACGCCCTCAAGCAGTGCATGGAGGGCTACTGGATGAACCTCGTGGCCTACCTGCTCGTGGGCATCGCCCTGACCATCGGCGCGTTCTTCTGCGTCCTGCCCATGTTCGTCGTGGCCTTCTTCGTGGCCTTCGTGCCCTATCTCGTGTCGGCCCGGCACGTGGACATCGTCCAGGCCTTCAAGCTCTCGGCGACCTACGCCCAGAAGCAGTGGCTCGGGTTGCTGGCCAGCATCGCGATCGTCGTGCTCCTGACGGTGATCGTCGGCTGCTGCATCGGAGGTGGCGGCAACGCCATCGCCCTGCGCGCCTTCGGCCTCAAGGGCACCGCCGCCGTGGCGCCCTTGCTCATGATCGTGGGCGAAGCCATGGGCATCGTCAGCTGGCTCTTCTTCGGCGCCACCCTAGTGACCCTCGAGACGGCCGAGTCGGGCACGCCGATTCAGCGCTGATCATCCTCACGCACCAGCCGGGAGCGGATCAGATCCAGCAGCGGATCGACGCCCTCCCGGCGATCGAGCTCGACGAGCTTGGGCGCACCCACGCCCATGGCCTCCACGGTCTGCACCGCCTGCTGCGCCCAGGGCTCGCCCGAGCCAAAGACCACCACCAGCGCCTCATCGGACAAGAGCCGCAGAGGCCCGAGCAGATCGGCCGCGCGATCGGGCGGTGGATCCGCGCCGTCGATCAGCACGATCTGCGGATGTAGATCCGTCGCCACCACCGCCAGCCGCGACACGCGCCGCACGCCCATGGGCATGACCAGCTCGCCCATGGCCGCGAGCAGGCGCCGGTCCATGCCGCTGGTCGCCGACACCACCGCCACGCGCACGGAGCCGCTGACCAGGCTGACCTCCGCCGTCTGGCGCTGCCACGGTGGATCCGCGTCGGCGTTGGCCTTTCCGGGGATCAGCAGGCCGAGCACCTTCAGGATCCGGCTGGTGACGTCCTCGGCGACCTCGTGGCCCGCGCGTGACGTGAGGCTCTGCTTCAGCTCCGTCCCGACGAAGCGGGCCAAGCCCTCGCCCGACGGGAGGTCGCCTCCGAAGGGCTCGAGCGCTTCGAAGATCACCTTGGACGCCACCTCGGGCGCCAGCATGCCTTCGAGGCTCTCGCGGATGACGGCCATTTCGAGGAGGAGGGATCCCGTGCTCATCGCGGTCATGGTATCAGCTCGGGCATGCAGCCACCTATCATCGAGCGAAAAATCAGCTCCATCGCCGGCAACACGCAGCGCCTCGATGGCGGCGCCATGTTCGGCAACGCGCCCCGCGCCCTGTGGAGTCGCTGGTCCGAGCCCGACGACGGCAACCGCATCCCGCTCGCCTGCCGCGCCATGCTGATCGAGGAGGGCGAGCGGCGCGTGCTCTTCGAGACGGGCATCGGCGTGTTCTTCGAGCCCAAGCTCAGGCGGCGCTTCGGCGTCGTGGAGCCCGAGCACGTGCTGCTGCGTTCCCTCGAGCGGGCGGGCACCAGCCACGAGCAGATCGACGTGGTCGTGCTCTCGCATCTGCACTTCGACCACGCGGGCGGCCTCTTGCGCCCCTACGAAGAGGGCGCCGCGCCCGAGCTGCTCTTCCCCAAGGCGCGCTTCGTGGTCAGCCGGGGCGCCTTCGAGCGTGCCCGCGCGCCCCACGCCCGGGACCGCGCCTCCTTCATCCCCGAGCTCCCCGGGTTGCTCGAGGCCAGCGGCCGGCTCGAGGTCGTGGACGGCGATCGCTCCGAGCTGCTCGGCGACGACTACCGGCTGCACTTCTCCAGCGGGCACACGCCTGGCTTGATGCTCACGGAGCTGCCTGGCGCGGACGGCCCTGTGCTCTTCGCGGGCGATCTCGTGCCCGGCACGGCCTGGCTGCACGCGCCCATCACCATGGGCTACGACCGCTTCCCCGAGCGCCTGGTAGACGAGAAGCTCGCTCTGCTGGCGGACCTCGCCGCGCGCCGCGGCCGGCTCTTCTTCACCCACGACCCCGAGGTGGCCATGGCCCGCGTGCTGCGCGACGAGCGCGGTCGCTTCGTGCCCGAGGAGCCTCGAGCGAGCCTGCTGCACGATCCTTTCTAGTCGCCGCACCTCAAGATCCACCCGCCTCTGGCCGTTGCTCTCTATGGACGACCCTGCGACGGGGCCGGTGAGAAGATGGCGAGGCAGAACTCCAGCATCGAGACCAAGCGGCCCGCGAGCGTGCTCTTCGTGGACGACGACGCGCTGATGCGGCGCGTCCTGCCGCGCATGTTGCGCCTGGTCGTGCCCGACGCCGAGTGCCGCGTGGCCGAGAGCGGGGCCGACGCGCTCTCGCAGATCGAGGCGCGCGAGCCCGACCTCGTGATCTCGGATCTCGAGATGCAGCCCATGGACGGCGTGGAGCTGCTGGGCGAGGTGCAGCGCCGCTGGCCGCGCATCGTGCGCCTGGTGATCACGGGCGAGGACGCCGAGACGGTCCTCGGACGCCTCGCGCCCGTGTCCCATGGTCTCCTGCCCAAGCCCTTCGAGCCCAAGCAGCTGCTCGAGGTCTATCGCCGGGCGTCGCGCCTCTCGGGCAGCATGAACCACCCGCGGATCGCCGATCTGATCGGCCGCTCCGAGGAGCTGCCCGCGGCCCCGCGCGTGTATCGGGCTCTGCTCTTCGTGTTGACCAACCCATGCTCGGGCGCACCCGAGGCCGGTGAGGTGGTGGCGCGTGATCCCGCGATCGCCGCGCAGGTCATGCGGGTCGCGAGCTCGCCCTACTTCTGCCGCTCACGCGCTCCGGCCACGCTGTCCGAGGCCGTGAACCGCATCGGGCTCTCCGCCCTCGAGGCCTTGGTGTTGAGCATGGAGGCGCACCGCAGCTTTCCGCTCGGGGCGGGCACGATCTTCGACGTGGAAGAGTCGCAGCGACAGTCCCTGCTGGTGGCGCACCTGGCCCGCCGGCTGGTGCACGCGCGCCCTCTGGCCGAGTCGGGTCGGCCCGGAGACGGTGCCTTCTTGGCCGGGCTGCTGCACCGGGTCGGCAGCCTCGCGCTGGCCTCCCGCGCCACCGCGCTCTTCGCCGAGACCCGCGCCTTGGTGAGCGAGGGTTGGCCCGAGGTGGACGCAGAGCGCCGCGTCCTCGGGGTCACGCAGGCCGAGGTGGGCGCTCAGGTCTTGGGCCTGTGGGGGCTCTCCGCGGAGGTGGTCGAGGCCGTGGGCGCGCAGGACGAGGATCGCCCCGACGACGGAGCCGTCACGCAGGCCGTGCGCTCCGCCGTGGTGATCGCCGAGCGCGCTCGCAGCGCCCGCATCGAGAGCAGCTGGCTCGAGATGCTGGGCCTGCGCCCGAGCATGCCCGTGTGGAAAGAGCTGGTCGCGCCCGCCGCCTGAGCGGGTCGCGCCTGCCGCCTGAGCCGGGGAATTCCGCTGCCGAGCAGATCACGCGTGTGTCGGGACGAGTCGCCTCGTCTCGCGGCTGCGGCGAGAATTTCTGTAACGCCCCGAGTGCCTCGGCGTAGCAGAACCAACTATTGACAGGAGGACTCTCTTGAAACGAGTCGCGTGGTACATCGTAATGCTTTCCGCCTTCGGGCTCACCTTCAGCGCCTGTGGCGACGACAGCAATCCCCCAGGGGATAGCGGCCTGCCCGACGCGCCCGACGTCATGGACGCGACCACGGATGCACCCGACGTCATGGACGCGGCCACAGACGCGCCAGACCCGGCGAGAGTCCGGTCGAGCTCGGCGTCCTATGCGGACCTGGTGAAGTTCGGAGGTAGCCAGAGCACGGCCAGCGGTGAGGTCTACGAGATCCTGCCGGGACCGGCGGCGCTCAACCCCGCCGCAGACCCCACACCCTTCTCCAACAACACGGGCGCGGCCTCGGGCTCCTACCGTCTCGCCGTCTCCGACACCAGCGCGGAGGACTCGGAGAGCTCCACGGACGCGGTCACGGATGTGGAGATCCGCTTCACGGGCAGTGACGGAACCAACTACCTGATCGACGGGATCAACGTGATCCACAAACCCCTCGGCGCCGGAGATCACAGCTTCTTCGGTGGCGTCGGCAGCAACGTCGTGATGCACGGAGACACGGGCCTCGGGACCGCCATGATGCCGAAGATGCTCGCCTACATCACCCTCTGGGGCATGGTGAATCTGAAGGACGCCGACACGGGCGCCGTGCTCGCGACCGGCCGCATCATCCACATCATGACCGGCACTCGAGTGCGTGACGCCAGCAAGCAGCTGGTGCTGGGTGTGGACAGCGATCTCTCGGATCACGACATCAACATGGCGGAGACCCACGTGATCCTCCCACCTCTAGACGCGACGGGCGCCATGAGCCCGGTGCCCGGTACGGCCCACGGCTTCCTGCACATGATGTTCGAGAACGTCGAGCTGACCGCGCCCAGCCGGGATCCCTCCCTGGCCTACGAGATCCTGCCGGGACCGGCGGCCATCGACCCCGCCATGACCCCGACCCCCTTCTCGAACCGCATCGCCGTGGGCGCAGGCTCCTACTCCCTGACGGTGCGTGACGTGGACGCGGAGGACTCCACCGACTCCATGGACGCCGTCGACAACTTCAGCCTCTCCTTCACGCTCGACGACGGAACGACCTACACCGCCGACGCGATCAACATCATCCACAAGCCCCTCGGCGCAGGCGACCACAGCTTCATGGGCGGAGTCGGCATCGACACCATCATGCACGGAGACACGGGCCTCGGCACGGCTCTGATGCCGAAGATGCTGGCCTACATCACCCTCTGGGGCATGGTGGATCTGAAGGATGAGTCGGGCACCGTCGTCGCCAGCAATCGCATCATCCACCTGATGGTGGCCTCACGCGCCAGGACCAGTGATCTCGAGCTGATCACGGACACGGCCACCGACGCCACGGACCACAGCCCGACGATGGTGGAGACGCACATCATCCTGCCTCCGGTGAACATGGCGGGCGAGATGGATCCCATCCCCGGGACACGCCACGGCTTCCTGCACCTGATGTTCGAACAGGTCACTCTCTCGGACTGACCGAGGCCGACTGAGCGAGGCCGACTGAGCCGAAGCGCGTCACCGCGTCCCATCGAGGGGCGCGCGTGGCGTGTCGGCGTTTCAGGGGCTCCAGTCGATGGGGATGGCGAGCACGATACGCTGGCTGCCGGAGATCGGTATGTCGTCGCAGTCGGTCTTCTGCGTTTCGTAGTAGAGCGTAGCGTTTCCGGGCGGACCGAGGACGCCCGCGTCAGGCGCCCTGGCGGGCAGGCTCATGCGTCCCTCGGAGGCCATGCTTCCTGTCCACAACGTGCCGGGCGCTGCGTCTGTGGACGGGCCGAACCTCGCATCGACCAGCATGCCGGACAGCGACGGCATGCGTGTGTAGACCTGAGGGTAGACGAACAGGTCCCACGAGAGCGTGCGCGATGTCCCCGACGCGGTGCCGCCGTCAGGCAGCGGCACGACGAACGAGCAGGTGCGCACGTCGCTCGACGTCAGCATGTCGAAGGACGCCCAGACATAGAGCTCGGTTCCGTCGCACCAGACCTCGTAGCGTCCAGAGACGATCGAGAAGGCCGAGCACGCCTGAACGACGTCCGTGCCGAGGTCGAATATCGGGTTCAGCGCCTCGCACGCGGCGACCGCCGCCGCCGGGTCGATGCTGCTGCCACCGCAGCGCGTGAAGGAGGGCGGAGGCGTCGCGCAGTCGCCCACCCAAGCGCACGCACCGCCGTCGAGGCCGCCCGCGTCGACGCCCGACGCATC
>JAADHO010000076.1 GCA_013151775.1 Deltaproteobacteria bacterium | reverse complement strand
GGCGGTGGCGGCGGTGGCGGCGTGAGCCGGCATCAGCGCGAGGAGTACCGGCGCACGCAGCAGGCGCTGCAAGATCTCAGCGAAGAGCAGGGCCTCGCGATGCTGCAGGAGATGCGTCAGCAGGCGCAGCAGGCGGAGGATGATCCCTGCGACGGACTCTTCGACTCCTTCGGCGTCATGACCCGAGCTGCGGGCCGTGATCCCATCGTCTCCGAGAGCGAGTTTCGGGACACCTGCAGCCAGATGCCGAGAGAGATGCAGGCGTGCTTCAAGAACGAAGATGATCAGACGAACCGGGAGAAGCGCTACTGCACGCGCCTGTTCGGAGCGACGAACCCCTTCGCGACGACTCCCCGTGAGGGGTTCGGTCCGCCTCCTGGCACCAAGAGATTGACCCGACGGCAGCGCGATCAGATCAACGCAGCGCGACGAAGAACCAGGTGAGGAGCGAAGTCATGGGCGAACCACGAACGACGACCGAGACCTGTTCTTTGAGAGAGCTAGGTCGAAACCAGAACGGAGCGATGCTCATCATGGGCATCTTCATGGCGACCTTCGTGGTGGCCATGCTCTACTACGTGGCAGGCATCGGCGAGACGATCGTCTATCGCGAACGTATGCAGGATGCGGCCGACTCGGGGGCGATGGCAGGCGCGGTCTTCTTGGCGCGCGGCATGAACCTGATCGTGATGATGAACGTGACCCTTGCCTCGGTCTTCGCGGTGCTCGTCTCTGCCTGGACGGCGTTCTTCTTGATCCTCTCCGCCGCGGGGATCGCGGCCTCCGAATGCAACCCGCCCTATCGCTGGACGGGCTGCATCCCGGCCATCTGCTTGCTCATCTCCCTGGCTCCGGCGTGCGGAAAGATCAAGGACGCGGAGGGCATCGTCAGCGACGTGTCCTCGGCCACCCAGCGTGTATCGAACAACGCGGCCCGGTTGGTGCCCCTCGCGGCAGCGGCCACGGTGCTCGAAGGCACGCTGAACGACTTCAGCCCTCCCGCCAACAACCCCCTCGCAGGCATCGGTGTCCTCGGCTCACTCGACAACCTTCCCGTGGAGAACGATCCGAGCCCACCTGTCTGTGACTTCACCAGCTACCCATGGGGTGACTACAACGGCTCGGCCCTGTCCTACGGACTGAATGTCTACCACGCCATCAAGCTGGCCCGAGACACGGCCATCTGTGGATCGAGCTACGTCAACAAGGCCGCAGTCAGCGCCCTGGGCTGGGAGCTACTCAGCTGCCTGATCGCCAAATCCAAGGTGAAGAACAAACCCAAACGCGTGACCAATGGCGCCGAGTTGGGTGGAGACGCATTCCAGTTCCGGGCGCTGATCAACGGCACTCCGCCCTATGGTGCGGGTGACGAGAACGCCAACGACCGACGCGTCGGCATCGGCACCTGGGGCCACAGCGATGACGCCGGTCGCTTCTGGAGCGCGCTCTCCCCCCTGACGCGCATCTCCTTCGCCCAGTCCGAGTTCTACTGGGACAACGAGGCCGACCGTGCACGGTGGATGTGGGAGTTCAAGTGGCGCGCCCGGCTGCGCCGCTTCCGGCCCTCGGATCGATTCTGCTCCGGCGCCGGCTCGCGCATCTGCGGCGCCGTCAGCACCGCCGTCGTCCACTGATATCCCTGGGCCGATCGCCTGACCTCAGTCGAGGCAGCGCGCCATCACCGGCGCGGACTCGTTGTTGTCCTCGCGGCATTCACGGAAGAGCGGCGCGGCCGCGTCGACCTCGATCTTCGCCACGAAGGTGTCCGTGCTGGCTTCTCGTCCATCGGCGCTCAGCGTGAGTTCCGTCGCCTGCCCTGGGAAGAGCGCCGCCGTGCTCACGACTTCGCCTAGGCGCACGTCGCCGCCCGCCTCGCGAGCGTAGAAACCGACCACCACACCGGCCGGCAAGATAGCCGCGCCCGCGTTGCGAAGGGCCGCGTGCAGCAGTGGCGGCCGCGTGCAATCCACCGTCAGGCTCACGACCGCGTCCGGCGCGTCGAAGAGGCGTCCATCCTGCACGTTCTGGCGGAAGTTGTTCAGCCACGGCACGCTCCAGTTGGCACGCTCTCGTGTGGGGATGGATCCGTAGGCGCCCGCCGGCATGCAGGCGGAGTCACGCGCATCGCAGACGTTGGTCACGTGGTAGGTGTGCTCGTTCCAGAGCGCGCGCGTGCCCACCCACGAGTTGGCCGAGTCGCGGAACACGGTGATGCCGCGATACACGCTCGCGCCAGGTGGAGGCGCCCACGCCGGCGTCCCCGCGGGCTTGGCCGGCGACGGCGCGGCGTTGTTCCAGGGCGCGACGTTGCACTTCCAGCCGCTAGCGCTCGGATCCGCGCCGTTGCTGATCATCAGCATCTCCGCGTGTCCGTCTCCGTCGATGTCCGCCACCAAGGAAGACTCCGTGGCCGTGAAGCTCAGAGTCGGCGTCGCGAAGCGCACGTTGCCGGTGGGTCCGTCGTAGACCCAGAGGTAGCACTCGTCGTTGTAGATCACCTCGGCGATACCGTCGCCCTCGAAGTCGAAGACGGTTGAACCCGTGATCGAGGAGCTGAGGTCGTGGTTGACCGTGGACCAGACGACATCCAGCGAAGACGCGGCGTAGTTGGGCTTGATCATGGTGTACAGGTTCTTCTGCGCGAGGCCGATCTCCGGCTGCCCATCGCCGTCCATGTCGGCGATGGTGGGCGCTCCTCCGCGGCCCGATCCCGGCAGCCTCAGCGGGCCGAGTTCGGTGACGCCCGTGGCGCCTTCGAGCACCAAGAGCTGCCCGCTCATCACGAGCACCACCTCGGGTAGCCCGTCGCCGTCGAGGTCCGCGACTCCGGGGATGGCGTCCGAGAGATCCGTTCGATTCCAGAGCGTGCTGCCGTCCATTCGATAGGCCGTGCGACCGGCGAGCAGCTCGAGCTGCCCGTCTCCGTCCAAGTCGACGAAGGTGCTCAGCGCCCAGGACGCCGCTCCGCCGCGTCCGCCGCTGCCGTTGAAGAGGCGCGTGACTCCACCACCCGCGGTGGTGAAGAGCGTGCGTCCGTAGGCGATCTCGGGGAAGCCGTCGCCGTCCATGTCCGCCACGGCGAGGCCTCCTCCCCAACCGAAGCTCCGGTCGGAGCGGTCTGGAGTGGCCTGCGTGCTCACGCTGAGCACCGTGCCGTCACCCGAGAGGATCGCGATTTTTCCCTCGCCCGTGGCCGCGATGATCTCCATCACGCCGTCGCTGTTCACGTCGGCCAAGGCCACCGACACGCCCGCGAAGCCCGAGCTGCCGTCCTCGGCGCGCCGCACGCTGACGAGCTCGGCGCCCGTGCGTCCGTCGAGGATGCGCAGCGTGCCCGCCTTGCACGCCGTGGCGGCTCCGAAGACCGACGGGTTCGAGCAGTAACTGCCTCGCGCGTTGCCCGAGACGAAGACCACGTTGGGTGGGTCGTTGATGTCCACCGTGCCGTCGCAGTTGGTGTCGTAGACGCGGCCCACCGCCGGGGAGGACCACACGTCCGTGGCGTTTCGGCGGTCGACCACGTTGTCCGGTCCCCAATGCCATTGCTCCACCGCGTCGAGCGGGCCGACCGTGGGGTGGAATTCGCACACGGGGATGCAGCTTCCGTCGGAGCCGTCCTCGCCCGGGCCACAGCGCGGGGGCAGCGCCAAGCAGCGACCTGCTCCTACGCTGCCGCCGAGGCAGACGCGCGTCCCCGCGTCGCCCACACCCGCGTCGCCCGCGCCGCCCGCAGCGAGTCCGGTCTCGCAGTACTCTCCGTCCGCGCAGTCCGCCGTGCTGACGCAACTCGCGCCGGGTGTCACACAGGCGTTGGCGAAGCACTCCTCGCCGCCGCCGCAGCAGGAGCTGCCGCAGACGTTGGCCTCTGCGCAGCAGGAGCCACCGAGGCAGGCGCCGCCCGCACAGTCCGTGTCGACCACGCACTCGGGCCCAACGGCCGCATCCCCCGAGTCGGGTCGCGCCGAGTCCCCGAAGGGCGCGTCAGGCCCTGCGTCCGAGATCACGCGAGGCTGACACAGGGCGTCGACGCAGATCTCGTTCGCGCGGCAGTCCATGGGCGAGCTACAGGACCGACTCGGAGTATCCGGGCCGGCGCCACAGCTGCAGGCGGACAGAAAGATCGCGAAGATCGCGAAGAGCACGTAGGTCGAGGTGGAGCGAGGCGAGAGCGACATGCCGGACAGGATATCACCACCCACGCGGCGTTGCCGACAAGACGCGACGCGTCGTCGCTCGCGCAGGAGACCTGTGCTGAGCTCACGCAACACTGCCCTGACCAACGGAGCCCGAGGCCATGTGTAAAGATTATCTACACACGATGGCTAAATATTAGAAACCGACTAAAATCTACACATTGCCAGAGATCGGTATATCCTCGCGTAAATGATTGATATAACAGCGTTTTATGCGCTCTTGCTCTGGCGGCATATATCCTGCTTTAGAGACGGTCCGGAGGTTACGGCATGTCTCAGAAGCGAATTTGGTTGGTTGTGTTGGTGATGGCGTCGATGGGCGGTTGTGCGGCTCAGACCGGCGAACCCGGCACAGGTTCAGCCAGCGCGGACCTGTTGAACATGGACTACAGCGCGGACCAAGCGACCGTGACCTTCGACCGTGAAGGCGAGACGGCGGTCGCCGAGGCGAACGTCTACCCCGAGTCCATGGAGATGACCCTGCGCATGCAGGGCATGGTGCTGACCATGACGGCGGATCGCGCCACGGGCGTGTTCGACGTCGACGGCTTCGCCGAGGAGAACGGTGAAGACACGCAGATGGTGGAGTCGGACATCGCCCTGCTCTTGGCCTTCGAGGCCGCGCTCACGCAGCCCTATCTGGAGCACGCCGCCGAGTCTCCTGCGCTCGACTTCTTGAACCGCGCCATCACGGCGTGGAGCGCCTACTCCGAGGTCATGCCCCTCACCCGCGTCTTCCACGGTCGCCTCGACCGCAGCTCCAGCCTGTGCGCCAACGTCAACAAGCCCGGCCAGGGCGTGCAGACCAAGCGCTGGCAGTCCGCGACCCATGACTGCGCGAGCACGGCCGGTGACTGCTCCAACTGGACCGGCTGCGATCGCTGGGACGACAACTCCACCACCAGCTACGTCTTCATGAGCATGCACCCCGTGGGCAGCTGCAGCGACGACACCTACTTCGGCGGCACGAGCACCAGTTTCTCCTGCTACGAGCCCAACCATCCCGGCGGCACGGAGTACGCCTACGGCGCCTGCTTCGGTCGCTGCGGTGGTAGCTGCGGTGGCGGCACGGCCTTCACCCGCGACTGCGTGGACCACGATCAGTGCGTGCGCCTCGGTCACGCCCTCGCCTCCTTCTGGTGCGACGACGAGCTCGCGGGCGCCACCTGGGACGCCCTCTGGGCAGGCAACTGCGGCGGCGTGAACTTCAAGGTCGACTACAACTGGGCCGGCAGCTCGAGCGAGGGCAGCTGCCCCGACAGCTGGAACGGCACCAACGACGGTTGTGATGTAGGCTGTCAGTTCATCGATGGTGACTGCTTCCGCTGATCGCGTATGCGCCACGCGCTGGCTCCGACCGGGACTCGTCCTGTTCGGAGCCTTCGCCGTGTGCGCGGGGTGTCAGGGGTCGCCGGCCGCTGCACCTGCGCCGGCCGCGGTTCAGACTCCGGCGCCCACGGGCAGCATGGAAGAGCAGCGCGCCGAGGTGACGGATCTAGTGCGCAACGTGTTCGCCGCCATGGCGGATCGCGACTGCGCCCGGCTCGAGTCCTTGCTCGCGGGGCGCGCCAAGCAGCGCCTGACGGATGGTGGAGGCTGCGAGCACGTGCTCGAGACGGAGCCCGAGAGCTTGGACATGGCGTTGGTCCGCATGGAGACGCCGCGCCACGACGGAAGAGCGCCGGGGACGTGGATGGTGCGCCTGCTGACCCGCAGCCAAGAGGACGAGCAGCCCGTGCAGGTGCGCGTCGAGTGGACCGCCCAGGGCTTCCGCCTGGTGAACATGTGAGGCATGCATGAGTCAGCCTGAGTCCAGTCCCTCGAGTCGGCGAGTGCTGTGGGCAGGCGCGCTCGCCCTCGTGCTGGGCGCTGGCCTTTGGTTCGCCTTGGATGGCGACGAGCCCTCGGTCGGAGCAGACGCCGCGCCGGACAAGGACGCGCGACCCGGAGCGTCCAGAGCGCCCGCGGATCTGCCCGCCGCGCC
>JAADHO010000286.1 GCA_013151775.1 Deltaproteobacteria bacterium | reverse complement strand
CACCTACCCGCCCGCGTCGTGCGCTCCCGCCTCTGGGCGCAGCGCTCGGCGATCCCTCCGCTCAGGTGGAGGCTGCCCCTGCGTTGGGTGGTGCCCCCGCCTCGGTTCGACCTCCCGCGGCTTCGCCGACCTCCGCCGGCTCGCCGGGCCTGCCCCTCGCCTATGGGGACCGCCGCGCTTCCTCTATCCCGCCTCCGCTGCGCAAGCAGTTCTCCGCGGCCCCAGGGGCCACGGCCGCGGGGCTGCCAGCTCCCAGCTTGGAGCACGCTCCGCCGAGCGAGGAGACAGAAGAGGCTACCTCGCTGATGGACAGGGGCTTGCTCGCGGGCCTGGCGCCCCCGGGGGCTTCGCTCGGCGCGCAGGACGACCCGGCTTCGGAGTTTCAGCCCACCGCGCTGATGGATCGGTCCGCCTTGCCTGACACTTCGGTTCGCCTGGGGTCGGAGCCTGACGAAGCCTCGGAGCCCGATGCGATGGCCCGCGCGGCCGCGCTGGACTCCTGGGAGAGTCCTCCTGTCCAGAACTCCGGATCTCCCGAGCCCCCTGCCGAATCGCCTGCAGTCGAGCTCCCCGGGGTTGTGAACGCGGCGCCTGCGCCTTCGTTGCCTTCGGACCTGCCCAATGTGCTCGGCGCCCACGGGCTCCCCGAGCTGCCCGCCGCCCCCGTTCCGGTCGGGGGACATCAGGGGGAGAGGGAGGACGTGGATGGCATCCTCGGCATGTTGCGTGAGCGCCGGATCTTCGAGCCTCCCGCGGAGGAGCCCCTCGCCTGGGCTCCGAAGGCCGAGGCGCGGCCCACGCGCACGCGGGTAGGGCGTGTCTTGGCCGTCGTCTGGGCGCTCAGCCTGCTGCTCGCGGGTGGCGGCTGGTATGGCTACACGCGCTGGGTCGAGAGCCGGCACGCGCAGGCGGGTGAGCTGGTGGCTCAGGCGCGCCAGGAGGCCTTCGAGGGGGACCACGCTTCTCTGGTGGACGCCGAGCGTCACCTGCGGCTGGCTAGGGAGCTCAACTCCTTGGACGCCACGGGCCCGACCCTGATGCTCTTCGTGTATGCGCAACGTTCGCTCGAGGACGGCGCCTTCGAGGCGGGCTATCTCGCCCCGGCCATCGCGCGCGTCGAGCGCATGCACGTAGAGTCGCCTTGGCTGCCAGCCGCACGGGCGACCATGGCCATCGGTCATGGCAACCTGGAGACGGCGCGCTCGGAGGCAGCGGCGGCCTTGGAGGCAGGGCCAGAGGATCCAGTCGTCCTGTACCTGGTCGGCCGGGTGGAGCAGCGCTTGGGAGATTCGGCTTCGGTGGAGCATCTCGCGGCGGCCGTGCAGGCGGCGCCGGAGTTGGCGGCGGCTTCGCTGGCCTTGGCTGAATTGCGCTCGGACGAGGGCCGTCCCGAGGAGTCGGCGCCCTTGCTCGACGCCGTGCTCGAACGTTACCCAGGGCATCTTCGAGGTGCCCTCTGGAAGGCCTTCTTGACCGCGGACGAGGCGGATCCAGTCGCCGCACGCAGCGCCCTCGTTGGGCTCACGGCCGAGCTCCAGCAGGGGGCGCCCACCGACGAGGTGCTCGCCCACCTCACCCGAGCCCATCTGCTCCGGCGCTCGGGGCCCGAGGCGGAGGCGGAGGTGGACGCCGCGGCGGGGGCCGGCGCGACGGAGCCGCGCCTGCTGGCCATGGTGGCGTCCGAGGCCATGGCGATTCACCAGCTGCCGCGGGCTCAGCAGGCGGCTATGGAGGCCGTAGAGGCGGCGCCGACGATCCCCGAATTCCGCCAACTCCTCGCCCGCATCCTGCTCGCTCGCCGAGACGGACTCAGGGCGCTGCGCATCCTCGCCAACCTCTCCCCGGAGGATCCACAGGTGCTCGCCCTCAGCGCACGTGCCGCGCTCTTGGTGCGCACGGTGGAGGCGCTCAGGGCCTCGGACGCGGCGCTGACTGCGGCGCTGGAGGCCACGGAGGATCCCAGCGTCGAGCTCAGAGCGCTGTCGATCGAGACGAAGGTGGCGCTTCATCCCGGCCAGGCTCGGCAGCTCTTGGCGAGCGCTCGGCGCTTGGCCCGCGACGCGGCGGGGGATCCCGACGCCGCTCGAGCGCTCGGTGAGACGGCCTTGGCCATGCGCGATCCCGCCCTCGCCACGCGCGCCCTCGAGCGCCTGGTCGCTAGCGCTCCAGACGACTCCGAGGGCTACTACCTTCTAGGCCGTGCCCAGCGCATGGCGGGCGACGCCGAGCAGGCCGAGGCCAGCTACCGCGCCGCGCTCGAGCACAACACGAACCATGTTGGTGCGAAGACGCAGCTGGCCTATCTGCTGCTCGACCTGGGGCGCTTCGCCGAGGCGGAGACGCTCTTCTCGGAGCTCTCGCAGCGCAGCGTGCTGGCGAGCGGCCGCTCCACGGTGTTGACCGGTCGCCTCGGCCGAGTGGAGGCGCTGCTGGGATTGGGGCGCATCGACGACGCGCAGGTTCAACTCGAGGCCGTGCGTGAGCAGGATCGCGAGCGCCCTCTGGCGCGTGTCACGGCCGCCCGCGTGCACCTCGCCCAGCGGCGGCCCGGAGAGGCGATTCGGGCGATTCAGGCGCTCGCTCGGGACGAGAACGCGTCCGCGGACGTGATCGCTCTGTATGGGGATGCGCTCTATCAGGCGCAGAATTCTGAGCAGGCCATGGCGCAATACGAGCGCGCCTTGGCGCTCGATCGCGGCCACCCCGAGGCGTTGCTCGGGTACGCCCGTGTGCTCTTGCGTGCGGACAAGGCGAGGGAGGCTCGCGCCATCCTCGACCGCGCGGAGGCGTCTTTGGGACGGCGTATCCGCGCTCCCTCTCTGGGCGCGAGGCTGGCGCTCTTGCGTGGGCGCGCTGCGCTCCTGGACGGTGAGAGCGGGCTGGCTACCGCGCGCGCGGCGTTCCGGCGAGCGACCGCTATCGAGCATTGTCCTCCCGCGGCCTGGTTCTGGCTCGGCGAGTCCCTCGCTGGCGACAACGCCCCCTCCGCGCGCGAGGCCTACGAGCACTACCTGGAGCTGGCCCCCGCGGGTCCCCTCGCCGCGCGAGCTCGACGCGCCATTCGCTGAGGGTCGGTCAGCCCGCCAAGGCGTCTCGCGCGATGGCCTCGAGCGTGGCGCGCTGGCCGTGAATGGAGGCCGCCAAGCAGAGTTGACCCCGAGCGCGTTGGAGGTTGTGCGCGCTGCGGCTCTCGAAGCGCCGCCTGTCCCAGCCGAAGCGCCGCTCCTCGAGGGCGTCCCGGGCGAAGCGGGAGGCGAGCTCGATGGAGATGCGCTCGGTAGCGCTCGTCACGGCGGCGGCCTCGGCCGGCAGGAGCAGGCCGCCTGCGCCACGGCGGAAGCCGCTGAGCGCGGCCGCGAAGAGCTTGGCGTCGAAGAGTGCGTGCGCGTCGTCCTCTCCGCCCGGGTTGCACCAAGAGCGCAAGGCGTCGCCCAACTCCACATCCATTCGACCATGGGCCAAGGTGTCGAGGTCGATCACCGCGAGCCCGCGCTCCGCCGGGTCGAAGAGCAGGTTGGTGATCTTGAGATCGCCGTGGACGATACGCCGCGGCAAGGGCGGCGCGGGCGGCAGCTCGGTCGCGCGCGCTACGATCTGCGTCGCGAGATCGTGGACCGCCGCGTGGGCCGGGTGAGCGCGAAATTCCGAGAGCGCTCGCGACAGTCCATCGAGGTGTCGCGTGAGGTCATGGGCGCCCGGTCGCCGAAACTCAAAGACGTGGACGAGGCCCTGAAGTCCGGCGTGGAAGCGTCCCGCGAGCCGGCCGCACTCTCCCGCCAGGGACTCGCTCTCGACCCGTTCATGCACCCGACCGTCGATCCAGCGCAGGGCGCGCCACGATCCGCTCTGCTCTTCGAAGGAGAGCTCGCCATGCCTCGTCCGCACCGGTCTCGGGGTGCATATTCCGCGCGCCTCCAGGTGCGACGTGATGGCGTCGATGTCCAGGTTCACTCGCGCGTCGAAGATCGGATGCAGGCGCTGCAGGGCGACCTGTCGAGGGCCCTCCTGCACATGGTAGCTGAGGTTGATGAGTCCGCTCGTCAGGCGCGTGGCGGTGGTCCCTGGGCCGAAACCCCAGGCCGCGAGCACCGCCGTAGGAGGCCGCGGGGAGGGGGCCATCAGGGCGTCATCTGGATGGCGTTCATGTCGATCACGGAGGCCTCGTGGTTGATCGTGATCGTGAGCATCGCTGGCGGATATCCGCGCGCCATGCCCGCCGCCGGGTAGACGGTGTCGGCTGGGAGTTGGGTCAGCGTGTAGCGCCCGGATACGTCCGTGCGCGCCGTCTGCACGAGCACCGCGTCGAGCTGTGGCTCGCCGATGCGTCCCGCCAAGAAGGCGCTGAGGTACGAACGGAGCGCGACGCCCGGCTGGCCGACGACCACCAGCCCGCCGGACACGGGCCGACCGGTCATGGCGTCGAGCATGCGACCGCGGATGGTCACACGCATCCCCGCGCTGACGCCGACCGACCCTCGACCGGACGGGGTGGCACCCGGCGCGGCGCTGGCGAAGGGTGCCCGGTGGTGATCTTCGGGCGCAGGCGCGGAGGAGGTTGGTGATGGCCTGGTCGCCTCGGGCGGAATCTGGCGCCGAGAGCTGTCGCCCGCGGCGACGGCTGGGGGCGAGGCCGGGGCTTCGACGTTCAGGAGCAGACGATAGGCGAGGGGGCGATCTGGGTGTGCAGGCAGGACGATGCCGCCCAGCAAGCTCTGCCTCGAGGGTGGCAGGTCGACGCCACCTCGTCCGCTGGCGAGGGTCTCGCCGGCCAGGGTGCCGACCAGGACCTCGGCCTCGGTTCCATCTAGTTGGACGTGCGCGGGGCGGTCGTGCGGTGGCACCAAGAAATAGTGGATCTCTCCGCGGGAGAACCACGCGCGGTCGCCGATGGCCTCTCCGAGGGTGGCGTGTTCGGTGCTCAAGGTGGGCACGCCCTCGATGCGTGCATCGTCGATGGGTCCGCGCCTCAGCTCTGCCAACCACCGCGCGGGGATGCGCTCCGCTGGCCTGGCCAATTCGACGGGCTCGAGGGTGTGGCCGCCAGAGAGCACCTGTGTCGGAACCGCCATCAGACGTCCACGAGAGTCCACCAGCAAACCGCCGCTGTTGCCCGGATTGAACTCCGCGTCGCTGCGCACCCACGCCACGTCGTCTCGCGCGTTCATCTCGAAGCCCGTCACGTGACCACTCGTGACGTTGATCGTGCGGACGCCGAGGGGAAACCCGAAGGCCCAGAGGGCGGAGCCGGGGCGAAGGTCTCGCGTGTGGCCTATCTCCACCGTGGTGAAGGGGGCGCCGCGGATCGGATGACCGCTCTCGTCCGAGAGGATGCGTAGCAACGCCAGATCGAGGCGCACGTCAGCCCGCACGACGGTCGCGACGAAGCGTGGGCGGGCGCTCTGACGCGCCGAATCGACGGTGGCGATGGCGTAGCGATTGTCCGCGTTGATCAGGCTCCCGGGCACACCACCCTCGGCCGTGAGACGACCCACGACGTGAAAGTTCGTGAGGATATAGCCGCGAGGATCGATCAGGCTGCCCGAACCCGTGGAACCGCTGCCATCGGCGGCGAGACCTACGATCTTGACGGTGGCACGCACGCAGCGGTCGGCTACGGCGCGCGAGAGCTCCTGCGCTGAGCTGAGCGTTGGCGTCAGGAGGAAGACCAGCGCGAGGCCCCCGAGGGCCAGCCGCGACGGGGTGCGCTCTGCTGAGGGCGTTCGAGTCACGGCTCGATCCTCAAGGACCGCAGGAGGCTCTCGAGCTCCGCGGATCCTGCCCTGTCATTGGCCTCCACCTGGGTCGAGACGTGGTAGGCCAGCGATCCATTCATGACCAGAGAGTCCATGCCCGTGAGCACGACGGGCATGACGGCGTCTCCAGCGCGTGAGAGGGGAGGGTCGCGCACCATGGCGTAGCGCGAGAAGGAGCTGTGCTCGGCTCCGAAGGCGGGTTCGTCTCCCGCCTCGAGGGTGCGGTAGCCGATGCCGGATGCCGATCGCGCTCGCTCGATGCGTGTGAGCTCGAGATCGCGGAAGAGCGCCGGGTCCATGCCATCGGGCAAGGGAGCCCGTCTGATCTCGAGGCGTGCCGAGATATGACCCAGGGCGGGGCGCTGTACGATGACCGTGCCTTGGTCTTCGGTGGCCGAGAACCCGGCCGGCACGCTCAGGTGTACGTTTCCCTCGAGCGCGTCGAGGGGATGTGAGTCGGGACGTGAGATACGACCAAAGGCGGCGCTGGTGCCAAGCAGGATGGCTACCACCAGCCAGACTCCGAGGTCCACGGGACGTGGCGCACCCACGAGGCGCATGACGCTCGACATCAGTCCGCTCCCGCCTGTCCACCGGCCAGCGTCTGGCGCCTCATGCGGGCCGTCAGTACGTGGCATCCCAGCAGGACGACGCCTACGATGGCGAGGGCGACGGCGAGACTCGACCAGGGGTGGAAGCTAGCGTGCCGCACTCCGGCGGCCAGGGCGAGCCGCTCGACGCCGCCGCCGACGATGGCTGCGAGTAGGAAGGCCAAGGTCAGCCATACGCTCCCGCGCTTGCGGTCGAAGCGGCTCTTGCCCAGACCGAAGCCGAGGATGGCGCCTGCTGCGACGAGCCCGGCGGCGGTATTGGCGATGTGGGTTGCGCCCGCGAGGGGAAGTACGCCTCCGGTGTCGACCACGAAGTGGACGTTCAGGGCAGTGGCTACGCCGAGGCAGGCGGCGACCCCATAGACGATGCCATCCACGGGTTCGTCGAATTCGTCCGTGAGGTATACGGAGTAGCGAACGGCGAGGTAGGCGACCAGGATCGCTAGGGTGCCATCCACGCCGATGCTGGCCACGATCTCGCCAAGGATCGATGCGTGGCGCCATTGGCCCACGTCGAATAGCAGGCGGGAGCCGGGGATGACCACGGCGTGGCCGAGCAGGCCTCCGAGGGCGAAGACTCCGAGCACCACGCCCCATGGCTCAGGTTCGAGCCTGTCTTGTCGGTAGACGAATACGAGCCAGATGGCCGCAGGGACCAGTGCAAGCAAGAGGCCCATGCCCACGGAAGTGGGTAGCGAGGCGGAGGGGCCATTGCCTAGGGTGAGCGCGACCAGTGCGACAAAGGCGGCCAAGAGGGCTGTCTCGGCGAGGCCTGAGCGACTCAGGCGTGCGTCAGCTGCGCGTAGCGCGTCTTCGCGATGTGCGGCGCAGAAGAAGCGTCCACCCAGGAATGCTCCCGCAGTTTCCGGGAACTCCCGGTGGCAAACGCAGCAGCGCTCCTGCGATGCCGTGTCACGTGTGTCGTCGCCAGCCACCAGCGCAGAATGCCCCGCGAAGGGACCGCGGATCAAGCTCCCCGCGCCGAGCTCCCCGCGCCGAGCTCCCCGCCAAGCTCCCCGAGGTGTGGTCCAGCCGCCAAGCTCCCCGCCGCCAAGCTCCCCGAGGTGTGGTCCAGGCCGCCAAGCTCCCCCCGCCAAGCTCCCCGAGGTGTGGTCCAGGTGAGACTCAGAGAATCTGCGTATTGTTGGCCAAGCTCCCCGAGGTGTGGTCCAGGTGAGACTCAGAGAATCTGCGTATTGTTGGTTGAGAGCTTTGTCCGGACGCTTCACGCGGATCATAGCGTGTGTAGAGGCTCATCTTGAGCCGACCAGCAGCACCAAGTGTGTCACATGCGCCGCATCTCGCCCCACGCTCGTGTCTGCAGACGCAGAAAAGCGCCGGCCAGGCGAGTCCCGAGCGGCGCGCGCCTCGAGGGCGGGATGTGTTCAGCGGGGTGGGTCGGCACCGGGCGGTTTGGGGGGG
>JAADHO010000344.1:10002-43241 GCA_013151775.1 Deltaproteobacteria bacterium | reverse complement strand
CCAGCAATTGTCGGCCACGGCTGGGCACAGGGGTATGCCGCAGCCGGTCTTGGAGGAGCAGCCCGCGAGACCGAGGGTCGCGAGACAGCTGAGCAGGAGGGCGTTGCGCAAAGTCATGCGCCAAGCATGGCATGACTTTGCGCTGGGGGCATCGGGGGTCGTGTGATGTCGTCCGCCGCAGCGTTCAGCCCAGGGCGGCGAGGTAGTGCTCCGTCTCGATGGCGGCCATGCAGCCGCTGCCGGCGGCGGTGATCGCCTGCCGATACTTCTTGTCCTGCACGTCGCCTGCCGCGAACACGCCCTCGACGCTGGTCGCCGTGGAGTCGGGTGCCGTCACGATGTAGCCCGTCTCGTCGAGCTCGAGCTGTCCGCCGAGGAAGCTGGTGTTGGGCTTGTGGCCGATGGCGAAGAAGAGCCCTGCCGCCTCGACCACGTGCTCCTCGCCCGTCTTCAGATCCTTCAGCCTCAGCTGCTCGAGGCCGTCGCTGCCGAGGGCCTCCGTGACCGTGTGGGAGTAGAGGATCTCGACCTTCGGGTGGTCGATGGCCCGCTTCTGCATGATGCGGCTGGCGCGCAGCTCGTCGCGGCGGTGTACGACGGTGACCTTGGAGCCGTACTTGGCGAGGAAGGTCGCTTCCTCCATGGCCGAGTCGCCGCCGCCGATCACATAGAGCGGACGGTCGCGGAAGAAGGGCAGGGCGCCATCGCAGACCGCGCAGGCGCTGACGCCTTTCTGCCACAGCTCGCCGTCGCGGGTTCCGGGTACGTCGAGGCGCTGGGCCGTGGCGCCCGTGGCGATGATCAGCGTGCGCGCCGCGCCCTCTTGGCCGTCGGATTTGAACGTGAAGGGGCGAACGCTGAGATCGACCTCGTTGACCGTCTCCGTGTGGACGACCGTACCGAAGCGCGTGGATTGGGCCTTGAAGCGCTCCGTCAGCTCGGGGCCGCCGATGGCCTCGGGGAAGCCGGGGAAGTTCTCCACCTCGGTGGTGGTGGTGAGCTGCCCACCCGCGGCGATGCCGCCGGCCATGAAGCCCTCGAAGAGCACGGGTGAGAGCTCCGCGCGGGCGGTGTAGATGGCGGCGGTGTGGGCGGCGGGGCCGCTGCCGATGATGACGACGTCGTGGACCATGTTGCTTCCTCCAAGGGCGCGAGGTGTACCAACGCATTCGACGCGAGAACAGCCCTGGCGTTTCGTGGGCCGCCGATCCCCTGGCGCCGCCTCAGCCCATGGCGTCGGCCACGTCCTCGGCGAGGGCGAGGCTGGCTGTCAGCCCAGGCGACTCGATGCCCAAGAGGTGCCACGTTCGCGGCGCGCCCAGCGTCTTCCCCTCGACCAGTCGGAAGTCGCGCGCGGCGTCCCGCGTGACCAGGCGTGGGCGCAGGCCCGCGAAGTCGGGGCGCAGATGCTCGGCACGCACACCGGGCAGATAGCGTGCGACGGCCTCGGCAAAGTGCTCGCTCAGCGCCTCCGGCACCTCC
The DNA here is from genome assembly GCA_013151775.1 of Deltaproteobacteria bacterium. Classification (GTDB taxonomy): domain Bacteria; phylum Myxococcota_A; class Polyangia; order Polyangiales; family Houyiibacteriaceae; genus JAADHO01. The sequence goes on along the minus strand of JAADHO010000344.1, from coordinate 41,759 downwards.
AGGCTCGTGCAGCCGGGCGCGGCGTCGGGCCCCGCGCGCGTCTGATCGGCGAGATCCCGCGTGAGGTGGATGCCGAGTCCTCCACGGCTTGGCAATGGGTACACCAGCGCAGCCTCGGGCCGTGGCGCCGCCGCGCTCAGCGCGAAGTAGCGGCCCGCCACCGGCTGCAGCTCGAGCCCGGCGCGTTCCACATCCACGCCCAGGGAGCGCAGCAGCGTCGTCGTTCCGTGCCCCGTCGCGTTCAGCAGTTGAGCCGCGCGCAGCTCGCTGCGTTCGCCCGCCGTGTCGGCGATCACGCGCACCCCGTCGTCACCCGCCTCGAGCTCGACCACGCGCGAGCCGAAGGCCACGTCACAGCCCGCCTCGCGCGCGTCTGCGAGCAGCGTGGCCATCAGCGCGTGCGCGTCCACAAGACCCGACTCCGGACTGAAGAGGGCACACGCGGCGCGCAACCTGGGTTCACGTTGTCGGAGCTTCGCCGCGCCCCAGAGCTCGAGGCGTCCCGCGCCCGCCGCTGCGCCACGTCGGGCCATGGCCTCGAGGGCGTCGACCTCTTCCTCCTCCACGGCGAGCACGAGCTTGCCCGTGCGCCGATGGGGCACGTCGCGAGCCACACAATACGCATACAGGCGCCGCCGGCCTTCCACGCAGCTCGTCTCCATCCACGAGCCGGGCGCGTAGTGCAGGCCCGCGTGGATCACGCCGCTGTTGCGGCTCGAGGTCTCGCGCCCGAAGCCGCCGTGGCGTTCGATCAAGAGCACGCTTCGTCCGCGCAGCGCGAGCTCCCGCGCGCACGCTAGGCCCACCACCCCCGCGCCGATCACGGCGACGTCGACGTCCGCTGCGCGCATGCGCTCAGTATGCGCCCAGCGCGCCCGATCAGAAGCCGACGGAGTCGGGGCCCGGATGCGGCAGCTCCACCGAGAGCTCGCCCATGGGTAGGTTCTGCTGCGCGCGGTATTCGGCGTAGTAGGTCAGCACCCGCCGCACGTAGCGATGCGTCTGCGTGAAGGGGATCTCCTCGAGGAAGGTGTCGAGGGGCATGTTCATGGCGTGATCGTGGATCCAGCGGCGCACGTTATGAGGCCCGCCATTGTAGGAGGCGATGGCCAGAGGCAGGGGCCCGTCGGATCAGGCTCGCGAGGTACCACGCGGCGAAGTCGAGGTTGGTCTCCGGGTCGAGCAGGTCTGCCGTCTCGAAGTCGGTCTTGCCGAGGGCGTCGGCGATGTGGCGCCCTGTGCGGGGCATGATCTGCATCAGGCCCACGGCGCCCGCGTAGCTCACGATGCGCGCCTGGTAGACGCTCTCCACGCGCATCACGGCGAAGAGCAGGTTCGGGTCGAGCCCGCGTCGCGCGGCGGCGCGCTCGACTTGCGCGGCGTAGGCGCGGGGCAATCGCACGAGACGCTCTCGTCCGCCGAAGCCGACCTCCGTGCCCGTCTCTCCGAGGGCGGCGGCCACGTCGGCCAGCGTCTGTCGGGCCTGCGCGCTCAGGGCACGGCGTCCGCGACGCACGGGGAAGGGCACGAAGACGCGGCGTCTGTCGGAGCCGCGGCTGACCGAGGCGAGCCCTGCGCGCGCCACCGGGCGACCCATGGCCTGTCGGTAGGCGAGGTAGGCCTCGTAGAGCTCGTCTCCGGCGGCGTCCGCTTCGTGGAGTCTCAGCAAATCGACGGCGCGGCCGAACCAGGGGAAGGCCGCCCCGTGGGCCTCCACCACGCCCTCGAGGGCGGTCGCCAGAGCCTCGAAGTCAGGCGCCGGCGTGAGCGCCTCGGGGCGTCCGAGGGAGGGTGCGCTGCCCTCGGCTCGTCGCATCGTGCTTGGGGAGGTGTCCACGATGCCCGCGCGGCTCGCCAGGCGTGGGCTCGCGTCGCTGGCGGACGCGATGGCGCTCGCGGGGCTGCATAGGACGGGCGCGAGGCCACCGTCGAGCAGTCGGCTGCGGGCGTGGTCGAGGCGCAGGCCGGCCCACATGGCGTAGTAGCGGCGCCCGCTCTGATCGAGGCGCTGCACCTCCAAGTAAGCGCGCTCGGCGGCTCCCGCGTCACCACTGCGTTCGAGGCTTCGTGCCAGGTAGTAGCGCGCAGCGATGCCCAGACTCGGGTGATTCACCAGGGAGCGGAAGAGCGGGATCAACAGCTCCTCACGGGCGACCCCCGTGGCCGTGATGGCGGCCTGATAGCGCATGCGTGGGGGCAGGTCGCGGCGCGCGAGGGCCTCGAGGGAGGCGTCCACCACGTCGGCGAGGCCCGCGCGGGCGCCCAATTCCAAGATGCGGAAGAGGCGCACGGTGGGTAGTCGGCGGTAGGCCAGGCGGCCGCGCAGCCGGGCGACGTCCTCGCGCGCCTCTGCCTCGTCCCTGCTGCGGGCGGCTTGGGCGCGCATGGCGGCCCGTGTCGCGGAGTCGAGCTCGTCGCCTTCGTCGTCGGTGCCCACCGCGGCCACGCGACCGTGGCGCCGGAGGTCACGCTCGTCCTCGAAGCGCCCCTCGATGCGGGCTAGGCGCGCTCCGACTTGGCTCACGCGCGTGCGCTCCTCGGGCGACAGGCGCCGATCTCGACGCAGGCGCCTCAGCTCCTCCCGTGCCAAGGGGAAGGGCCCGGATTGAAGCAGGCGCTCCAGACGTGCCACGCGCTGCTCGGTGGTCCAGGGACGCATCCAGACGCCCGCCTCGTGAAGTCGCGCCAGGGCTTCGCGCGCCGGCACGGCCTCCGGGCTGCCGGGATCGTTCAGGTCGAGGGCTTGGTAGATGCGCGCGGCCACTCGGGGGCGACCTCGGCGTTCTTCGACGGCGGCCAGCTCGAGGCGCATGGAGCCCTCTTCGCTCAGCGCCGGATAGCTGCGCAGGAGCACGTTCAGGCGCTGCTCCGCGTTGCGCGCGCCCCGCGTGATGGCGGCCCGCACCACACCCACCCGGGCCCGCACACGCACTGTGCCGTCCACGCTGTTGGCGGCGGATTCGTAGGCACGCTCGGCGCGCTCCGGCTCATGCGCGAGCAGCACGTCTCCACGCTCGAGCGCGATGCGGTCGGCCAAACGGGGGAGCGCCGCCTCGACCAGATCGAAGGCCAACTCCGCCTCCTCCACGCGGCCCGCTGCACCCAAGGAGCGCGCTCGCGCCAGCGCCCTGCGCGCGTCATCGGCCGAGAGCTCCGCGGGCTCCGTCGAAAATGCGTCGGGAGAGAGCCCCAAGCTCGCACCATCGCAGGCGGGCGCTGTCTGGGACGTCGGCGTGCGCGGCGGTTCGACAGAGTAGAGCCGCGCTTCGGGCGGGGAGAAGCTCGCCAGAGGCTCCAGGGAGGCGACGGCCGGTGCGCAGAAAGGAGCCTGCGCGCGAGCCAAAGGCTGACCCCCCAGGAGGGGCAAGAGAGCCAATAGGGTCGCACCCAGCGTTTGCTTCACTTCAGTCTCAGGATGAGGGATCTCGCTCGTATCGGCAAAAAATACCTAACGTCTTCTCTTATGGACGCGCGAGCAGGGTGGTTTGTTTCATCCTCGACGCGAGATCGTGCCCCCCGGTTCGTATTCACGACGGACCTGATACTCTCCTTCTTTCTGTCCACATCGAGCGAGGAGCCTCCCGATGACCCCTGCAGTTCGTGCCTCGTCTCGAGTGGCCCTCGGCCTATGTCTCACGTTGCTGGCCGTGAACCTACCCGCATGCGGCGCCGGGGGTGGTGGTGGACGCGGCTTGGTCGTGGATCTGCGCACGGACTACGTCCCGGCTGTCGAGGTCTTGCAGGTCGAGGTCGAGTTGCTCGGATCTGGCGCCCGAAACGTCCAGACCACCACGCTCTCCCCAACCCAGGACCTGCTCGCCGGTTTGCGCGTGGCGAGCTTCGGAGATCCGCCCGCGGGAGATCAAACCATCGAGCTGCGTCTGTTGGCGCCGGGGCCGCGCATCTTGGCCAAGCGTCGGGTGATCATCGCGGTTCGCCCGTCCGGAGTGACCGGGGCGACGGTGGACGTCACGCGCGATTGCCAAGCGGTGATCTGTCCCAACGCCGGAGCGGATACGAGCGCGACCGAATGCCTCAACGGTCGCTGTGTTCCGCCGGACTGTTCCGTGGACCGCCCCGAGTCATGCGCCGACGCCGTGTGCGAGATCGACGCGGACTGCGGAGCCTCCAGCTCGGCCTGCGCGACCCGTCGCTGCGATCGAGGCGTGTGCTTCGATACGCCCGACGAGGGCGTCTGCGCGGTGGATGAGGTCTGCGTCCCCTCGGGCTGCGTGGCGCGTCCCGGCGCTGATGCGGGCAGCCTCGATGCTGGGATAGACGGAGCCATGGATGCGGGCGCGTGTGTCGAGGGCGCGCCCTGCGACACGGGCAACGCCTGTGAGCGGGGCGAGATGCGCTGCGCCGGCGGTGCGGAGAGCTGCGTCGCTACGGGCGTGAAGCCCGCCGGGGAGAGCTGCCGCACCAGCCTCGGTGAGTGCGATGTCGAGGAGACCTGCGATGGCGTCGCGCCGAGCTGCCCGGCGGATGGTTTCAGCGATCCCGGCACGCCCTGCAGCGCTGGCTTCTGCAACGCGGGTGTGTGCGGCGCGTGCGAGCTCGGAGCGAGCTGCGACACGGGCAACGCCTGCGAGACCGGGCACATCGTCTGCGACGGCGCAGCGCCGCGCTGCGACGCGGACGGGGTGAAGGACTCGGGCACACTCTGCCGCCCCGCGGCCGGTCCCTGTGACGTGCCCGAGGCGTGCGATGGCGCGTCCCCCACGTGTCCGGCCGACGCCAAGAGCCCGAGCACGACCACCTGCCGCGGCTCCGCGGGCCCCTGTGATGTGGCCGAGACCTGTGATGGCGCGAGCCCTGCTTGCCCAGCGGACGGGTTCGCGAGCGCAGCGACGAGTTGCAGACCGGCGGCCGGTCCCTGCGATCTGGCCGAGACCTGCACGGGATCAAACGCCGCGTGTCCGGCGGACGCGACTCGACCTGCGAGCTTCACATGTCGCGCCGCCGCCGGGAGCTGCGACGTGGCGGAGACCTGCGATGGTGCCGCCGTGGCGTGCCCCGACGACGGCTTCACGACCGCGGGGACGGCCTGCGGAGGCGGCCGACTCTGCGATGGTGCGGGAGCCTGCGTGAACCTGGGTTGTGGAGATCCATGCGACACGGGCGGCGCGTGTGAGGTGGGCGTCATCGACTGCAGCTCGGGCGCGCCGGTCTGTGTGCGTGACCGCTACAAGAGCGGATCGACCGTATGCCGTGCCTCCGCGGGCGCCTGCGACTCGGCGGAGACCTGCACGGGCAGTAGTCCAGACTGCCCCGCGGACAGCTTCGCGTCGGGCGGAACTTGTCGCGACGTGGCGGGGCCCTGCGACGCAGCGGAGACCTGCGACGGAAGCGGGCCCGCGTGTCCCGTGGACGCCAAGCGAGCGAGCGGCACGAGCTGTCGCGCCAGCGCCGGCTTCTGTGACGTGGCCGAGACCTGTGATGGCGCGAGCGACGCCTGCCCCAGCAACGGCTTCGCCTCTGCCGCGACCATCTGTCGCGCGTCGGCTGGGGTCTGTGACCTCTCCGAGACCTGCACGGGAAGCTCCTCCTCCTGTCCCTCGGACGCCAAGCGCCCGGGCGGCTATCTCTGCCGTGCGTCCATGGGGGCCTGCGACGTGGCGGAGACCTGCAACGGCAGCTCGCCGACTTGCCCGACCGACGCCAAGCGCTCGTCGAGCTACGTATGCCGCGCCTCCTTGGGGATCTGCGATGTGGCGGAGACCTGCGCCGGCGGCAACGGCTGTCCCGCGGATGGATTCGCGTCGGGAGGGGCGACCTGTCGCGCGTCGGCTGGCAGCTGCGACACGCCGGAGACCTGCACGGGCACCAGCGGCGCCTGTCCTGCGGACGTAGTGAGCGCGGCTGGCAGCGTGTGCCGCGCGGCTGTGGGTCAGTGCGATCGCCAGGAGACCTGTGACGGAACGAGCGGCGCCTGCCCCACGGATCGCTTCGTGCGTGCGGGCTTCGACTGCAGCCTCGCCATGACCTGCTGGGTTCGCCAATGCGATGGCTCGGGCGCCTGTGTCCCCGCGGGCGACTCCTGCACCGGCGGCCAAGACTGCCACTGCTACGACATCTGTGTGGCGCCCGGTGGTCCCTGCCCCTGAGGCCAAGTGCGTTCTGTTTCTGCTCGTCGCTCGCTGCGCTACGGCGTAGACGTGGGCGTCGCAGGGGCGCTCGGTGTCCCTGCGTCGGCGCCTCCGGCGTTCTGCGCGGGCGCGTCCTCGATGCTGGGCAAGAGCACGGTGAAGACGCTGATGGTGACCAGCGCTAGGAACGCCACCAGCAGCGCGAGGTTGCGCGCGATGGGTCGCGGCCTCTCGTTCACCTCGGCTGTCTCCGCGTCGCTCACGCCTTCGCACTCCGCGGCGTCAGCTCACCGCCGAGCTCCGTCACCAACGTGGCCACGCGCGCGGCCATTTCCGCGATGGGCAGCTTCTCCGCGTCCTTGGCGTCGCGCCGCTTCAGCTCGAGCAGGCCCTCGTCGAGTCCGCGCTGACCGATGGTGACGCGCAGCGGGATGCCGAGCAGATCCGCGTCCTTGAACTTCACCCCGGGGCGCTCGGCGCGATCGTCGAGCAGGGCCTCCACGCCTAGCACGCGCAGCTCCTCGTAGAGCGCCTCGGCGGCTTCGAGGGGACCCGCGGCCTTGCCGAGGGGCGTGAGGATGACCTGATAGGGAGCGATGGACATGGGCCAGATGATTCCGTCGTCGTCGTGGTGCTGCTCGATGGCGGCGGCCATCAGGCGTGAGACGCCGATGCCATAGCAACCCATGACGACCGGCTTCTCTTCCCCGGAGGGATCCAAGAAGGTCGCCCCCATCTTCTTCGAGTAGTGCGTGCCGAGCACGAAGACGTGGCCGCCTTCGATGCCGCGGTAGCTCTCGAGCGGGGCGCTGCACTTCGGACAGGGGTCGCCCTGCTTCACCATGCGCACGCTCTCGACGCGTGCCTCGAAGTCGCGTCCATGGCGCACGTGGACGAGGTGCCGATCCGTCTCGTTGGCGCCCGTGATGGCGTCCGTCACGGCGGCGGCGGCGGGATCGATGATCACCTCGCCCTCGAAGCCGACGGGGCCGGCGAAGCCCACGGCGGCGCCGGTCGCCTTCTTCACGTCCTCTTCGCTCGCCATGAACACCTCGTCCACGCCGAGGGTGCGGGCCAGGCGGATCTCGTTCAGGTCGTCGTCGCCGCGCACGACGGCCATCACGAGCTTCTCGTCCACAAGGTAGAGCAGGCTCTTGAGCATGCGCGCGGCGCTGATGTCGGGCAGCGTCTTGGCGAGGAAGGCGACCACGTCCTCGATGCTGCCGACGCCGGGCGTGTGCAGCTTCTCGGCTGCGGGTGAATCACTCGTGTCCTTCTCGTCCGTCGGCAGAGTCGTCTCGGCCACTTCGACGTTTGCGGCGTAGTCGCAGCTCGAACAGACCACGAGGGCGTCTTCGCCCGTCTGCACGAGCACCTGGAACTCGGCGCTGGTGGATCCTCCCATGGCGCCGCTGTCGGCGTCGACCACGCGGTAGTCGAGGCCGAGGTGTTTGAAGATGCGGTGGTAGGCCGCGCGCATCACGGCGTAGCTCTCGAGGGCGTGGGCCTCGTCCACGTCGAAGGAGTAGGCGTCCTTCATCAAGAATTCGCGGCAGCGCAGGATGCCGGCGCGGGGACGCGGCTCGTCCCGGAACTTCATCTGGATTTGATACAGGTTCAGGGGCAGCTGCCGGTAGCTCTTGACGTCGCGGCGCACCATGTCCGTGATGATCTCCTCGTGCGTGGGCCCGAGGTTGTATTCTGCACCCTTGCGATCCTTCAGCCGGAAGAGGGCGCCGCCGAAGCTGTCGTAGCGCCCCGTCTCCTGGAAATACTCCGCCGGTAGAAGCGCCGGCATCAGCACCTCTTGCGCGCCCGCGTCGTCCATCTCCCGGCGGATCGTGCGCTCGATCTTCGCGAGCACGCGCCTGCCGAGGGGCAACATCTCGTAGATGCCGGAGCCGATCATGCGCACGAAGCCGCCTCGCAAGAGCAGCACGTGGGAGGGCGTGGTGGCGTCCTTGGGGACTTCTTTGAGGGTCGGGACGAAGGCCTTGGAGTAGCGCATGCTCGCCTTATGCTTCAGCTCGCGCCTCAGGGCAACGCCGCGCGCCGGAGTTCGGCGGGTCCGTCCTCGACTAGCCCGCTGGGTTTGGGCAAGCTGCGGCGTGGCCGGACTCTCCAGCAGCGCACGTCGACGGGTGGGCGCCTTGGTGGGTATCCTCGCCATCGCGGCCCTCTCCACCGTGCTGCTGCGCAAGCGCAACGAGGGCTTCTTGGGCCTCGCCGGTCGGCGCACGGCGCAGGCGAGCGAGCTCTTCGCCGGCGCCTATCTGCGCGAGGGCGTGGAGCTCGGCTGCGACGCGCTCGCGCCGGGGCGAGTCGGTGGACCCCCCGGGTTGGCAGTGGTGGTGCGCGTGGCCGATCATCTCCGCCTGTCGCTCGTGGGGCAGCGCTGCGCGGGCGCTGACTGCATGAGCTTGGTGAGCGAGGCGAGGGTGGACTACCGCCTGCCCGATCTCAGCGCGTTCGACGATCTGCCACAGATGCTCGACCTGCTCGCCTCGGGTGGCTTCGCCGTGCCCTACGCCGACGATGGCGCCGGACCACACGGGGGCCGAGACGACTTCGAGGTGAGCGTCGCCACGCCCGAGGGCGAGCGCTGCGTCAGCCTGCGCCGCGAGACCCGCGTCCGAGTCGACGGAGAGACGCTCATTCTAGAGCGCACGCTGCGCGTGGGCGAACCCGCCCCGAGCTGCGCGCCCCTGCTCGAGGACGCCCCCTGCCGCCTGCGCGTCGTCGAACGCTTCCGCCGTCAGCCGCGCCCCACGGACGCGGGCACGCTTCACGATGGCTAGCCGTCATCGAAGAGCGGTGCTACCTTGGTGCTACCATGGCGGCATCGAAGATGAGCGTATCCCTGCCGGCCGAGCTCCGGGCGTGGGTCGAAGAGGAGGCGGCGCGCAGCACCGAGGGCCGCGTGTCGCCGGTCTTGCAGCGAGCGCTTCACGCGTATCGTGCGGGTCTCGAGCGGCGCGACGCGGGTCTGCGTTTCCTCCAGGCGTTGGACCAAAGCGACCCCGTCTCCGAGCAAGAGCGCAGACGTCTCGAACACGAACTCGACGCGGATCTCACAGCTCTCGGCTGAGCGCAGGAATGCTTCGCTACACCTACGACACGGGCATGTTGATCAAGCTGCTCGACCGGCACGACGTGCGCGCTCGCTTGATCCACGCCCGCGCGCTCGAAGGCAGCGCGACCGTCCCGACCGTGTGCTGGACGGAGTACTTCAGGGGGCAGTGGGTGGACCCGCGCTTTCTCGACTCGGTCATCTTCGAGCCGCTGTCGCGCGCCGTGGCGGAGGTCGCCGGGCGCGCGCTGAGCGCCGTTCCCACGGTTCAGCTCGCGGATGCGGTAGTGATGGCGAGCGCCGCGCTGCGGGGAGATGTGGTGGTCACGAGTGACTTGCCGGACCTGACTCGCCTCGCGAGCCACTTCCGCGGCGTCCGCCTCTTGCGCATTTAGCGCATCGTCGATGATGCGGGGACGATCCCATCTGCCGCTGAGCGCGACTCCAAATTGTCGGGCGCCTGAACTCCCTGTGAAAGGCCGTCCGAGGGTCGGAGTTTGCCGCGCCGTGGGCGCAGGACTATTCTTGGGACACGACGAAAGAGGGATTGGTGATGGGACACTTCATGTCGAAGGTGAGATGGTTGGTTGCGGCTGTGTGCGTGTTGCTCGCGGCGGGCGGCTGTCGAGGCGAGGGCGCGCCGAAGGACGCTGGGCCAGGCGGTTCGGCCTGCTTCGCGGACGCCGGGGGCGTCGACGCGAGCCTTCGCTGTGTCGACTCCGGGCCCTGCGAGTTGCCCATCGTCTGCGATGACCATCTGTGGAATCCGGAGCCGCTGCCGGACCGACCCTGGTGGCTGCGCCATCCGCCGAGCGCCTGCCTCGACGAGGTCGCCCGTGGAAGCTGCGACGTGCCCGAGGCCCTCGACGACTGCCCGCCTTCGCCCTTCGGTTTCGTGCCCTCCGCCTGTGCGATCCCTACGGCCGGCGCGGCGACCTGCGCCGAGACGGACTTCTGGACCCAGACCTGCCACGTGAGCGCGGACTGCCCGCGAGGCATGGGCTGCGTCGAGTTCGTCGATGGCCCCATTCACGACACCGATCCCTTGGTTCACGGCATCTGCCGGCAGCGCTGCGGCGCTCCGGGGGATCCGATCTGCGTGCGCTGCGCGGACACCTGCGCGGCGGAGGGCTACTGCAAGCCTGCGCCGTACCTGGGTCCGAGCTGTACGGCCAACTGCGAGTGCATGCCGGGTGAGGTCTGCGGCGAAGGCCATTGTTATGCTAGCGGGATTCAGTACGTCCCCGGCATCTGCGACGATCCCTTCACACCTGAGGAGTTCGGCTGTGCCTGCACCCATGGAACCTGCGAGCCAGATTCAGTGAGTGGGCAGGGTTGCTGCTATCTGCCCGATGGGCGCATCGCTGAGGGTAGTTTGGAGTGCAACTGAACCGGATCCCATTGCTGTCGCGGGCCTGAACGCGCTTCAGATCTCGAAGGTCATGGCCTCGAGGCGAGCGGCTTCGCGCACCCGCAGCACCTCGCCGGCCAGCCCCGCGACCCCGGGAACGCAGGCGCTCCCGCTGCCATCCCATGGCGTGGCGCCTGCGCGTCGACTACTGTGGTTGCTGCCGTGCCTCGCCTCGATCCGTCCGAGCTTCGTGCCTACGCCGCCCGCGATTGGGCCGCGCCCGAGCGGCTCGCGCGCGCCGAGAGGGCCGCGCAGAGCGTCGAGGAGAAGGTCCGCATCGCCATCGAGCTCTACGATTCCGCTCGCGCGACGCGACCGGGTTGGCCCGACGAGGTCACACGTCGTGCCGACTTCGAAGATCACCTCCGGCTCAAAGCCCTGCTAGACCAAGCGGCTCATGTCGGCGCTCGCTGACACGCTCCGCAGCCTTGCAGCGGTGTTCGATGCCCGCGGTCTGGGCTGGTTCGTCTTCGGCGCGCAAGCCGTCGCCGTCCGCGGCGCTCCGCGAGCCACGCAGGACGTGGACGTGACGTTGTCCGTGAGGCGCCATGAGCTGCCTGACCTCCTGACGGAATTGGCGGCCGAGGGACTCTCGCATCGCTACCCCGACATCGCCGACCAGCTTCTCGAGTCGGGGGCCGTACTGCCCTTGAGGCATGTGTCCGGCATGGAGGTCGACTTGGTCTGCGCCGGCTCCGGCCTCGAGGCGCTGGCCCTGGAGCGAGCCACGAGAGTTACGATCGACGGTGTCGAAGTGCCGGTGGCCCACGCCACGGACTTGGTGGTCATGAAGCTGCTCGCCGGACGCGGCAAGGATCTGGACGACGCTCGCGCCCTCTTGGCGAGCGGCGATGTGGACGTCGCCGAGGCTCGCGCTTTGCTGAGCCAACTCGAGGAGGCCCTGGCTCGAGGGGATCTCCTGCCGCGCCTTCGAGAGGCGTTGGACGATTGCGGCGATGGTCACATCGCGGCGTACAACGGGGATCCCATCTGCCGCTGAGCGGCCTCCTGCTTCATCGGCGCGCGCCCAGTGTTGGCTGCGGGTGCCCTTTGCGAAGCCGGAACGACTGCGCAAAGCGGGAAGCGCGCTACTTCGACTGCGCGTTCAGCTCGAGGCCGTACTCGCGCAGGATCCAGCGGGCGACGGCCGTCTTGTGCACCTCGTCGGCGCCGTCGTAGATGTGCGCCGCGCGCTCGTGTCGGTAGAAGGCCGCCAGGGGCGTATCGTCCGTGACGCCGAGGGCGCCGTGCACCTGGATCGCGCGGTCGAGCACTTCGCTGAGCACGTCGGCGACGAAGAATTTCACGCAGGCGATCTCCGTGCGTGAGGCCGAAGCGCCTCGCTCGTCGATGCTCCTCGCGGCGTGCTCCACGTACAGGATCGCGGCGTCGATCTTCGCGCGGCACTCGGCGATGAAATGCTGTACCGCTTGCCTCGTCCCGAGGGGCCTGCCCGGCGCCACCTCGCGCTCGACGGCGCGCTTGCACATCAGGTCGAAGGCGCGCTCGGCGATGCCGCACCAACGCATGGCGTGGTGGATGCGCCCGGGTCCCAGACGCGATTGGGCCAACAGGAAGCCACCGCCTCGCGGTCCCAGCAGGTTCGCCTCGGGAACGCGGCAATTGTCGTAGACGATCTCCGAGTGGCTCGCCCAGCCGCTGCCCGTGTGGCCCATCACGGGGATCAGCCGGTCGTGAATGAAACCCGGCGCGTCCGTGGACACGAGGATCATCGACGCCCGCGCGTAGGTGGAGGCGTCGGGATCCGTCACCGCCATGACGATCGCGAAGCCGGCGCCGTCGGCCGAGGTGGTGAACCACTTGCGACCGTTGATCACCCACTCGCCGTCTTCGAGGCGCGCCGTCGTCTCCATCCACGCGGGGTTCGAGCCGGCGCGATCGGGTTCCGTCATGGAGAAGCAGGAGCGCACGTCGCCGCGCGCGAGGGGCTCGAGAAACTCCTTCTGCTGCGCTTCGCTGCCGAACTCGAGCAGCAGCTCCATGTTGCCGGCGTCCGGCGCCGGGCAGCCGAAGACGTAGTGCCCGAGGGGGCTCTTGCCGAGCTCACGGCTGAGACGCGCGTGGTCGAGGAAGCTCAGCTCCATGCCCCCAAGCGTCTTGGGCATCTGAGGTGCCCAGAGCCCTCGCTCCCGGAGCTCCCCCCTCAAGCTCTCGAGGTCGGCCTCGATGCCCGCGAAGCCCTCGGCGCCGAAGCGCGCCTCGAGGGGCATCACCCTCTCCTCGAGGAAGACGCGCGCGTCCTCGATCAGCTTCGCCTGCTCTTCGGGGCTCATCTTCGTTCGCTTCATGTGCTGCTCCTCGTGCGACCTGCCGCTTCGCCGCGCATGATACGCTTTCGGCCCAGATGACCCAGCCCCCTTCGCCTCCCCGAGGTGCGAAAGCGCCCCACGGGGTGATGGACCTCGACCGCGCGCAGCTCGCTGCGTGGCTCGCCCGGGCGTTGCCCGACTTCGGCTCCGACTTCGAGCTGCTGCGCTTCCGCGGCGGACAGTCGAATCCCACGTATTGGATCTCCGATGAAGAGCGCGCGGTGGTCTTGCGCAAGAAGCCGCCGGGCAAGCTGCTGCCCTCCGCTCACGACGTGCTGCGCGAGCGCCGCGTGCTCGAGGCCCTCGCTCCCACGGCCGTGCCCGTGCCCCGCGTGCTCGGTGCCGAGGAAGATCCCGCGATCCTCGGCAGCGCCTTCTATGTCATGCAGTATGTCGAGGGGCGCATCTTCCGCGACGTGCGCCTGCCCGAGGTCGAGCCCGAAGAGCGCGCGGCCCTCTACGACGAACTCATGCGCGTGCTCGCCAGCGTGCACGCCGTGCGCCCGGCGGAGGTGGGCCTCGCGGACTACGGACGCCCGACGGGCTACGTGGCGCGGCAGGTCGCGCGTTGGACGCGGCAGTATCAGTCCTCACGCACGGCGGACGTGCCCGCCATGGAGCGGCTGATGGCGTGGCTGCCCGAGCACCTGCCCGCCGACGCCGACGCGCCCGTGCTCGCCCACGGCGATTTCCGCGTCGATAACCTCGTGTTTCATCCGAGCGAGCCACGCTGCGTCGCGTTGCTCGATTGGGAGCTGTCGACCCTGGGTCATCCCCTCGCCGATCTCGGCTACGTGGGCATGCTCTATCACGTCGTCCTGCCGCGCATCGGTGGCCTGAAGGGCATGGATCTCGCGCAGGCGGGCATCCCGACGGAGGCTTCGCTGATCGCCCGCTACGCCGAGCTCTCCGGCAACGAGGTGAGGGACCTGCCCTTCTTCGAGGCCTTTGGGCTCTTCCGTCTCGCGTCGATCGCGCAGGGGGTCTACCGGCGCTCCCTCGATGGCAACGCGAGCGGCGTGGATGCGGCCATGTTCGGTGAGGCCGCGGGGCTCTTGGCCGACGTCGGCTGTGGGCTCGTGGGAATTCGCCCCTGATCGAGGGCGGTGTGCTCGAGTTCCAGTCGTCAGGGCGCTTCGCGGAGATCCACCGTGTACGGGGTCCTCCAGAAACTTGGCGGCTCTCGGTCTGCCCAGAACTCCGCATAGTCTGCGTCGCCGACCTCTACGGACATGAGGTAGGTGCCCGCTTCGAGAGAGGCGCTCGCGGTGAACGTCTCGCCTCCTGCGCTCCCGCCGGCGTTCGCCAGCTGCGTCGTGCCATCGGCCTCCCAGAATCGAATACGCATCCGGTGGTCGCCCGGAGGAGTGATGAGTTCGGATTCGATCGTCGCGGCGCGGTTGAGCACGACCTTGTACCAGTCGTCGTACGGTTTGGCGGGTAGGGAATTCGTCTCGAAGCCAGCGAGCGAAAACGCCTCGATCCGCGTGCCGACAGGCACCTGTCTCGCCGCGTCGGCGGTATCGTTGGCCTCGTAGCAGTCCATCGTGCCGGTGAACGTCCAATTCAGCGTAAAGGCAATCGGATAGCTATCCGCTGGCGCGTTCTGACCGGCGGTGAACTCGATCTTGTAGACCTGCCCCGGGGCCGCCGAGAACCCGCCGACCATCGTCGTCGGATCCATGCTGCCCGCCGCTGTGGATGCGATGATGGCGCCTGACTCATCCCCCATCGCGGTGACGATGAAACCCGGGCTCAGGTCGGCATTGTCAGTCGTGAGCACCAACTCGAAGAAGCCGCCGCCCGGGTCGTCCGGGGCGGTGAGGCTATCGATCGGCTGGTCGTTGACCACAGCGTAGGCCCCCGTGATCGTGTCACTCGATGAGGTCGCCGTGTACGGCACACACTCATGCAGCTCGGGGGAGAGCGGCTCGTTGGAGACGTTCTCCGTGGCGCAGCCACATGCAGCGGTTGCCAGAAAAAGTATCGGCGCATATCGCATGGCACGTCCTTTGAACCCCAAGAAGGCCGAATCGTAGCACGCATTGCGTCGTGAGCGCCGTTTCTGGCGATGAGGATGACCGGCCCGCCCGGAGGGCATGCGCCTGAGCGTCCGCCTGAGCGTCCGCCTGCCCTCCGCTCCGCCGATCAGGTCTGTCCGTTGGAGCAGGCCATTTGACGCACTCGGTCGATCGTGTACAAAGCGCGCGCTCGGGTAAGCCACGCCCGTCGAGAGGACTATGCAGATGGACCAACTGATCTATGCAGCGCCCGCAGCGGGCGTGATCGCCCTCATCTTCGCCTACATCAAGGCGGGCTGGGTCAAGAAGCAGGACGCCGGCGATGAGGTCATGAGAGGGATCGCGGATCAGATCCAGGAGGGCGCCATGGCCTTCCTCGGCGCTGAGTACAAGGTGCTCGCGGGCTTCGTGCTCGTGGTCGCCGTGATCTTGGCCGCCGGCAACATGGGCAACGCCCATCGCTCGCCGCTGATCGCTGTCTCCTTCGTCTGCGGCGCCGTCGCGTCTGCGCTTGCCGGCTACTTCGGCATGAAGGTCGCCACCAACGCGAACGTTCGGACCACGGCGGCGGCTCGCAAGAGCATGTCGGCCGCCCTCGCTGTGGCCTTCTCGGGCGGCACGGTGATGGGCATGAGCGTCGTCGGCCTCGCCCTCGTCGGTCTCGGCGGTCTCTTCATCGCCTACACCGTCGGCATCTTCCCCGGCGACATGCCCAAGTCCATCAGCGTGCTCACGGGCTTCTCCATGGGCGCCTCGTCCATCGCCCTCTTCGCCCGCGTGGGCGGCGGCATCTACACCAAGGCCGCAGACGTCGGCGCGGACCTCGTCGGCAAGGTCGAGGCCGGGCTGCCCGAGGACGACCCCCGGAACCCCGCCGTGATCGCCGACAACGTGGGTGACAACGTGGGCGACGTGGCCGGCATGGGCGCGGACCTCTTCGAGTCCTACGTCGGCGCCATCATCGGCGCCATGGTTCTCGGCCTCGGCTTCACCGTCAGTGGAACCGGCACCTTCAGCACCAGCCCCATCGTGATGCCGCTGGTGATCGCCGCCGCCGGCATCATCGCCTCCATCATTGGCACCTTCTTCGTGCGCAGCAAGGAGGGCGGTAACCCGCAGCTCGCTCTCGACATCGGTGCCTTTGGCGCGGCCGGTGTGATGGCCGTCGCCACCTTCGGCATCGCCAACTACATGTGGCCCGCGGCCGGCGTCGTCATGGTGGGACGAACCACCGTGATCACCGCCCAGGACGTGGGCATGGCCACCGTCATCGGCCTCGCCACGGGCGTCGCGGTGGGCATGATCACCTCCTACTACTGCTCCATGGAGAAGGGCCCGGTCGACTCCATCGCCGAGCAGTCCAAGACCGGCACGGCGACCAACATCATCGCCGGCCTCGGCGTGGGCATGCAGTCCACCGCCCTGCCCATCCTCGTGATCGCCGCGGGCGTGATCGGCTCCGCTCACTTCGCCGGCCTCTACGGCGTGGCCATCGCGGCCCTGGGCATGCTCTCCACCACGGGCATTCAGCTCGCCGTGGACGCCTACGGTCCCGTGGCCGATAACGCCGGCGGCATCGCCGAGATGAGCCATCAGCCCGCCGAGGTCCGCGAGCGCACGGACAAGCTCGACGCGGTCGGCAACACCACGGCTGCCATCGGCAAGGGCTTCGCTATCGGCTCCGCCGCCATGACGGCCCTGGCCCTCTTCGCCGCCTTCGCCCAGACCTCGGGCATCGCTGCGCACGGCATCGACATCACCAAGCCCGTCGTCATGGCGGGTCTCTTCGTCGGCGGCATGCTGCCCTACCTCTTCAGCTCCATGGCCATGAAGGCCGTCGGTCAGGCCGCGATGGAGATGATCGAGGAGGTGCGTCGTCAGTTCCGCGAGATCGACGGTCTGCTCGAAGGCACGGCCAAGCCCGACACGGCGCGCTGCGTGGACATCTCCACCAAGGCGGCCCTGAAGCGCATGGTGCTGCCCGGCCTCTTGGCCATCATCACGCCTGTCGTAGTCGGCTTCACCATGGGCCCGGAGGCCCTCGGCGGGCTGCTCGGAGGCGTCACCGTCTCCGGCGTCGTGCTCGCCATCTTCATGTCCAACGCCGGTGGCGCGTGGGACAACGCCAAGAAGTCCTTCGAGGGCGGCGGCTACAAGATGAGCGACGGCAGCCTGCACGAGAAGGGCTCCGACGCCCACAACGCGGCCGTCGTCGGCGACACCGTCGGCGACCCCTTCAAGGACACGGCCGGTCCCTCGCTGAACATCCTTGTGAAGCTGATGAGCGTCGTCGCCCTGGTGATCGCCCCGCTGATCGCCATCGCCCACTGAGACGCTGAAGGCTCAGCCTTCGCACGCGAGAGCCGCGTCCCCCCCAGGGGCGCGGCTTTCTCGCTCTGGCATGATGATCGCTGCGTCTCGAGGGGGGCTTTTGCAATTGCCGCACAAAGCCTGTTACGTTCGGCCCATCACACTACCGGGAGAAACGCTGTGATTGATTCGCCCCCCCGCCCGCGTCTCGTCGGCGTGAGTTCATTCTCGTCTTCGCGCGCCGGCTCGCTCGTGTTGCTCACGCTGGGGCTCGTGCTGTGGCGACGCCGTCGGTGACCAAGGGTCGGCTGTCTGGGGCCGCTGTCGGGCTGTGCGTGGCGCTGAGCCTGCATGGGTGCGCCCTGTCGCACGAGGGCCCACAAGACTCCGGTGAACGCTGGCCAGGCTGCACACCGCCCATCGACCTCTCGGGTCTAACGACCGCCGAAGGCCAGCGAGCGTATAGGGCCATGCTGGAGGCGGCTTGCGGTCCCGATGACGATGGCTTTCCTTCAGAGATGATCATCAACGGGTCCGCGAGCCTGGCCTCTGGCGTTGTGGTCGCAGCCTGTGCGTGTAGTGATGGCTGCGCGTATCGCGAGCCGTGCACTCTGGATCCCACCTATGGCATTGTGCGGACGTGCTTTCCGGTGGTCGATGGTTACGACGGAGTCGGTCTATGCGCCATCGACTGTGAATTGGATTCGGACTGCCCGGGGGATATGCGCTGCGTCAGTCCGGGACCCGATGGCTCGTGGGGCGCCGTCGACTATCCGAGCATCTGCGCACGCGTGGCGCCCGCATCTCCAGCGGCAGATGGAGGTGCGTAGTGCGTGCCGAGCCCGATGAGTTCGCCAGGGAAAGCTCTTGCCGCCAGGCAACCGCTCTTCACGAGTGGCAGTTGAACGCGATCGCTGAAGGCATCGCCGCCGCTGATCGAGGGGAGGTCACAGAGTTCTCGCAGGTCCGGGCGGTCTGGGAGAAGAAGCTCGAGGCTCGTCTTCCCTGAGCATGCCGAGCCAGCTTTGGCTCGAACATCGACCGTTGGGCGGCTACATAGCCTTCGATGATCGTCGAACACTTCCCGGTGGGCTTTCTTGGTTGCAACTGCGTGATCCTCGGTGACGAGGAGTCGGGGGAGGCCATCGTGGTGGATCCGGGGGGTGATCCCGAGACGATCCTCGCGCGGCTCGAGAAGCTGGGGCTGCGCTGCACGGCCATCGTGCACACGCACACGCACTTCGATCATGTGGGCTCGACGCACGACGTGCAGCACGCGACGGGCGCGCCGACGATGCTTCACGAGGCCGACCTCGAACTCTATCAAGGCATGCAGGCGCAGCTCGACGCCTTCGGCATGCCCATGCGCGCGCCCGAGGCTGTGGACATCGATCGCTTCCTGGTCGAGGGCGACACCGTGCGCGCGGGCGCCATCGAGGCGGACGTGCTGCACACCCCCGGACACACGCAGGGGAGTCTGTGCTTCCGCGTGGATGATGACAGGCCCATCGTGCTCGCTGGAGACACGCTCTTTCAGGGCAGCATCGGCCGCACGGATCTGTGGGGAGGCTCCATGCCCGAGTTGCTCTCCTCCGTGAAGACCAAGCTGCTCAGCTTACCGGACGAGACCTTGGTGATCGCCGGTCACGGGCCGACCACGACCATCGGCGAGGAGCGCGCGACGAACCCCTTCCTGCAGGGTTGAGTCGACGCCCTAGCGACGCCGCCGGATGGCGAGGCCCAGCAGCGCGAGCAGCAGCGCAGCGGCCGGCGCGCCCGAGGATCCCGAGCGGCCTCCGGCCAGGCTACAGCCACCCGCGCCGGTGAAGGTGCCTCCAGTGCTGGCGTCCTCCCGCGGGCCCGCCTCTGCGGAGCTCGCCGCGTCGGGGACCGGCAGGATGCTCGCGTCCGCTCCAGCCCCTGCGTCGTCCGTGGGGCGGCCCGCGTCGTCCACCGGTGGTCCGCCGTCCGTGGGATCGATGATCACGCCGCCGTCGTCGACCACGGTCGCGTCGGCCGGCGCAGCGTCGAGCACCACGCTGGCGTCGGTGCTGGGGATCCCTGCGTCACTCACCCCCGCGTCCGCCGTCAAGCTCGGGCAGCCGGGCGTGGGGCCGTCTCCCCGTCCCATCCGGCACGGGCAGCCGTCCAGGCCGTTGGCTACGCCATCGCGGTCGCAGTCTCCCTTCTTCCAGCTGGGTGCGGTGCCGGGCCGGACGATGACGCCGACCGGGGGCCTCAGGCATTGCGCCAAGCCGATGATGTCGATCTCTCCAAGGTCGCCCACACACCAATCCTTGGTGGTGTCGAGGCAGACCCCCGGCGAGGCGTCCACCAGCCCCGTGACCGTGGCGCAGTTGCCGGATGAGCCGGACACCGTTGGGCAATCGCTGTCTCCGGTGCAGCAGAAGGCCTCGGACTCGGGCGCGCGCAGATTCGTGCAGTACGACCAGCTGTGACCGGGGAGGCTCCTGCAGTTTCCCCGAACGCCGGAGCAGGAGGTGATCATCGCTGGGTCGCAGGCGGGCAGCGGGGCGCACATCACGGATCCGTCCCCGACGGTGATGCGTTGTGGCATCTGTGCCGAGGCTGGCGTCGTCAGCGAAGGCAGGCCGATCAGCGTGACGAGCGCGGCCAGAATCACGAAGCGCAGCGAGCGCGCTCCACGAGCGAAGAGAAGTGAAGCATGCATGACCTGAATCTTAGAGCGTGAGCGGCGTGCGCAGCTACCCTACACGCACGCACACGGCCGTCAGCCTCGGTCGCGGTGACAGCTGTGACAGACTCCGTAGAGTTCGTGCCGGTGACGCTCGAGCACGAAGCCGTGGGCCGCGGCGATCCGATCCTGCATGGCCTCCACCTCGTCGTTCTCGAATTCCTCGATGCGCCCGCAGCGCACGCAGATCAGGTGGTCGTGGTGCTCGTCGAGGTGCGCCACCTCGTAGCGTGAGACGCCGTCGCCGAAGTGGCGCTCTTGGGCGAGCCCCGAATCCGTCAAGAGCTTCAGCGTGCGGTAGACGGTGGCGTAGCCGACCTTGGGGTCCTGCTTGCGTACGACCTCGAGCAGCTCCTCGATGGAGAGGTGGCCGGGAGCTTCGAAGAAGGTCTCGGTGACGAGCCTGCGCTGGGCCGTCGAGCGCAGCCCCTTCTGATCCATATACGCCGTGAGCCGCGCCTTCAGCTCGTCGAGGTCTGTCTCGGTGTTCACTTTGTCGGCCGCGCGTCGCATCCCTAGCGATCTCTAAGGTATGATCGCCGCCACGTCCATGCTGCACCCAAGAGACGAGGCTGACGAAGCGGCCGCTGACGAGTCGCCGGCCGCCGACGAGCGCGCGGGCCGCTGGCTGCGTTTCGCGATTCCGCCGCTGGTGCTCGGCGCATTTCTGCTCGCCTTGGTGGCCGAGCCTCCGCCCGCGGATGTGGATCTGATGCTGGTGGCTCCGGACTACGCGCGGCCGGGTTCGAGCCTTCCGCTGCGCGCCCTGGCCGTGGCGGGCTTGGCGGAGTCGGGTGGGCCCACCACGCCTCTGGCACGTCCCATGCGCGTGACGCTGCTGGATGAGTCCGGTCGACCCCTGGCCGAGACCACGCTGGTGGCGGGCGCCGCCGACACCTTCGAGGGCGAGCTCACGATCCCGCCCGGCGTCCAGGGCCGGCTCTCTCTCCGAGCTCGTATGCCCGCTCCGTGGGACGGCGAGCCCATCGAGGTGAAGCGCCTGGTGCAGGTCTCGGAGGACGCTGCGGCCTCGACGCGCAGGGGCAGGCTCGCGACTCCCACCCAGCGCTGGCGTCCCGAGTCCATCGAGGCGCTGGACGGCGGCACGCCCCCGCGCGACCTGGACCTCCGCGTGCTCGGCGGCGCCTGCGCTCCGGAGCTGCCATGCGAGCTGCGGCTGTGGGTGGGTGAGCCCGCGGCGGAGGTCGAGCTCGAGTCCAGCCCGAGCCTCAGCGTGGAGTCGAGCGCTCATTCGACGACCTCTGGCATCGTGCCCTTCGGGGTCACGGTGCATGGCGCAGAGGCCGTCGCTCATCTGGTCGCGCGTCGTGAGGGCGCGCTGGTGGCGCGCCGCAGCGTGCGCCTGCCCATCTTGATGGCGGGTCATGGGATGCGCCTGCCGCAAGGATCCCTGGTGGTGGGCGCGCCGGCTCGCCCCGAGCTCGAGGTGTCGAGCCTGAACGACTCGCGGCGCTTCGTGGTGGACGCGTATCTCGACGGCCACTGGCTGCACACGGCGACTCTGGAGCTCGATGGCGACGGCCGCGGTCGGCTGCCCTATTCGCTCGCCCCGGGACTCTGGCGCCTCTCCGTGCATCGGGATCCCTTCTCCACGCTCCGCAGCGCGGGCCGCCTGGTGTTGGTGCTGGCCCCCGGCGCCGACCCGATGAGCGAGCTGCGCAGGCTGGCGGCCAGCCCCGAGCTCGCGGTGGGTACGGATCCCCTCGCGAATCTCTTGGTCAGCGGTCGGCCGCCACCCGGATCGGCCGAGCAGGTCTCGGAGCTGCTCTTCGCTCTGCCCGAGCTCGACTTCTATCAGATGCCCGATCTGGCCCACGGCATCCTGCAGCTCGGCCCCGACGTGGACCCGGGGCGCCGTGCTCTGCGCGCGTTGGCAGGCGGCTTGGTCCTGCTCGCGGGCTTCCTGGTGGCGTGGATGCTGATCCGCCGAGGACAGGCGGCGGGGCATCAGGCGGATCTGCTGCTCGCGGACGCGCAGCGCGAGGCGGCGGAGGACGACGAGCAGGACGCTGGCATCGTCTACGCGCGCAGCCCCCGCCAATCCTCGCGCGGCCTCTTCGCGGCCGCCGGCTTCGTGATCCTCGTCTTCGCCATCGGCGCTCTGCTGGTCGTCTCCCGAGGCTGCATGTCGTGAGTTCGCTGTACGCGTTGCATAGATGCCTCGCCCGACCTAGATTGCCGGCGCCTTTTCCCTGACGTCCGCGGGGAGGTCAGGAGTACGTGCAGATGTTCGGCTATGCGATAAAGAAGGTCTTCGGCACGAAGCACGCGCGCGAGGTCAAGAAGATCCAGCCCATCGTGGAAGCCGTGGGCGCCCTCGAACAGAAGATGAAGAAGCTGAGCGACGCGGACCTCGTGGCGCGTACGGCGGACTTCCGCACCAAGCTCGACAACGGCGCCAGCCTCGACGATCTCTTGGTACCCGCCTTCGCCACGGTGCGGGAGGCGAGCATGCGCGTGCTCGGCATGCGTCACTACGACGTGCAGATCGTCGGCGGCGTCGTGCTGCACCAGGGCAAGATCGCGGAGATGCGCACGGGTGAGGGCAAGACGCTGGTCGCCACCTTGCCCTGCTACCTCAACGGTCTCTCGGGCAAGGGCGTGCACGTCGTCACCGTCAACGACTACCTCGCGCGACGTGACGCCGAGTGGATGGGCCGCCTGCAGGGCTTCCTTGGGCTCGAGACCGGCGTCGTGCTCTCTGGTCAGAGCAACGCCGCGAAGAAGCAGCAGTATCGCGCGGACATCACCTACGGGCAGAACAACGAGTTCGGCTTCGACTATCTGCGCGACAACATGAAGTTCAGCATCCACGAGTACGCGCAGCGCGAGCTCAACTTCGCCATCGTGGACGAGGTCGACTCCATCCTCGTCGACGAGGCGCGCACGCCGCTGATCATCAGCGGCCCGGGCGAGACCGCCTCCGAGAAGTACGTGAAGGTGAACGAGCTGATCCCCAAGATCCGCGCCGAGGAGCACTACGTACTCGACGAGAAGGCGCGCAGTGTCACGCTCACGGAGGAGGGCATGGAGGCGGCGCAGCGGCTGCTCTTCTCGCGCGGTCTGATGGAGACCCAGAACCTCTACGATCCAGTCAACCTCGAGACGCTGCACCTACTGCAGCAGTGCCTGCGGGCTCACACCCTCTACCACCGCGATCAGAACTACATGGTCGATCCCGAGGGCAAGGTGCTGATCATCGACGAGTTCACCGGGCGCGTGCTGCCCGGTCGTCGCTGGTCCGACGGCCTGCATCAGGCGGTGGAGGCCAAGGAGCGTGTGCCGATCCAGGACGAGAACGTCACCCTCGCGACCATCTCCTTTCAGAACCTCTTCCGGCTCTACGACAAGCTCAGCGGCATGACCGGCACGGCCGACACGGAGGCCAAGGAGTTTCACGAGATCTACGAGCTCGACGTCGTCGTCATCCCGACCAACAAGCCGATCATCCGCGATGACCGTGAAGACCTCGTCTACAAGACGGAGCGGGAGAAATTCCACGCCGTCGCGGACGAGATCGCCGACGCGCACGATCGCGGGCAGCCCGTGCTCGTGGGCACGACCAGCGTGGAGAAGTCCGACGCTCTGGCGCGCCTGCTCGGTCGCCGGGGCATCGACCACAACGTGCTGAACGCAAAGCAGCACGAGCGCGAGGCCTACGTCGTGGCCCAGGCGGGCACCTCGGGCGCGGTCACGGTGGCGACGAATATGGCCGGTCGAGGCACGGACATCGTGCTCGGCGGCAACGCCGAGATGTTGGCGCGCATGGAGACCCTCGCCACCATGGACGAGGAGACGCTGGCGGATCCCGACGCCATGGATGCGGCGGTGGAGGCGGCGATCCCTCACTACGTCGAGAAGTGCAAGATGGACGCGATGGCCGTCAAGAATGCGGGCGGCCTGTACATCGTGGGCACGGAGCGCCACGAGTCGCGGCGCATCGACAACCAGCTCCGCGGTCGCGCGGGACGTCAGGGCGACCCCGGCACCTCGCGCTTCTACCTCTCCCTCGAGGACGATCTCATGCGCATCTTCGCTGGCGATCGCATCCAGACCATGATGGATCGCCTGGGCATGGAGGAGGGCGTGCCGATCGAGCACAAGTGGGTGACCAAGGCGGTGGAGAACGCCCAGAAGAAGGTCGAGGAGCGTAACTTCGACATCCGCAAGAACCTGCTGGACTACGACGACGTGATGAACCAGCAGCGCAAGACCATCTACGAGCTGCGTCGACAGGTGCTGTGTGGGCACTATCGATCCGTGCCGTCCGACGAGGACAAGAAGAAGGGTGTCGAGTCCAAGTCCTTCGTCGAGCAGGCGGACCCGAAGCTGATCGAGCGCGTCATGCCCATCGTCAAACAGATGGTGCAGATTCACGGCGCCGAGCGTCCGCCCGAGGGCGCGAGCCCGGAGGAGGCGCAGGCGTATCGCGAGCGCGCGATGAAGACAGAGATCGCCGATCTGCCCGGCACCCGCGGCGGGCCCCTCGAGAAGGACGTGTATCGCTGGTTCGGCTGTCCGACGCGTCTCAAGCGCTTCAAGCACGACGCCCAGGGCGCCTACGACTACCTGATCGCCGAGGTCGGTCTGTCGCTCACGGAGCAGCGCGAGCGCATGCTCGACCTGATCGACGAGATCATCTCGACCATGGTCGAGAACGCCTGCCCGCCCAACAAGCACTACGAAGATTGGGACCTCGACGGTCTGGTGGAGGCCTACGAGAAGCAGTTCGGTATCGACTGCACGGGCGTCGAGAGCATCACGGATGTTCAAGATCTGGCGACCAAGCTCTACTCGGACGCCGAGGCCGTCTTGAAGAACAAGGAGGAGGACTTTGGCTCCGAGAGCTTCCTGCGCCTCTTCCGCAACTTCTATCTGCAGGAGATCGACCGGCAGTGGATGGACCATCTGCAGGCCATGGACAGCCTGCGGGACGGCATCGGCCTGCGCGGCTACGGTCAGCGGGATCCTAAGAAGGAGTACAAGCGCGAGGGCTTCGACATGTTCCGGGCGATGATGGAGAACATCAAGACGTCCGTGTCCACGAGCATGTTGAGCGTCGAGCGCGTGCGCGAGGAGGACCTCGAGCGCCTCGAGGCGCAGCGCAGAGCCCAGGCCGAGAAGCGTCAGCGAGTCGCCCAGAGCAGCCATGCGTCTGCGGACGGCGACGAGGAGGCCCAGATGGTGCCTCGCGCCGCTCGCCGAGCGGGCAGAGGACGGCGTGCGGCTCAGGGTGCGGCTCCGGCGGCCAAGCGCGCGCCCTTGCGTCGCGACCGACCCAAGGTGGGTCGCAACGATCCGTGCTGGTGTGGCTCGGGCAAGAAGTACAAGCAGTGCCATCTGCGCGAGGATCAGCGCGCAGGCGCCGAGGCCGGATGACGATCCCCCCCGAGAAAGACCTCGCGATTCCTCTCGTCCCAGGTTTCCGCTTCAGCGGTCTGGCGAGCGGGATCAAGTCGGATGGCGCGCCCGATCTCGCTCTGGTCGCGGCCAACCGGGCCCTGCCCAGCGCGGCCGTCTTCACCCAGAACCTGCTGTGCGCGGCGCCCGTGGCGCTCAGCCGACAGCGCGTCGCCTCGGGCCGCGCGCGCGCCGTGTTGGTGAACAGCGGCAACGCCAACGCCGCCACCGGCGCGCTGGGGCTCGAGGCCGCCGAGCGCACGACCGATCGAGTGGCGCAGGCCCTCGGCTGTCCAGCGTCTGAGGTGCTGGTCGCCTCCACGGGTGTGATCGGCGTGCCGCTGCCCGACGCGCCCTTCGAGGCGCACACGGGTCGGCTCGTGGAGGCCCTCGACGAGGCCGGCGCGGCGGACTTCGCGCGCGCCATACTGACCACCGATCGCTGGCCCAAGCTGGCGAGCAGGGAGATCGAGCTGCGTGGTCAGCGGGCGCCTGTGGTCGGCATCGCCAAGGGCGCCGGCATGATCCACCCCGATATGGCCACCACCCTCGCCTTCGTCCTCACCTCGGTGGCCGCGAGCGCAGAGCAGCTGAGGCGGGCTCTGCTGCGGGCCACGGAGCTGACCTTCAACCGCATCACGGTGGACGGAGACACCAGCACCAACGACACCATCGTCTGCATGGCGTCGGGAGCAGACGGCGCGCCTACGATCCAGGGTGAGGCTGATGAAGACGCCCTCGAGGAGGCGCTCCGCGGAGTGCTCGAAGAGCTCGCCTCGTCCATCGTCGCCGACGGAGAGGGGGCGGAACATCGCGTGCGCATCCAGATCTCGGGCGCTCCTTCGGAGCGCGCTGCGCTGCAGGTCGCGCGCACCATCGCCACGAGCACGCTGGTGAAGACCGCCCTGCACGGCTGCGATCCCAATTGGGGGCGCATCCTCGCCGCCGCCGGGCGCGCGGGCGTGGCCTTCGATCCGGGCGAGGCCTGCGTGCGCATCGGCGACCTGCTCGTCTACGATCGAGGTCGGGTGCTCGACCCGGGTGACGAACCGAAGGTCGTCGCGGTGATGCGCGGCGCGAGCTATGGCATCCAGCTCGAGCTCGCCGCGGGCGACGCCGTCGCTCACTACGACACCTGCGATCTCGGCCACGCCTACGTGACCGTCAACGCGGACTATCGGAGCTAGAGCGCTCCGGGCGCAGGGAATTCGCCGTCTCGGGTCGTCGGCGCCTATCCTCGGGCCGTGCTTGGCAAACTCTCCTTCGGCCTGCTGCTGGTCGCTACCTGTCTGACGACCGAGGGCGCCTTGGCCCAGGAGTGCGCCCACGACGACGCCCTCGCCCGCGTCGCGGCCGTCCTCTCCCTCGAGGACGCTCGACCCACCCCGGAGGAGATCGCCAGGAGCTTGCGCTCCGAGGGCTCGGATCGGGTCGCGGCCCACGTGCTCTGGCTCGACGGCGAGTCCCCGGCGCGACGCAGCGCCTGGCTGCGGAGGCTTCGCGCTCGTGCGGACGCGGACCTCGTATGCGGCGAGGCGCGTGCCGCGGATCGCGTGGTGCTCGTGGCGGCCGAGCGGGCGGGGGAGCTTCGGCGCGGAGCGGATCCTGACGGCCGCATCGTCGCCTGGTTGGGGCCGGGCTTCGGCGACGCCTATCTGGCCTTCCGCGGAGCTGACGGTCGGCTGGCTCGTCGGGCCCTCGTGGCTTCGGATCTCGAACGCGGCTTCGTACCGCCGCGGGATCTGGAGCGACCGGCGGTCGTGCAGCTCGTGGCGACGGGGCCGAGCGGACCGCGGCCGGTGGCTGAG
This sequence comes from Deltaproteobacteria bacterium, assembly GCA_013151775.1. GTDB lineage: Bacteria > Myxococcota_A > Polyangia > Polyangiales > Houyiibacteriaceae > JAADHO01. The sequence goes on along the minus strand of JAADHO010000344.1, from coordinate 14,583 downwards.
CGACGCCTGGGGCACGAGACGGGGCTCCCGACGACCGAGCTGCAGGTCGGTGACTCCGTGCCGCGCGCCGTCGCGGCCCTGCGCGAGCTCAGGGGCGTCTCCCCGCTGCGTCCCAACCGTCTGCTCGGGCGGGTCGCTCAAGAGCATGCGCGCCGCGTGTGTCGGGCGGGACGGGTGGTGCATCAGCTCGCCCGGGAAGGGGATCCGCGGGAGCGCCTGCGGCTCGCGGGTATTCAGGCGCGTGGGGTGAGGCGGTGGCGCGGGCCGAGTCCGTCCGCGAGGCCCTGAGCGCGTTGGCGGACAGCCCGAGCCACCTGATGGCGATCGTCGATCGCCGCTTCACGGACGCGGGCTTCGGCGTCGCCGCTGACAGCCACGGGCGTCGCTGCGTCGTGGTGCTCCTGGCCGCCTGGCCGCGGGCCGTGCCCGTCAGCGTCGCCGCGCGGCGGACGCGGCTAGGAGTTGGGCGAGCGCGACGGATCCGGTGATCACCACGACCACGATGGCGATGGCGTGGGCGAGCTCGGGGTGCGGGAGGCTCGCCACGGCACGTCCCAGGTTGGTCGGCGGGTAGAGGGCCACGGCCTCGCGCACGAAGACGTGGGCCGCGTGAACGAGGAAGAGGATCGTCGCCCAGATGCGTCCGCCGGCGGTGGTGCTGGCGTCCATGAAGACCAAGAGGGAGATCAACCCAAGCAGCGCCAGAGCGACGCGAGGCAGGGCCGGAGCCCAGCTCTGCCACGCGGCGTCCATGTGGGTGAGGGCGCCCAACCCACCGCTCAACACCAGCCACGCGGCCAGGGCGACGATGCCCACCATCACCACCAGGCGAGCGACACGCGACGCGCGGTGGTAGGCGCGGAAGAGCAGGCCCGCACCGAGCACGAAGACCGCGCCCGCCAGTAGGCTCTCGTCGAGGCGCTCGCCGCGGAGTTGAGAGCCTGCGGAGAAGAAACCCAGACCCGTGGCGCCGAGGCCCGAGATGGCCAGCGCACGCGCGCGGTAGCTGAGGGGCAGCGCCGAGAGCAGCGCTAGGATGAAGAGCCCTCCGGCCGCCGCCAGCGCCGGCGCCCCCATGCCGCCGAGCAGCAGAGAGGCGCAGCCTCCGGCCACGCCCAGGGTCATGCCGAGCCAGCGCAGCGTCCGCTTGCCGGGCTCCCGCGGAGAGAGATCCTCCGCCAGGGAGCGCGAGGCCAGAAAGGGAGGTGCCTGCACCTCTCGGGGCTCGCCGCTCGAACTCGAGGCCGCGGCCGGCTCTCCGCGGGCGGGCGTCGGCGCAGGGGTCTCCTCGGCAGCGCTCGACAGGGCCGGGCGGATCGGCACCACCTCGGCGTGACTCGGAGTCCCTGCCTTGGGCAGTCGTGGACGTGAGCCCGTCGCGTCGGCGCGCAGCACGGGGGCGTTCGAGGCCTCTAGAGCCAGGGGGCTGGTGGGCAGTGGCGTGACCTGAGAGTCCTGGCCCTGGCCATCCGTGTCGGGGCGCAGGGGCAAGACGTTCGCCTCTAGCTGCACCGCGGGCATCTCGCCGCTGCTCCAGGTTCCCTTGGGGGTTTCGTTGTCCGTATCGGTCAAGCTGGTCTCATCTGGCGCATGGGACCCCCCCGGGCCTGCCCATCCACCGAGCTGTAGTGTACGGCGTCCACCCGACCTCCCGCAACGCGAGAGGCTCCGGCTCCGGCTCTGGCCGGTCGAGCGCATTGCCACGGCCCCGCGCCCTTCTGTACCTTCGCCTCCGTGAACACCCTCCACGAACTGCGCGCGTACGCCGACGAGAAGCTCTTTCAGCAAGACTATCCCGCCGCCCTGCACGCCTACACGGCCCTCGTCCGTCTGGACCCCGCGGGCCTCGACGCGCGCCTCCGGGTGGCCGACACCCTGCTCGCCGTGGGTGAGGTTCAGCACGCCGCCGAGGTCTACACGGTCCTGGCTCGACACGCGGCCCACGCGGGCTACCCGCTGCGCGCCTTGGTGGCGGCGAAGATCCTCGAGGCCCTCGAGCCGCAGCTCGCACCTCTGATCGCGAGCATCGCCAAGCTCTACGCCGAGGGCTCCGAGCGCCTCGGCCGGGGTCTCAGGCTCTCCATGACAGGGGACGCGAACCCGCTGCCCGAGATCGACCTCGAGCAGCTGCCGGAGCTCGCCGAGCTCGTGCCCGTGGCCGCGGCCTTGGCGGCGGACGTCTCCGCCGTGGCCATCTATCCCGAGCAACTGCCGCCGATCCCGCTCTTCAGCGACCTGCCCGAGGACGCCTTCTCACGTCTGCTCTCCGAGGTGAACCTGTTGCGCGTGCGCCCCGGCCAGGACGTCCTGACCCAGGGCGATCCGGGGCGCGCCTTCTACGTGCTCGTGCGCGGTGAGGTCGAGGTGCTGCGCCAGAACGACGGTGAGCCCGAGGTCGTGCTCGCGAAGCTCGCCGATGGCGCCATCTTCGGCGAGATGGCGTTGGTCTCCGCACAGCCTCGCAGCGCCACCGTGCGCGCCACCAGCGACGCGGACCTGCTCGAGATCGACGCCGAGGCGCTCGCCGCGGCCGCCTCCTCCGTGCCGACCATCGCCGCCGCGTTGGATCGCTTCACGCGCCAGCGCCTGCTCGGCAACCTGATGGCCACCTCGCCCTTCTTCCGGCCTCTGGATCGCAAGCAACGCCTGGATCTGGTGCGCCGCTTCAGCGCCCACGATCTGACTCCGGGCACGACGATCATCGAGGAGGGTAGCCCCGGCCGCGGCCTGTATCTGCTGCTCCACGGTCAGGCGGACGTCAGCAAGCGTGATGGCGACGAGAAGGTGTTGCTCGCGACCCTCGGGCCCACGGACGTCTTCGGAGAGATCTCGCTCTTGGGCGAGGAGCCGACCACGGCGAGCGTCACGGCGGCCACCCAATGCACCGTGCTCTTCCTCTCGCGCGAGCTCTTCCAGAAGCTCGCCGAGGCCGTGCCCGAGATCCGCGACTACGTGGAGGAGCTCTCGGACGAGCGGCGCATGGACACACGCCTGACGCTCAGCGCGCCACAGGTCTATGAGCTCGATCTCGACGATCTGGTGCTGATCTGACGCCTGGCGGCCGCGAGATCCTGCGTCGGGGGGCGCCTCGGTTCGTCTGAACGTAGAATGGACAGATGCGCAGGTGGCTCAGCTCGGCTCCCCTGATCCTCGCCTCGGCGGCGCTGCTCGCCCTGCTGGTGCGGGTGGCCGCGCCCTGGGCGCCCTCCGAGGACACCGAGGCGAGCAGCGTCGGCAGTCGCGCGGAGCCCGACCCGACCACCGGCGCAGTGCTGCTCGACCTCGAGGACGACGTGGACGCGGAGCAGCTCGCGACGCTGGAGAGGCAGCTCGATGACGCCGTGCGTCCGCAGCCGTGGCCTCGCGGTGTCGCGGCATTGGGGCGGCTGCTGTCCCGTGGTGCACGTCTCTATCGGCTGCGCGTGCCCGCGTCGGAGGTAGACGACGTGCTGCGAGCCATGCGCGCGGGTGACGGCGTGGAGGCCGCGGAGATCGAGCGCCGTTGGAGCATCCCGGAGCTCCACACCGCGGAGTCGAGCCGAGGGCTCGGTGAGATGACCTTGGACGCCAAGCCCGCAGAGGGCGGAGGCTTCCGCCCTGACGATCCCTACTACGTCCATCAATGGCACCTCGACCAGATCCAGATGCCCGACGCCTGGCAGCGCGAGCGTGGCGCGGGCGTGGTGGTCGCGATCGTCGACACGGGGGTGCTCTATCGGGATCATGGTCAGGCGCGACAGGCTCCGGATCTGGCCCAGACGCGCTTCGTGCCCGGCTGGGATTTCGTCGACGGAGACGATGGCCCGGACGACGAGAACGGCCACGGGACGCACGTGGCGGGCACCGTCGCCCAGAGCACGAACAACGCGTTGGGCGTGGCGGGCGTCGCTCCCGAGGCCGCGATCATGCCCGTGCGCGTGCTCGACGCCCATGGCGCTGGCAGCTGGGGAGCCGTGGCGGCCGGTATTCGCTTCGCGGCGGATCATGGCGCGGATGTGATCAACCTCTCCCTCGGTGGAGGCTCCCGGTCGCGCACGATTCAGGCGGCCATCGACCACGCCCATCGCAAGGGCGTGGTGGTGGTGGCGGCGGCGGGCAACACCGGTCGTGGGCGGGTGGAGTTCCCCGGCGCCGGGCGTCACGTGATCTCCGTAGGGGCCGTGCGCTTCGATCGGGAGCTGGCCTTCTACTCCTCCTTCGGGCCCGGCCTGGATCTGGTGGCGCCGGGGGGCGATCTGAACGTCGATCAGAACCACGATGGCGTGCCCGACGGCGTGCTGCAGAACACCATGCTGCGCGGCGATCCGAGCCGTCACGACTACCTCCCGCTGCAGGGCACCTCCATGGCCACGCCCCACGTCGCCGGAGCCGCCGCGCTGCTGCGCGCCGCCGGGATCGAGAGACCCGACGCGATCGAGGCCCTGCTCGAGGACAGCGCCCAGAGCGCTGGAGAGCCCGAGCGCTTTGGTGCTGGCCTGCTCGCCGTGGACGACGCTCTGGCTCTGGCCGCCGCCGGGCTGGGTAGCGCTCGCGGCGCCTTGGCCCTCGGCCTCGGTCTGCTCTTACTCCTGCCCCTGGCGC
>JAADHO010000344.1:0-9994 GCA_013151775.1 Deltaproteobacteria bacterium | reverse complement strand
TCCGTGTCCCTCGCGCCCGTGCTCGTCGTGGCCTTCGTGGTCGCAGGCGGCCTGGGCCTGCTGCCCTGGGGCGCCCTGGGTCTGGGTTTCCTGGCGGCGCCCGTCTCGGCGCCCGGCCTGGTCCTGGGCGCGTGGTCTCCGCTGCTGGCCCTCGTGCCCGTGGGCCTCGTGGCCCTCGGCTTATCGCGCCCGCGCGTGCGTCAGCTGGCGGTCGGCCTGGCCGTGGGGCTCGGGGCGACGCTGCTGCTGGAGGTGGCTGTGCCCACGCTCACGTCCTGGTGGCCCGAGGCTCTGACGCTGCTGGTGACGCTCGCCGCCGCCTGCCTCTGCCTGACACTTTCGCGCCTCGCCGCGACGCGCTAGATCCTGCCCGGTCCGACCATGTAGTGGGAGCCGACGAGCCCGACCGCGACATGGATGTCCGGGTTCTGAGCCAGCCGGAAAGCCCTGCACACCTCGGGCAGATGCTGGCACATCGGAAAAGCGCTGCAATTTCAGCGCGCGACAGCCGAAAATGGGCGCGCGCAGATCCCACTGCCAAAGTGGCATCGGGGTTGCATTGTCCCAGGTCGTTGGCTTTGGCCGCCTCCATCACCCCCGCCCTCCTCGAATCACGGCGGATCAGGTGAAGGCGCGGCCCGTCCAGTAGGACACTCGCCTTGGCTTAGCTCATCTTCTTCTACACCCGCTGGCTGCTACCCGCGGGGCCCATGAACGCAGCTTCTCTTATCTTCTTGGCTCTCTGGCTTCTTGGCTCTTTTGCTTGACGTTCTTTCGACCCGTAGAATTTTCTGGCTTCGCAGGATCTAGCTTCGCTTCTTCTTTCTTATCTTCCTTCGCCTGCTCCTGACTCCACGCGTAGACTGCTCGCTCGGATCAGGTTAGCCCGGGACGCCGATTTTCAATCGCCCCCCCAAAGATAGCAGCACTTTTTCGGCGTGGCGAACCCGCCCAGCCGGTCCATTGGCAAACGAACGCGCTGGGGTCTCGCATTCCAGCGCGATCGTCTTGTATGGTTCGGTCGTGGCCCACAAGAACATCCACCGCCTCTCCCTTCTCCTCGTGCTCTGCCTGAGCGCTCCGCTCTTCGGAGGCTGCGCCGCCCTCGAGTCCGAGATGGTCTCCGCCCGCACGGCCTACACGCAGGCTCGCTACGAGCAGGCCAACGTGTGGCTCGACGATCTCGAGGACGATCAGGGCGACATGGATCCCGCCATGCGCGCCGACTTCCTCTATCTCCGCGGGATGACCGCCTTCCGCTTGGGCCACCGGACGGAAGCGCTCCACGCCCTGGCCGTGGCCCGAGAGGTGGACGAGCAGGGGCAGGGGCTGCTCGAGGAGTCCGAGCGAGAGACCATGACCAACGCCTTGGCCGAGCTCGTGCCCAACACGGCGACCTTCCGGGCCCGCGAAGAGGGCGAGGAAGCGGCTCCCGTGAGCGCGGCTGGGGAGTCCGGCGACGAGGAAGCGCCTCCGGCCGAGTCCAGCTCCGGGTCTGCGAATCCCTTCCACTAGCCTCCGCGGGCTGCGAAGGACTGCGAGCGGCCGACGCCGCGGGGCGATCTGCCCTCAGAGGCGCTCGCGCGCCGCGAGCATCTCGTCCTTGGTCGCGAGCTTCAGCTTCTTCAGGCGCTGACGTTCCATCTCCTCCTCCGCCGGCAGTCGGGGCCTCGCTTCGAGATGGCTCAGCCTCATGTCGAGTTCGGCGTGCTTCTTCTCCAGATGCGCGAGCTTGGCGGCGGGGCTGACGGAACGCGAGACGGAACGCATAGAACCTCCAACGGAACAGGTACGAGGCGCCCCAGTGGGCGCACGGGGAAAAAGCAACGTCAAGCGGTCGAGGGGCCGACCCATGCACCGTAGGGCAGACGCGCTCGCAGGATCAACACCCCCCCTGCGAGACGATTCCACACCAGCCCGCGGGATCGCCGGGCGCGTCCGCCTTGGCGTCTGGGTAGCTTGCGTGAATACTGCGCCCCGTCCGCTCGTTTCTCTGGAGAACCATGCATTGCAAACTCAGTCGATTCTCTCTCCTCCTGGTCGTCACTCTGGTCCCCAGCGCGGTCCTCGGTGCGCTCGCCCCTACGAGCCTCGGCGCGCAGGAGCCACGCAACGCCCGGGACGTCGCCGCCTTGGTGCAGTCCTTCTACGACCAGACGACCAGCTTCCAGGCGGACTTCTTTCAGACGCGCTATACCAAGGCCTACAACCGCTATGATCGAGCGCGCGGGAGGGTGACGTTGGTCAAGCCGGGCAAGATGCGCTGGGACTACACGGATCCGGCCGGCCAGACCTTCGTCAGCGACGGCTCCCACCTCTCGGTCTATCAGCCCCCGGACGAGGGCGAGGCCCACGGTCAGATCATCGAGCGCGACGTGACCTCCGACGAGCTGCCGCAGGCCTTCGCCTTCCTGCTCGGTGACGGGCGCCTCGACAGCGACTTCCACGTCCGCCTGCTCGACTCCGGCCGTCAGGGCTTTCCCGAGGGCTACGTGCTCGAGGTCCGGCCCCGTCGCCCGTCGCGCACGTACGACCGCGTGCTCTTCTTCGTGCGCATCCCAGCGGGCGCACCCGCAGGGGTGATCCACCGCGTGCTGATCATCGACGCGGCGGGCAACCGCAACCGTTTCGATTTCAGTCACCTGCGCTTCAACCACGCCGTCCCCGACTCGACCTTCCACTTCACGCCGCCGGCGGGCACACGCGTGGTGCGCCCCTGAGGGCGCGGCGCTCAGGCGGCGTCCACGGCCTCGTCCAGAGCGCGGGCGAGGCGTGGGCCCAGGCTCTCCCAGGTGTGCGCCAGACCCACCTCCCGGGCGCCGCGGGAGAGCCGCTCGTGGAGCTGCTCATCCGCCCGCATGCGCGCCAAGGCGACGCCCAGATCCTGCGCTCGCCCCGGCTCGAAGAGCAGCCCGCTCACGCCGTGGGCGACTACGTCGGGCACGCCCCCGACCCCAGCGGCCACGGGCGGTAGGCCCGCCGCCATCGCCTCGAGCAGCGCCGTCGGCGTGCCCTCCGTGCGGCCCGAGGGCAGCCTGCGCGATGGCAGCACGAAGGCGTCTGCGGCGCACAACAGCGCTCGCTTGTGCGCACCCGAGACCTGGCCGACGAAGCGCACCCGGGCTCGGATGTCGGCCGCCAGACGCTCGAGGCGCGCCCGCTCGGGGCCTTCACCGGCGACCACGAGGGAGGTGTCGGTCTCGGCCGCCGCGCGCACGGCCGCCTCCACGCCCTTGATGGCCACCAGCCTGCCCATGCTCAGCGCCGTGAAGCCAGACAGGCCCAGATCGCGCCGCAGCTGTTCACGGTTCAGCTGCGTGGTCGGCGCCTCCACGCCCATGGGTGAGACCCGGGAGCGCGCCATGGCCCGCGCGCGCTGCGCTCCGCCCAGCAGCTCGAGGAAGCGACGCCTGAGATCCTGTGACACGAAGAGCAGCCCCTCGGAGCCCGCGGCCACGCGCCCTGCCAAGTGGGCGCCTCCCGGCAGGTGCTCGAGGGCGTGGACGTCGGCCGAGTGCAGCACGGCCAGGTGTGGTGGCCGCTCGGGCAGCTCCGCGGCGACCAGCCCACAGGGCAGCGCCCAGTGGGAGACGAGGGCGTCCCAGCGCGCGGCGCGCCTGCGGGCGGCGAGCGTCAGAGCCAGGGGGAAGCTCGCCAGTCCGGGCCAGGCCAGCGGGTCGCCTGCGAGGTTGTCGGGCACGCCGGCGCCGTAGAAGGTGCGCGCCAGGCTGCGAGGCCAGCAGTAACGTACGAAGGACACGTCCACGCCTCGGAAGCGTGGGGCGTCTCCGGGCGCCCGGGGCTGCGGTGCGAGCACCTCGAGCTCGTGGCCGGCGGTCACCAGGCTGCGTGCGAAGCCCAGCACGAAGGCTCCGGCGGGGTCCCCCTCGTGGCGTGGGAAGCTCGTGGTGAGCAGGCCTACGCGCACGCGCGCTCCAGCTCTCGGAGGGCGGGTCGATCCAGGCGCCGCAGCGCCGCGCGACCGAGCACGTAGGGCACGACGAAGAGCGCGTGACGCAAGCCGATGCCGCTCTCCTCGTCCGCGTAGACCGGCCGCACGGGCACGTCGACCACCCGCGCGCCGGCCAACGCGAGCAGCCCGAGGACGTCGTTGGGGTAGCCGTAGCGCGACCAGAAGCCACGCTCGAGCAGCACACGCGAGCCGCGCCGCGTGAGCGCCGTGTAGCCACATTGGGAGTCTCGCACCGCGACGCCCGTGGCGTGTCGTGTCAGCGTGCTGAGGGCATGGTTCCCGAGGAAGCGGCTCAGGGGCATACGCCCGATGGCGCCCGGCCAGGAGAGCCTGTCGCCCTTCGCGTACTCCGCCTCACCGTGGACGAGTGGCGTGAGCAAGGCCGGGAGATCCCTCGGATCCATCTGGCCGTCGCCCGCCATCACCACCACGTGGTCGGCGCCCTCGGCAAAGGCCGCGCGGTAGCCCGTCAGGATGGCCGCGCCCACCCCGAGGTTCGCGTCGTGCCGGTGAAGCCGGAGGCGCCCGTCGCCCACGTCCAACGCCGCCCGCGTCGTCTGATCCGAGCTCGCGTCGTCCACCAGATGGATGGCGTCGACGAAGCCCGGGACGGAGCGCACGGTGCCGCCCACCAGCCGCGCCTCGTTGTGCGCAGGGATGACGACGTCGACTCGGTGGCCAGCGAACATTGCGCGCACCTCTAGCAAGAGTCCTAGGCTATGGACAAGTGGACGCTGAATCGAAGGGCCCATATTCGGCGCGTCAGGCCGTCGGCTCAGACCGAGGAAGGCAGTAGGGCTCATCGAAGGCCTGGGCGGGCCGAAGTGCGACTCCGGGTGTCGAGGGGCGGGAACCTCGCGCCGGCAGCGAAATCCCACGTCCCGAGGCGCATCGGCCGCTCGCAAGAGCCAGGCCGCGCCCACGACCGGTCGTGCGACGTGCGTGTGGGCGGCGGCGCGGCGGCGAGGCAGCCAGGGGCGCCGGACATCGCCCGAGGTGTGGGTCCATTCCCAGACGGGTCCCCCGGGCGCCCTCGTGTATTCGATCTCGAGATACCAACGCGAGAGCTGCGCCTCCGACAAGAGCGTCGCACCTCTGGCGCGGCAGTAGCGTCGAGCCCCCTCCCAGCTCACGCAATCGACAGCGGCGTCGCCCCGCGAAGCGCACTCCTGCTCCCGCAGATGCCGCGCCGGGCAGCGCCCTTCACGAACGCAGGCGGCGTAGCTCGCCACGCTCACAGGAGAAGTCTGGACGCACATCTCGCGCACACGCACGTTCGAGTGCGGCATGGAGCTCTCGTCGGGGCACTCCCCAAAGGGCGCGCCGACCCAGACCTCGTCGGCCGGCACGTAGCTGAATTCGGCTGGGCATTGGGCCTGCCCCACCAAGGCGGGCCAGAGCAGGCAAGACACGAGCAGCGCGTGGCAGGCGAAGCGGTTCATGCCCATGCATACGCTTGCGGAGCCCTCGGCTCTTCCCCGACGAGTCTTCAGGCCGCGATGCTTGCGAAGCTCGCCCGAACGCGCCAGGAACACGGTCTATGCGTGGAATCCCGATCATCCTCCTTCTCATATCCAATGTGTTCATGACTTTCGCGTGGTACGCGCACTTGAGGGACGACAGGTCTACTCCAGTATGGATCGTGGTACTGGTGAGTTGGCTGATCGCCTTTTTCGAATACTGCTTTCAAGTTCCTGCAAATCGTATTGGCATGAGCCAAGGCTATACGCTAGCCCAGCTGAAAGTAGTACAAGAAGTCCTTAGTGTTGGCGTGTTCATTGTGTTTTACGCAGTCTATTTTCACGCTCCTATCAGGTGGAATCATGCTGTGGGGTTTTCTCTTGTTGCAGCAGGAGCAGTCTTCGTATTCAAACCGTGGTAGTGAGGCCACTGACTGCGCAGTCTCTCCTGGGCCTTCGGCTATGGACGGTACTAGAAATGATTGCACGCTTCAGGACGAAACATGGGCGGTTCGTGTCGATGCGCGCGGGTCACCTGCCGAACGTCCGCACCCGGCCTGACCCACATGCGACACTGCGGGCGTGCCGCAGGAGTCGCGGGTAGTGAGCCCGCGACTCCTGACACGCGGGTCAGTCTTCGGTGATCACGGAAAACGTGATGCCTGTCGCCGGGATTGGCGTCTTGCTACGTCGGCTAGAGAGCCCGAGGAAGCCACGGCTTCCGCCCAGAGGCGTGGAGCCGGCGCAACTCACGCCTCCGTTTGCATGCAGGGCGCAGCAGAAGTTCCTGCCGCAGCCCATCGCGGCCACGTTGCCGAAGGCGGCCACTGCCGGGTCCGTGCGCAGGTACTCCCAGGGCGCGCCCACATTGCGGGTGTCGCTGTCATCGTGACCGGTCTGGCCAAAGACGTTCGCGCCCCAACACTGGCCTTCGCCGCTAGTGAGCGGTACGCACATGGTGTCGCCAATGCTACCAACTGCTGCGACGCCTCGCAGGCCGCGGATGGACACGGGCGCGAAGGAGTTGCCGTCGCTACCGGTCTTGCCGTTGGTGAGCTGTCCCTGCTGACCGCTACCCCAACAAGACAGCGAGCGGTTCTCGCGCACCACGCAGTGGTTGTAGGAGCTGCCGCCGAGTGCGACGGCGTCGTGAATGCGGGGCACCTCGAGCGGAGTCGTCGAGCGACGCGTGTCACCGTTTGCCAGCTGCCCGTAGCTGCCCGAACCCCAGCAGAAGACCTTGCCCGTCCGCTGCATGGCGCAGGCGGAGGAGGTCCCGACGTTGACCTCGGTGATGTCCGTCAGGCCCTCGACGGCGCTGGCGCTGAGGCTGGCCTGCGAGCCGCCCGTCATGGACTGACCTGCGCAACTCACGCCCCCGGCGCGAAGTACGGCGCACACTGTCAAGGCGGAGGAGCCACCCCCAACGCTGATGCTCCGAGCGTCGGTCAGTCCGTCGATGGGCAGAGGCAGGCTGCTGGAGATCTGTGAGCTGAGCTTGCCCCAGCACACCACGCTGCCGTTGCGCCGCAACGCACAGGCGCGGCCCAGGCCGTTGGCGACCTGCACGGCGTCGCTGATGCCAACCACAGGCGACGCTGAGGCGGCAGGATTCGCACGCGTCGAACCGGTGCCGAGTTGACCGCCGTCGCCGCCGCCAAAGCAGTACACGCGCCCCTCACGAACGCCGCATACGGTACGCGCTCCGACTGAGAAGCTGGTGCGCGGCGCGAGGTCGCCGGGTGCGGCGGCGAACGTATTGGGCACGCTCGCGGGCGCGTTCAGGGCCGTCACATCGGCCAACACGGCTGCAGCGTTGTGGAGCGAGTCTCCGTCGTCGTTTCCGAAGCGCCCATCCGTGGCGGTACCCCAACACCAGAGCTGATGGGCGGCGTTCAGGCCGCAAGTGGCCATGCCGAGGCTGCTGGAAGAGCTGGTCGTCAAATGCAGGAGCCCAGTCACACCGGGCACGGCGGTGGGCGTGATCACCTTCTCCTCCTCCGAGCCGACACCGAGCAGCTGACCGGTGTAGTTGTTGTAGCCCCAGCACTTCGCGGCTCCTCCCTCAACGAGCGCACAAGTGTGCTTGCCCGCCAGGGCGAGCTGGGTTGCACCGGTCAGCCCTGCGATGGCTGTGGGCGCCATGACGTTCTCGTCGCCGGCGCCGCTCTGGCTGTAGCGGTTCTGTCCCCAGCACAGCACGCCAGCCGCCGTGATCGCGCAGCTGTGGTTGCCACCGGCAGCGACATCTGTCGCGCCCGCGACGCCCGTGGCCACCACGGGGACCATGCTGTTGCGTGGACTCTCGGTGCCCTGACCGAGCTGGCCTTGTCTGGCTGAGCCCCAGCACACGACCGTGCCGTCGGACTTTCGAGCGCACGCATGCGCGCGTCCCGCGGAGACTTGCACGGCACCATCTAGCGCCGAGACCTGGACGGGAGCAGCGCTGAGCTCTGTGGCGCCATTGCCAAGCTGACCCTTCTCGCCGTCACCCCAACAGCTGACGCTGCCACCCGTTCGCAGCGCGCAGCTGAAACCATCACCGAGCGCCAGCTGTGTGGCGTCCGCGAGGCCCTGAACCTTCACGGCCGCGAGGGTCGTGTTCTGATTGCCCGCGCCGAGCGCTCCGGAGGCGTTGTTACCCCAGCAGAAGACGCCCGTGGCCGCGATGACGCAGGTGTGATGAGCGCCGCAGGCGAGCTGCCTGGCGCCCGATACTCCCTGAACCGGCACCCAACTCCAGCGCGTCTGCGTGGTGCCGTCACCGAGCTCACCGTCCAGATTGACGCCTGCGCAGTACACCTCGCCGGTCGGCTTCATCACACACGTGTGGCGATTCGCGGTGCATGCCTGAGCCTCCACGGGAGCCGCCGCTGCCGCCGCAGGAGCCGCGCCGGGAGCCGCAGGAGAACCGGCCGCGGGAGCTGCGTCGTCGCCGCACCCCACCCCCACGAGCATTAGGAGCACCAGGAGCACGTCCGTCACCAATGACGCTTGTTTGGTCTTCATCGTATCCATTCCCTCCGCAGGTGGCCGGCCGTCAGAATTGACACCCCCGACAGGACCCGCGAAGGGCGACGTTACTACTGCTATTTTCCATTACCGTGCAAATACGCACTCCGTCCACGCGACAGGATCACGATGTGCGTGATCGCCTAGGACGATGCGTGCGGAGGCGCGCCACGGAGACCTGCTCGCTGAGCCACGCGATAGTCACGCCGGCGGCATCGCAGGTTGGCGCGGAACGAGCAGTCGGGGGCGAAGCCCGTACCCGGTACCCAGCCGGGGCTGCCAAGTTGGAGCCACTTATCAGAGTCGAACTGATGACCTACGGTTTACGAAACCGTTGCTCTACCAACTGAGCTAAAGTGGCAATCGGAAGCGGCGCGTTGACTAGCCCAGTGCCTCCGACGTGTCAAATCGCGCTGCCGCCCTCTCGCTGGCCTCTCCACCCCGTGCCAGCTGGCCCGCGCGAATTTCCACGGCTTACGCCTCGTCGGCTCGGGCGCTATGCTCCCGCGCGATGTCTGACGCTCCCGTCGATCTGCGCTCCGATACGCTGACTCGCCCGACGGCGGCCATGCGTCGGGTGATGGCCGAGGCCGAGGTGGGAGACGATTGCTATCGCGAGGACCCGACGGCGCGCGCCCTCGAGGAGCGGGTCGCGGAGCTCTTCGGCAAGCCGGCCGCGCTCTTCATGCCCTCGGGCACCATGGCCAACCAGTGCGCGCTTCAGGTGCACTGCCGTCACGGCGAAGAGGTCGTGGTGGGGGAGGGCGCCCACTGCTTCTACTTCGAGGGTGGCGCCGGGGGCGCCTTCGCGGGCGTGCAGTTCGTGCCCGCGGGGCGCGGTGGGCTCTTCGACGTGGCCGATCTCGAGGCCGCCGTGAAGCCCCAGGCCTACTACCTGCCGCGCACGGCGCTGGTGGCGCTCGAGAACACGCACAACCTCGCGGGCGGTGTGGTCTTTCCGCAGGCGCAGGTCGTGGCCATCGCCGAGCGGGCGCGCGAGCTGGGGCTGGCCCTGCACCTCGACGGTGCGCGCATCTGGAACGCCCACGTCGCCACGGGGCTCTCGCTCGCCGAGCTGGCGGCGCCCTTCGACACCCTCAGCGTCTGCTTCTCCAAGGGGCTCGGCGCGCCCATTGGCTCCGTGCTCCTGGGCAGCCAGGAGCAGATCGCTCACGCTCTGCGCGTGCGGCGCATGTTCGGAGGTGCGCTGCGTCAGGTGGGCGTGCTCTGCGCCGCCATGCTCTACGCCCTCGATCATCACCTCGAGGCCTTGTCCGAGGACCACGCCAACGCGCAGCGCCTCGCCCAGGGCGTGGCCGGCTTGCCTGGAGTCCGCCTCGACCCAGCGTCCGTGCAGACCAACATCGTGGCCTTCGAGCTCGAGAGGCTGTCGGCCGCCGACTTCGTGGCCGGGGCCGCCGCCGAGGGCGTGCTGCTGGGCGCCGTGGGCGTGCGTCGGGTGCGCGCCGTCACCCATCGCGACGTGGACGCCGCCGCCATCGATCGTGCCCTGGGGAGCCTCAGCCGTGTGCCGCCGTTCTGAGCCTCG
>JAADHO010000221.1 GCA_013151775.1 Deltaproteobacteria bacterium | reverse complement strand
GCCGGAAGCTGGTCGTGCCACTGCCGAAGAGCGTCGCGACACCCTTGAAGTTGTCGTTCGCGCCGTTGGCGAAGCTGAGCGCGAGCCCGGCGAAGATCAGGAGTGCGGCTACCATGGCGGGTCGTACGTTGGCGGCCAGGTCCCGTTACGCGACGGCGAGCTCCTCACGCACGGTGCTCAGTCCATCGGGATGATCCGTGCCCGTGCGCAGACGCTCCGCGAGCTCGCGCTCGAGGCTGAGGCGTCCTTGCACGAAGGGGGCGATGGCCCGACCGAAGGCGCGCGCGTTGGGGAAGCGATCGTCACGCACCCGGGCCATGCAGCGCGCGACCAGGCCGTCGAGCGCACTGTCCACGTGGGGCGCCAGGCGACGCACGCGCGGCGGATCTTCGCGGATGATGCGGCGCAGCAGTCCGGTCACCGACGAGGCGGTGAAGGGCACCTCACCCGTGAGGCACTCGTACATCGTAGCGCCGAGTCCGTAGAGGTCGGCGCGCGCGTCGACGTTCGGATCGCCCGATGCTTGCTCCGGGGAGACATAGCTCGGCGTGCCGAAGACCCGGCCACGCTCTTGGGACTTCTCTTCCTGGCTCGCGAGCTCCGAGGTGCAGACGCCGAAGTCGAGCAGGGAGACCATGAGCTCGCCCTCAGGCCCGCGATCGAGCATCACGTGCTCGGGCTTCACGTCACGGTGCACGTAGCCGTGGTTGTGGGCGCGGTGCAGGATCGCGGCGACGCGCAGGGCGATCACCGCCGTGTCCGCGCCGCTCAGCGTGCCGTGCCGGCGCAGCATGCGGTTCAGGCTCTCGCCCCGCAGACGCTCGAGCACGAGGAAGGGCGACGAGTCGGGCAGGATGCCCTCGTCGAGCACGGGCACGATGCCCGGATGCACGACCCGTCGGGCCACCTCCGCCTCTCGACGCAGCCGGCGCACCAAGCTCGCGTTATAGGCGAAGACAGGGCGCATGGTCTTGATGACCACGATGCGACCTGTCCACTGATCTTCGGCCTCGAAGACCACCCCGGTTCCCCCGACCCCAATACAGGCGCCGACGCGGTAGCGACCTTCGAGCACCGTTCCACGAAGCCCCGCGCGTTCGTCTGATGCCATGACCCGACCATCGGAGCCAACGGGATCTAGGTCAAAAAAACGGCGGAATGTTTCAGGGCGTGATGCTGGACTCGGTGGAGCGGATCAGCACGGAGCCGGCCCTCGCGGTCGCGGTGATCAGCGGTCCGCCGCCGCCCACATCGAAGGTCAGGCCAGCCGCCGCTGACGGGGCGCCCTCGACCACCGAGTCGTAGTTGACCTCCTCGTAGTCGAAGAGAGCGTGGCCCGGTGTGCGCAGGAGAACGGTGAAACCACCGCCCGGAGGCAGGAGGATCTCCACGAAGGAGCCCTCGCTCTCGCTCAGGCTGTGCACCTCGAGATCCGAGATGCGCGAGGACGTCAACGTGATCTGCGCGTCCGCTTCGGTGTTGATGACGCCGCCCGCGCCCACGAAGCCCGTGACGGATTCGACCGAGGTGAGGTCGATGGGCACGATGTAGCGCAGGCGCACCTCTCCGCCTTCGGCCACCACGGGCGCGGCGATATCTCGTAGAGCGATCGTGCGGGCGTGCACGAAGACGGGAGCCGACAAGTCGCGGATCTCGACGCCGCCGTGGGCGAGCTCGATATCTGCCCCGAGCGTGCTCGGGATAGAGGCGTCGACGCGTACCAGGCTCATGGACTCGCTGCCCACCATCTGCAGGCGCGCGACGTCGCCACGATTCGCGATCTCGGCGCGGATGCTGTCCGGGCGCGCACTCCAATCCAGCATCTCGAGGTGCAGCGCGATGCGGCTGCCGGTGCCTTGCACGACGACCTCGTCGTCCACGGACACATCGTTCATCTCGAAGCGTGCGATGCCGTCCGCGGGCGCGTCGAGCTCCGTGGCTCGCTCCTGCACGTCCACGCCGACGGTGAACCCGCAGCCGGACGAGAGCAGCAGAGCGAGCGTCCCTAACTGTACATGTCGATGCATGGTTCTCTCATTCCACATGGGGGTTGATCGCGAACGTGAAGGTGAAGGGAACCGAGAAGACGGCGCTACCTCTGGGCAGCACGGCGGACCCCACTTGGAAATCCGCCAGGTTTTGCTGATAGCGCGCGGAGAGGCCCATCCCGATGCAGAGATTCCTCAAGCGAACTTCGCTCGTGCCGAGGCTGCAGCGCCAGAATCGAATCCCCACCTCTCCGCTGACGGCGACGGCGTTGGAGCGCGCGAGATTGGCGCCGCTGCGCCACTGGATCGGCAAGCGCGCCAAGCTGAAGAACTGCAGGATGGACCTGCCTTTCCAGCTCCACCCGAGATGATAGCCGGCGGCCGGCACCAAGTTGAACGCGCTGCGTGATCCCCCGAGTAAGTTGGCCGAGCTACCGCCAAGGCCGAGCTGCACGTCGACGTAGGGTGACGCGTAGCCCAGGACGAAGGCGGGGTCGATCAACACGCCGGGGCGAGACCGGGCGGTCGAGAGATCGAGGCCGGCGAAGAAGATGTTCGTGTCGTCGTTGGGAGAGGCCGCGGCCACGCTCGGAGTCAGCGACCAGAGCGCGAGGCCAAGCGTCGCTGCGGCGATGGACAGCCGGAGTCCCGCTGCTGCCGTGCGCTTGGATCTTCGGACGCGTGAAGCGCCTGCGGGTGTGAGAGGGTTGGACTGCATGCTTGCCGCTCCTGCAACGCTTGGGCCAGCAGCAAAACCGAATGATTCCTGAGGTGACCGCGCACTATGATGCGCGATCTTGGCGCAAATGCGAACGCCGGTTCGCGGTCCTTCGTAGCCGTTGCCATCAGCCGCTGACCCCAGGATCAGCCGTAGCCGCTGCGCTCGAGCAGCACGAGGTGCTCTTGTCGCGTGCCATGCCCGGTGAAGTCTGGGCGCGGCTGGGACGCGGACGCGATGTAGGAGAAGCCTGAGCGCTCGGCCACGTCGCGCAGCTGACGGTCGGCCGCCACGCGCTCCCCGTCGAGTTGGGCGTCTCCCACGAGCAGCACCGCCACAGCGCGCGGCACCATCACCTCGGCCAGGGCGCGCATCACCTCGAGCAGCTCACGCTCCCAGCGCCCGACGGCGCCCACGCTCGATAGATTTCGGCGCGCACCGACCTCGTAGCGTTCGAGCTGCTGTGGGTCGAGCCCGAGCCACGGATAGCGCAGCTCGTGATGTGCGACGTAGTCGTAGGTGCCCCCATAGGGCGGCGAGGTGATGACGAGATCCGCGCGCGCAGGCGGTCCCAGGAGACGTGGCAGACGGCGCGCGTCGCCCTCCACCAGCCAGGGCGCTGGCGAGTCTGGCGGCGCGGCCTCTTCGAGCTCGGCCCAGCGCTCGACCAGGCCTAGACCGCGACGATGAAAATGCTCCGTGACCAGGCCCTTGCGGAGCTTGCGCTCCACGCCGCGATCGTCGCTCTCGGAGCGGCGATAGGAGAACTTCATCACCAAGGAGGAGAGCAACAGCTCGAAGGCGCGACGGTCGTCCTCGCGCGGCACAGTGCGGATCTCCTCCCACAGGCCGCCGAGCTCCTTCAGGATGTGGCCCGCGTACCAGCGCACGTGATGTCTCGGGACGGGAGCGACCACGGGCTCACGATCGCGCACACGCTCCTCGGAGCGCATGGCGAGATCATTGAGCTGCACCAAGAAGTCGGAGCGTGACTGGGCCGAGCGCAGCTGCGTCTTGACCTCGGCGACCCGAAGACCGAGGGGGTTCAGATCGACGCCTGCGGCGAACATGCCCGCGACGCGAGCCTCGACCAAGGTGGTGCCGCTGCCACAGAAGGGATCGAGCAGTTGATCGTCCGGGCGACTCAGGTTCGCGAGCAGAGTCCGGGCGATGGCCGGGTGCATGCGCGCCGGGTAGCCGTGGATGTTGTGCGTGAGGCGATCCGCCGACTCGTTGGCGGCGGTCTCGAAGGCCTCGCGCAGAATGTCGCAGGCGTCCGAGTCTCCGTGGACACGTGTGCTCCCACCTTGATGGCTCAGCGCGAGGCGCCGGCGTGGTTCCGGTGCGGCGTCTGCTCGAGCAGGGCGGCTGCGCTTCTCGGGCGTCGCGCTCGGTTTCTCGCGAGCAGGGCGGTTGCGCTTCTCGGGCGTCGCGCTCGGTTTCTCGCGAGCAGGGCGGCTGCGCTTCTCGGGCGTCGCGCTCGGTTTCTCGCGAGCAGGGCGGCTGCGCTTCTCGGGCGTCGCGCTCGGCTCCCCGCGGTCAGGGCGGCTTCGCTTCTTGACCGAGCCCTCACCGGGCTTGTAGCCGGCGAACTTGGGTCTAGGCTTCTTGCGTCCGGGGTTCTTGCCGCCGGGCTTCTTGCCGTCACTCATGATGTCCTCGGGAGGCCGAAAAAGGCGCGCATGGCGACGTACTCGTCCGTGCGCTCGCCGTCTAGGTCGCGGGCGACGAAGCGAGCATACTCGGGCTCCTCGTGCGCCGGTGATTCCCCTTGGTGAACCAGCGTGAAGACGTGAAAGAGCGGGCCCGGCCGGCCCTCTCGCGGCCAGACGCTGAGCTGCCTCGACACCCGCAGGCCCGCGACGCGAGCGCCCGAGAAGACGCGCTCGGGACGCCGACCCTCGGCGCAGACGACAAAACGCCCCGCGGGTGCGAGCACGCGCGACGCGGCGAGCAGGTACTCCTCCACTCCACCGCGAAGCTCCATGCGCGCGTGGGCGCGCTGCGCATCGGGTGAGGGCGTGGCCGTGCCCAGAGGCTGGTAAGGCGGTGTGCCGGTGATCAGCGCGAAGCGTTCCCCCAAGCGCTCCGTCAGGGACTCATCGCGCAGGTCTGCATGAAGCAGGCGCGTGCGGCCTTCGGCGCCGTTTCGCTGCACGTTTCTCCGCGCGAGATCGATCGAGATCGTCTGCGCCTCCACACCGACGAGGCGAGCACGGGGGAATTTCCATCCGAGCATCAGCAGCACCGAGCCGATGCCGCAGCCGAGATCACACAGGGCGTCGGGAGCGGGCGTGACGCGCGCAGCCTCGCGGGCCGTGGCCACGTCGTCGAGGGAGTAGCGATGACCTCGCTTGCGCTGCAGCAGGCGATAGTCCGCCGTGAGCGGGTCGTCCGTGAGCGGGTCTTCGGCCTCAAGCGGGCTCTCGATCGGGTGCGTGGCGGCCGCGCTCATGGAGCCACGAAGTGACCCGAACGCCCACCGCTCTTCTCGAGCAGCCGCGCGTTCTCGAGCACCATGGCTCGATCGACCGCCTTGAGCATGTCGTAGATGGTGAGGGCTGCGATGGTCACCGCCGTCAGCGCCTCCATCTCCACGCCCGTGCGATCTCGGCAGCGCACCGTGGCCTCGAGGTGCAGGCGTTGGCCATCGTCGTCGGGCTCGAAGTGGACCTCGACGCCGGTCAGGGCGATGTGGTGACAGAGGGGGATCAGCTCGGGAGTGCGCTTGGCCGCCTGAATGCCGGCGATGCGCGCGACGGCGAGGACGTCTCCCTTCTTGGCTCCGCCCCGCGTCAACAACGTCAGCGTCTCCGGTGCCATGCGCAGGGTCGCGCCAGCCCGAGCGAGGCGTTCGGTCTCGGACTTGTCACCCACGTCGACCATCTGAGCGCGGCCTCGCGCGTCCAGATGAGTCAGCTGCGGATCGGCTTCACGGTCGGTCATGTCGACCGAGTACGACGAGTGGCACAGCTCGGCAACCGCTCGCCGCGGTGGCGGGTCGCTCCGCTGCCCGCCCGCACTCAGCCTCTGCGTCTCCGCCGCCACACCGACGCGAGCGCCAACGCGAACAGGAAGAGCGCCCACGGACGTGCATCGGACGACGGCGTGACCCGGCATCCGCAGCCTCCGGATCCTCCGGAGCCGTCCGTCGGCGTGCCGGCATCCGCTCCGGGCGTCGAGGCGTCGTCGGTAGACGCATCGACTCCAGGCGTGCCCGCGTCGTCCGAGACGGGAAAACGCACGATGGCGCCGTCGCTCACCGCATCGACCGAGGGGCCCGCGGCGGAGATCGCGCGCACGGAGATGGCGTAGCGCCGGCCGTTGATCAACGAGAGACCAGCCAGGGTCACCTCGGTGTCCGTGCCCACGTCCTGCCAGCGATCGGCGAGCAAGGGCGCACCATCGTAAAACACGCCCACCTCGTAGCGCACAGCGCCCGGCACGGCTGCCCAGCGCCCGATCAACGTGTCGCGCGTGTTCACGAGGTCGACGTCGTCCATGCCGGACGGGTCCGCGGGATCGATGTCGTTGACCCACGCGGGGCGCTCGATGTTGCGCTGCTTCAAGCCGTAGAGATAGCCATCCGCGGCCGACACGAGCAGCTCATCGAGTCCGTCCCCGTTGGTGTCCGCGAACACCGTCTGGCCTACCGCCACGCCGAAGTCGATGGCGTGTACGAGCGTTCCGTCGCAAGGGTCGACCCAATAGAGCCAGCCATCCGTGGAGCCGACGAGGGCCGCCGGTGTGCCATCGCCCGCGAGGTTCGAGTGCACGGCCACGCTGGTCAGTTGACCCGCGAACACGCCCGCGGCGTCCACGTCCGCTCGCGTGGTGAACGCCCGCCCGCCCGCGAGGAAGGTGCTGCTCTCGGTTCCCAGCGCGCCGCCGCTGAGCTCCGTGCGCTTCAGCCGAGACGCCTTCCCCCATGAGGTCGAAACCAGCACCACGCGATCCGTCGCACAGCGGGCGACGCTGCCATAGGGATAGGGTCGATCATCATCGATGCTGGTCCAAAGCTGCGCGCTGAGGTCGGCGGAGAGCACGTTGATGGGAGACTGCCCGCCGTGCAGGACGACCTCTCGGGTCGAATCACCGTCGATGTCCACCAGCGTCGGGAGGAAGTAGGCGGGCCCGGGGAACGACGCCAGCTGTGTGCCATCCGCGCCGGACAGCACCCGCGTGGCGCCGCCTTCGAAGTAGATGTCGTCTCGATCATCTCCGTCGAAGCGACCGATGGCGATGCCCGCGGGCTGACGTCCCGCGCCCGTCTCGATGGGGGTCATGTCCCAGAGCAGCGAGCCGTCCGCGCCGGAGATGGCGCGAGTCTGCAGCAGAGTGTCCGAGCGACTGCCCCAGTGAAAGACGAGATCGGGGATCGCGTCGCCGTCGAGGCTGGCGGGGACGAGATCGAGGATGGGGACATCCGACGTCGGCACGCTCCAGTGAGTGCTGCCGTCGGGCGCGAGCACGGTCACGTCGAACTGCCGCGCTTCGGCTTGCGGGTCACGGACCGAGAGGCACGCGATGCCGGGCCCACCGCCGGCGAGTCCCGGGACGATTGTCGGCGCAGAGGTGTAGAGGCGCTCCCATCGAAGCAGTGGTTCGAAACCCCAGCTCGCGAAGTTGGCGTCGAGGCGCAAGAGCGCACCACGCGCATCGCTGACGATGATGGCGTCGCCGGCGTCGGGCTCGAGCGCCGCGGTCACGGGAGAACGCCGCAGGTCGCGCCAGCGGCCAGACGCGTAGTAGCCGCCGGTGCGCAGCCTCGCGGGATCGAACTCGCCGCTCGCCACGCTTGGACTGAGCAGAGAGTCGTGGATGATCATGAAGCCGTCCGTATACGCGACCGCCAGCGTGGAATTCGAGGGCGTGACGGGCGGGATGACCCAGGCCGACTGCGCGTCCGTGCCGGCCGCCAAGGCGTAGCTCGCGACCTCCGTCGCCGAACTTCCGTCGATGGCGTAGGCGACCATGCGTGACCCGGTGGCCGTGGGCTCTGTCGTCAACAGCTCAGGCATTCCGTCTGCGTCGAGATCGAGCGACAACAAGTGGAAGGGACGCGAGCGCTGCGCTGCCGCCGCGAAGTCGTAGCTCGTGAACACGTCATGGTCGGGCAGGGACCAGGTCGGCGTCGTGACACCCGCCGCATAGACGAAACCCTCGAGCGCCGTGTCCGAGCGCGTCACGAGCTGCAGACCCGCGGACGAGGCGATGTGTCCTACCGCGATCGTATTGGGGATCGTGGCCCGGAGCGTCCCGGTCGCAGCGTCATAGATGCGCGTCTCCCACACACTCGAGTTCGCCACGGCTAGGACGAGCTCCGGGGCGCCGTCGCTGTCCAGGTCGACCACGGGGTCGAGCACGCGCAGATCGCCCGTCGCGTCGGGCGCGAGCACAGTGGTCCACAGAATGGACAGGGCTCCAGCGGAGGCATAGTCGAAGACGGTCACGCGCCAACGGTCCACGAGCGCGCTGTTGTTCTCCATCAGCACGCAGACGATCTCCTGCCCGGGATCGGCGTCGAGCTGCGCGGGCCAGCAGCGGTTCCAGTAGGGGCGGGTGCCGAGCGAAGGGCTCTCCGCGAGCATCGCGCCGGTACTCGGTGAATAGATGCGCAAGGTGTTCGCGCTAGGCAACAAGAGCTCGGGAGGCCCCGCTCCATCGACGTCGACCTCCGTGATCACGCGGCTGAACCCGCAGCGAGCCTCGGGCAGCTCGAAGATGCGCCGTGCCGCAGCGAAGCCCGCTGAGAAAGAGTAGATGGCGCCCGGGTAGCCACTGTTGACCCCGCAGCAGCCGCACTCCGCCACCAGCAAGTCCACCGTTCCGTCGGCGTCGAAGTCGGCCAGACGCGTGCCCCCGAGGGTGCCCATCTCTCCCGCGGGCTCCTCCCACAGCTCGGCGCCTGTCGCGGGATTCAGCACCACGACCTGATTGTTCGAACGGGCCAGGAGCTCTTCGCTTCCGTCGCCATCGAGATCCGCCAACCCCACGAAGGCAGAGATGCCTCGCGGCGGGCTGCTCCATAGGTCTGTGTCGTCCACCGTCCGAGCGACCACGCGACCGCCCGTGACCATCAAGACGTCGAGCATCCCGTCCGCGTCCACGTCGAATGTGAGCATCTGCGATGCGGAGAGCGAGCCGCCCAAATAGTAGCGGTAGTAGGGCGTTGGCGTCGTCAGATTGCTCGTGCCCGTCGCCGCCCCGGTGCGTTCTCGGTCGTGGCGGGCCATGGGCCAATCGGCCTGCACGGACGTGGGCACCAGGGCGACACAGGAGAGCAGAAGGACGAGTGTGGCGCTTGTGGTGAAGGCGGGTGCAGGGGCTCGGTTCATGAGCCCCACAGGTTAGCCGGTCCAAGCCGCTCCGGCCATTCGGAGAGGGTAGACCTCATGGAGATCGTCGACGTCTTTGCAGCATCGGCTACGCGTCCACGACCTCGGCGCGGGCCGCCTCCGGATGTCGCTCGGGCGGAGCTGAGCTGCCGCTCGTCTGCACTTCGATCGCTCGCGGTCCGCGCAACGCCTTGCGCAAGAGCTGACCCAGCTGCACCAGATCGCCGCGTCCGTATTCGAAGAACTTGCCTGTATTCATGCGCTCGAAGAGCTCGCGGTAGTCGGCGAGCACCTGCTCGCGCCAGGTGGGATCGATGTCCAAAGCGTCGTCCGCGAAGCGATGACAGTAGAGGCACTTCTCGCAGTCCACGTCGATGCAGGATTTCTCGAGGAAGCGATCGATGAAGCCGTCGAGCTTGCGATTGTCGAGTTTCAACGGCGGCTCGCCCACCGTCGGGTAGAGCATGCCGAGCTTCTTCGCCAGGTCCGAGAGCCGGAAGAGCTCGAGCACGTTGATGGCGCCCGGCTTGAAGAAATGCTGCATGGCGCGTCGCACGCTGAAGAGATCGCGCGACTCGGAGTCTTGATACGCCTGCTCCGGATATTGGCAGGGCAAGATGAGATCGAAGAGGTTGCCGTCGAAGCGTCGCTCGGCGTAGGCGCGGGCGCGCTTCAAGAGCACGGGCGTGGGCGTGTTGCGCTCGACGATCTTGAAGTTGTCGAAGCCCATGGCCTCGTAGTGGTGCAGGTCCTCGGGCCGAATCCAGTTGGCGCGCACGTAGTTCACGGGCTCGCGCAGCCGGTAGTCGAGGCAGAAGAGCATGTGGTAGTCGATGGGGAAGCCCTTGCCGCCCTTCTGCGAACCGTGACTGAGGTTGGTCGCGTGCGTACCTGCGATGGCGCAGTCCGTGCGGCAGGAGTTGTTGACGATCAGCGACACATCGCAGCTCACGCCTTCGCGGATCGCACGCAGCGCGGCGAACTCGCGGTGGAAGGCGGTCTCGTTCAGCACGATGCAGTCGGCGCCGTGATCCTCCCAGAAGCGCGCCTTGCGCACGGAGTCGGTGAAGCGATGCGCGCTGATGCGCACCTTGAGCTGAGGGTAGCTGCGCTTGATCATCTGCAGCAGGAAGATGTGGCCCACGGTGACGCTCTCGCAGCCCATCTCGCTGACCCAATCGAGGGTCTTGCGCAGCTCGCGCTGACCCTGACGCGTGTACTCCGTGTTGCTCATGCACGAGGCGTTCAGCAGATAGTTGAACTCGATGCCCATGTCGTGCACGCGCTTCACGTAGCGCTCCACCTTCCGGCGGTTCACGCGCGGCAGGTAGAACGAGGGACGACCTCCGCCCGCCGCGTCCGAGCTGACCTTTCCGTAGAGCTCGTAGACGGGGAGTCCTTCGAGACCGTCGAGCAGGGCGTCGTCGAAGTTGCAGGCGAGGCTGAGTCTCATGGGGCGTTCCTTTCGGCTTGGTGGGCATGCCGTGACGCGGTCGTGACCGCGGGCTGAGGGGGTGTGTCGAGGGAGCGGGCGAGTTCACGGAAAGCGCGAGGCAGGTCTCGGAGCAGCTGCTCGAGACCCTCGAGGTCGAGCTGCGAGGCGGAGTTGGCGCGCGCCATGTCGGGATCGGGGTGCACGCGGATCGCGACGGCGTCAGCGCCCACGGCGAGGGCGGCGCGCGTCAAAGGAGCGACGAGCTCTCTGCGATCCGCCGCGTGGCTGACGTCGACCATCACCGGGAGCCCCGTCTCGCGCTTGACCTCGGCGACGCTCGCGAGGTCGAGCAGCGCGCGCCCCCCGACGCCTCGGACGCCGCGCTCCGCGAGCACGATGGGCGCGTCTCCGGCGCAGGCGATCTGCTCGGCCGCGCTCAGCCACTCGCGAAGGCTCGCCCCGAGACCGCGCTCGAGGATCACCGGGAGACCCGCCCGGGCCACCTCGCGCAGCAGGCTCACGCTGTGCATGCTTCGGGCGCCGACCCGAATCATGTCGACACGTTCGGCCACAGCGACCACGTCGCGCACATCGAGCACCTCGGTGACGCAGCGCATGCCGTGACGATGGGCTGCCTCGGCCAGCAGCTCCACACCGCGCAGACCCAAACCCGCGTGAGCGTAGGGAGAGACCTCCAGCCCGAAGGCGCCGCCCTGCAGCGTTCCCACGCCGAGGGACGCGAGGCGCGCCGCCAGCATCTCGATCTGCGCTTCGTCCTCCACCGCGAGGGGCCCGGCGATCACCCGGCCTCCCTCGAGCGTAGCGCCCGTGGCGGCGCCGTGAGCCACGACCAAGGCGCTGTCCGAACCGACGCCGCGCTGAGCCAGACCCACGTCGATCACCTTGTGGAGGATGGCGAGCAGCGAGCGCTTGGTGAGCACTCCGTCGGCTTCCGCGACGGTCGCCTCGAGCAGGCGCGCTTCGCGCAATCGATCGCGAGCAGGCAGGCCCTCACGACGCTTCAGCTCCGCGATGCTCGACGCGATCGCTGCGCGCTTCTCGAGCGTCTGCACGAGCTCGCGCGTCAGCTCGTCGATCCCGCGACGCAGGGCGTTCAGATCCATCGACGTCACGAGTCGAACCCGCAGCGCTCGAAGACGGGCGCGAGCTCACGACGGATCAGCTCGCGGTCGAGGCCATAGTCCTCGAGCCGATAGTGGTGCTCGCTCTTGTAGTCCCGGGCGCGCTCACACTCGGAGCGCAGACGTGAGGCGAAGTCGTCCGAGACGTGCCAACCGAAGCGTGTGTAGATGTCGCGCACGCTCGCCTCGGGTTCGCGCACGAGGTCGTCGTAGCGCATGCGCACGAAGTGGTCCGAGGGCAGGCGCTGCTCGAGCTCGAAGCTGCGCCGATAGTAGTCCATGGCGATCCGCGCGAAGGCCTGATGATCGACGCGCTCCGTGTCGGGCAGGATGGCCTTCCACACGCTGTCGAACATGCTGACGAGGGACGGGATCGCCTCGTAAGGGTGACGCAGAGGCGAGACCACGCGCAGGTCGGGGAAGGTCTCGAGCAGGGCGTCCACGCGGCCCGCGGAGAGCACGTTCTTCACCAGGAGTGTGCGCTCTCCGGGCGCCGTCGAGAGCAGGCGCCGCAGACAGTCGCGATAGAAGTTCATCAGCGCGTCCTGCGCCTCGGCGCTGAGCTCCTCGGGAGAGCTGAGACGTGAGAGGCGCTCGAAGTCGGGCATCAGCAGATAAAGCGCAGGCGACACCAAGGTGTGAACGAAGATCGCCTCGTCCTCCTCCGGCGCTGCTAACCCCATGGGGTGAATGTGACTCCAGCCTCCGAAGAGCTGCGCCTCGAGCTTCGCGAGCAGGCGCGCGCTCGGTGCGCCGAGGCGGGAGTCGAGCTTGGCCAGAGTCGCAGCCGCTCGGGCGACGCTGACGGAAGGCAAGACGGTCTGATACAGGCTTGGCGTGAAGAAGCGCTCGTCGTCGAGCGCCAAGAGCCGATGCAGGAAGGTGGTGCCGCTGCGCGCCGCCGCGAGCACGAAGACGGGCTCCTTCACCTCGACGCGACGCCAACTCGGAAAGAGCAGGTCGTCCGCGGAGAAGGCCGCGCGCAGAGTCGCGCCGAGCCCGACGTGCAGCGCGGCCATGCCGAGCGTCCAGCGCAGGTGGCGCGCCGTGCGCGGCGGATGGCGCAAGAGTTGACGGCCGATGAGGCGCAGGGTGGTGGAGTCGGTGTGCACGGCGGAGCATGAAGGTGACGTTGGGTGAGGACGCCCGTTTGATGCTCGTCAAAGAGAAAACACGTTTTAGATCGACGACTTAGGCCAAGTCGTGACGTGGATGGGGTCGAACCGTCGCCTAGGTTGGGCGGCCTGTCGTGAGCGGGGCCCGAGCCGTGAAGACGGCAGGTCGTGCGTAATCACACTCCGTGGCATGCTCGGAGCCCATGCGCATCGACGCCGAGCGAAGCAGCGAATTCAACCGGCGCTTCGGCATCCGCTTCGAAGACGGCGCGCGGGTCGAGGCCGTGCTCTATCGCGGCGACACGCTCTGCATCTCGACGCAGGTGGGCTGCTCCGTGGGCTGCCCCTTCTGCGCGTCGGGCGCTCAGGGGCTCGCTCGCTCGCTGAAGCTACCCGAGCTCGTCGGACAGATCACCTGCGTACGTGAGCGCGGCTACGAGGTGAAGCGCGTGACCTTGTCGGGCGTCGGCGAGCCGCTTCTGAATCCAGCCTGCGTGGAGTTCGTGCATGCATGTCGCGCCGAGCGCGTCCCGCCGAGCGTGACGACCAGCGGTGGCTCCGCCGAGCTGCTCCGGCGTTGGCTGCATCTGCCCCACAACGGGCTGACGCTCTCCGTACACGCGGGCGAGGAGTCGACGCGCGCGCGACTCGTACCCGGAGCGCCGAACCTCGCGACGCTCTTCGACGTGCTGCAGGAGCATCTGCCGAAGCTGAGTCGCTCCCGGCGCAAGAAGGTCGCCCTGGCCTACCTGCTGCTCGCAGGCGAGAACGACTCGGACGAGGAGCTCGACGCCTTCGCCGAGCGCGCGCTGCCCCTCGCCTTCGACGTGCAGCTCTATTCCCAGAACGCCGTGGCGCACAGCGGCCTGCGCTCACCAGAGGAGCCACGCCTCGACGCCATCAAGCGTCGACTCGAGGCGACGGGCCTGCACGTCAGACGCAGCTCCAAGGCGCGCCGTGAGGCGAACGGAGGCTGCGGCACCTTGCTCGCGCTCGGACCGGGAGACTCGAGAAAGCAATAGCCCGGCGAATGTCCGACGCACCGTCGACCGGGCTTGCGCTCACATATTGCACCAGCGCGGGTGGGGCGTGGAGGTGCAGACGTTGTGATCGCAATAGCCGCCAGAGCATTGCTGCCAGTTGAGGCAGCTCGCTCCGTCGGCCGCCCGAGGAACGCAGACGTGCGCGTCGCCGCACATCAGGCCGGCTGCCTGGTCGCAATCGTAGTCCATCCAGCACGGTCCACCCGCCGTCTCGAGGTTGCGGCAGATGCCACGAGAAACGCTCCCCTCCATGACGGCGTCGCAGTAGAGACCGCCCTCGCACACCCAGAACGCGGACGCGTCGTTACCGGGGCCGAGTGTGTTGTCGACGGGCGTGCAGTCGCCGTCCACGCCGATGGTGCCGGAGATGCTCTTGCTCGGGCCGTCGCCCGCGTCGGGGTCGCAGGCCGCGGCGGCAGTCCGCATCCTGTCCATGTCTGCCTCCGCAGCGCCCACGTCGAGACGGATGCGACCATCGGTCCACGCCTCACCCATGAAGAGAAAGTCGCAGCCGAGATAGTAGCGGTTCTGGCACTCGGCCTCGCTTGCGTCGGTGCGCTCGTCGGCCATGCAGCAGGTCTGCTGCGCACCGCAGACGATGTCACCCCAGTCGTGGCAGAGCTGAACCATGCGCGCAACGTCAGCCGCGGGGCTGGCCGCGTCCACCGCTCCGTCGAGAACCGCTCCGTCGAGCACCGCTCCGTCTGACGAGCCGTCGAGCACCGCGCCGTCGAGAACCGCGCCGTCGAGAACCGCGCCGTCGAGAACCGCGCCGTCGAGAACCGCTCCGTCGAGAACCGCGCCGTCGAGCGCCGCGCCGTCGAGAACCGCGCCGTCGAGCGCGCTCGAGCCACCGTCCCTGCCAGAGCCAGCGTCAGGCTGTCCTGAGCCCCCGCCTCCACAGCCAGCGAGAGTCACCAAGGCGAGCGCCGTGGCGGTGAGCGCTGAGCGCGATGTGTTTCCCATATTGAATCCCCTTCATGGTCACGGGCAGAATGTGGAGAGCACCCTAACACGTCGCAGGCATGCGCTACACTCGGGCGATGGAGCCGGAGAAGTAGGTCGAGATTCAGCTCGGTGAGTCCAGCGTTCTGGACTTCCCCAGTCGCGGACCAAGTTGACGTTGGAGTATGTATATTCTACATATATGTAGAAACGCCAATGCCGACTACGCAGATCTCCGCCCATATTCCCGACGAGCTCAAGGTGAGCCTGGACCGGCAGGCTCGCGCCATGGGTGTGACCCGGGCGCAGTTGGTGCAAGAGGCGCTGCGGCACCACCTTCAGGCGCTGGTCGAGCTGGCTCCCGAGGCCATCATCCCCAAGCGCATCGTTCTCACCCGCGAGAGCGCGGAGCGGGTGCGAGACCTGGTAGAGCGACCTCCCGAGCCCACGGACGAGATGAGACGCCTCTTCGATGACCGTTGAGATCCGGGCACTCCGCGCAGACGATGATCGAAGCAGGTTCACAAGTGGAGACGACGCGCTCGACCTCTACTTCCGCCGGTACGCTGGGCAGAACCAGTTCCGCCACCACGTTGGCGTGACCTACCTGGCCCTGGAAGGTGAACGGATCCTCGCCTTCGCGACGGTGGCGGCGGCATCCCTGGACGCAGACGACCTTCCGAATGGCCGGAAGATGCCACCGTATCCGCTCCCGATCTTGCGCGTGGCGCGCTTGGCGGTGGCGGAAGGCTATCGGGGCCGCGGGCTCGGCAGGTCGATGCTGCGCTTCGTGGTCGAGCTCGCCGAGAAGATGCGGGACGAGCTCGGGTGCGTCGGCGTCGTCGTGGATGCCAAGGCAGCCGCGGTGGACTTCTATGCGTGCCTGGGGTTCACGGAGGTGGACGTCGAGGAAGGTGGCCCACGCATCGTGCCTCGCCCGCAGATGATGTTCTTGCCGCTGGGAGCCGTGCCGAGGAGACGCTGACGGCGTGGCCGCTGTGACGGGCCGACGCCAATGGTCTGGCTACGCGAACAGGTCGCGACGCCATGGGGCCTCGGGTCAGGGCTGCGCTGTTAGCCGCTCTTCGAGCTCGGTGATGTCCGCGTTCTCCGGGTCGAAGGCGCGGGCTCGATCCAGGGCACGACGCGCTTCGACGATTCGACCCTCGCGCAGCGCGGCGCGGGCCTCTCGCAGAGCGTCCTTGGCGGCCTCTTCGCGATCGTGTGGTGTCAACGTGGCGGGCGGCGCCGGGGTAGCGCCCGTGTCCATGGCGCCCGCATCGACGACGGGGCGGAGGCCCGCGTCACGAGGGCTGGGTGGGCCCGCGTCCAGCACGACCACCGCGCCCGCATCTTCGGCCGGCGGCAGTCCCAGGCTAGCGTCCGGTTCGTGATCGGCGGCCGCGTCCATGACGCCGTCCACAGGTCCAAGGGCGAGGTGTCCTGCGTCGACCTCGGTCGTCGACTCGGCGTCAAAGGCGAAGATCAGCGCCACGCCCACGGCCAGACCGCCGAGCAAGACGGCGATGAAGGCCCCCGTACCCGAGCTGCCCTTGCTCTCGTCGACGGGCAAGGGGACGCGTCCTGTGGGATCGCGCCGAGCGGCTGCGGCCGCGGGCCATGCGCTCGCGATGGCGTCGGCGAGCTCTCGGGCGGAGGCGAAGCGTCGGGCGGGATCTTTGTTCAGACCGCGCATCAGCACGGCGTCCAGCGTCGCGGGCAAGTGCCCAGCGGGCGCTACCTCGCTCGGTGGCGGCGGATCGTCGTGGATCACCTTGTGGGCCACGCCCACGGCGTCCGTCCCCGGGAAGGCGCGCACGCCCGTCGCCGACTCGTAGAGCACGGCCGAGAGGGAGAAGAGGTCGCTGCGCGGCGACACGTCGCCCCGGTCGAGGGTCTCCGGCGCCGCGTAGCAGGGCGTGCCGAGGAACTGGCCTTCGCGCGTCAGCGCCGCGTCCGGCAGGCGCGCCACTCCGAAGTCGGCGAGCTTGGTGTGACCGTCGGGCGTGACCAAGAGGTTGTCGGGCTTGATGTCACGGTGGATGATGCCGTTGGCGTGGGCGAGGTCGATGCCTCCGGAGAGCTCGTCGGCCAGGCGCATCAGCTCGGCCGGTCCCAGGGGACCGCGCGCCGCCAGGGTCTGCTTCAAGGTCGCGCCCGCCACGTACTCGAACACCAGATAGGGTCCGACCTCGGGATCGTCGCCCACATCGAAGACCTGCACGATGGACGTGTGGGAGAGGCGCGCTGCGGCTCGCGCCTCGTTGCGGAAGCGCTCCAGGAACCGCTCCAGCGCCTCCGGGCCCATGCCCAGATCCTTCAGCGTCTTGATCGCTACGGGGCGATCGAGCTCCGGATCGCGTCCCAAGAAGACGAAGCCCATGGCTCCCGTGCCGAGGAGCCTGTCCACGTAGTAGCGGCCCACCTGCGTCGGGATTCCTTCCACGTGTCGCGAGTATCAGGAAATGGCCCAGCGGGCCAACGGACGGCTCGTCGAGTCCATCTCCCGGCGTCCTAGATCCGGTGCAGCTTCACGGTGTTCGTACGCCCCGACAGGGGCCAGCCGAGGATCATGGCGAAGGCGTCTCCGCGTTTGCAGATCTTCTCGCGCACCAGCAGGCTCGTGGCGATGCGCAGGGTCTCCTCGAGATCCTCCGGTGGCACCTCCACCCGCGGGATCACGCCCCACTCCAGGGCCAGGCGCGAGGCCGTGCGTGGATCGCTCGTGATGGCGACGATGGGCGCGCGTGGGCGATGCTCGGCGAGCAGGTTCGCGGAGCGTCCGTCGCCCGTGAAGGTGACGACAGCGCTCAGCGGCAGCACGTAGGTCAGGAGCGCGGCGGCGCGCGCGGCGGCGTCCGGGAAGCGCCAATCTTCACCCTCACCGAGCAGCAGGTCTTGGCTCCCCGGCGGTCGCTCCTCGTGCCATTGGCGCTCCACCTCGTCGATGATGGCGCCCATCATGCGCACGGCCTCGGTGGGGTAGTGGCCCGAGGCGGTCTCGCCGCTGAGCATCACGGCGTCGGTTCCGTCGAGCACGGCGTTGGCCACGTCCGCGGCCTCGGCGCGCGTCGGGCGCGGATTGCGGATCATCGAGTCGAGCATCTGGGTCGCGGTGATCACGATCTTTCCGCGTGCGTTGGCCTCGCGGATGATGCGCTTCTGCACCAACGGCACCTTCTCCGAGCCGAGCTCTACGCCCAGATCGCCGCGGGCGACCATCACGCCGTCCGCCTGCTCGCAGATCGCGTCCAGGCAGTCGATGGCCTCGGGCTTCTCGAGCTTGGCGATCACCGGTGTGCCCTTGGACAAGGCCTGGGCTTGGGCCACGTCGTCGGCGCTGCGAACGAAGGAGAGGGCGAGGTAGTCGACGCCGAGCTCGTCCACCGCGAAGGCGAGGTCCACCTTGTCCTTCTCGGTCAGCGCGGGCGTGCTCAATCGCGCGCCGGGCACGTTCAGCCCCTTGCGATCCGAGAGCGTGCCGCCCACTTCCACCACGCAGCGCACCTCCGTCGCCGTCGTCTCCTCCACGCGCAGGTCGATCAGACCGTCGTCGAGCAGGATGGAGTCACCCGGGTTCACGTCCTGCGGCAGCGCCGCGTAGGTCTGTCCGACGCGCGTCGAGTCGCCGGGCACGTCTTCCGTGGTCAGCGTGAAGGCGTTGCCTTGGGAGAGTTGCACGGGGCCGTCGGGAAAACGTCCCACGCGCATCTTCGGGCCGCAGAGGTCTCCGAGGATCGCGAGGGGGCGCCCGGCCTGCCGGCTCGCGTGGCGCACTAGCTCCGCCAAGCGCGCGTGGCTCGCGTGATCGCCGTGGGAAAAGTTCAGCCTGGCGCAGTCCATTCCGGCGGCGACCAGACGGCCAAGGCTGCGCTCGTCGGAACAAGCGGGCCCCAGGGTGCAAACGATCTTCGTACGTCTCACGGGATGCTTGTACCACTTCCTAGCTGCGGGACACTCCTTCGTTCCAGGCCCAGGCTCGGCGCGCATGTTCGGCCGCGATATGGCAGGCTCGGGCCATGAGATGGCATGGAATCGTCCGGGCTCGGTCGCTGCTCCTCCTCCCGCTGCTCTTGCTCGTCGCCTGCGCTTTTCCGCGTCGAGCGACGCCGCTCTCGGAGGTGCACGCGAGCGTGGCGCCCCCCGAGGCGCCTCCGGGGGTGATGCGGCTGCGGTTCCTCCAAGCTGTGATCCCACCGCGAAAGCGCGGCGGCCTGGCCTGGGACGAAGACGGGAGCGCGCCCGACGTCAGCGTGCGCGTGTATCGGAGTGGCGACCTCGTGTGGCAGTCCGAGCCCGTGGAGGACGGACTCTCGCCGGAGCTGAACGTCTCACCGCCCGAGAACATCTACCTGCCCGACGACGTCCCGATCCGCATCGAGGTCTGGGATGTCGACTCGGTCGCGGGCGATCCCATCGGCATCTGGCGAGGCATGGGCCTGCCGGAGAGCGCGCTGCTCGGCGCCAACGCGCGGGTGATGCTCGACAGCCGCGCGGTGATCGTGATGCGCGTCGAGCGCGCCCAACCCAAGCGTGGTCTCGGGCTCGCCCTCTACGAAGTGCGCAGCGATCGGCTGCTCGCCATCCGGGTGTTGCCGCGCTCCCCGGCGTCCCGCGCGGGTCTCGAAGAAGGTGACGCCATCGTGGCCATCGGCGAGGACTCCATCGAGTCTCTGGGTTCGTCACGAGCGGCCTCGGCTTTGGCGCGCGCGGGCACCCACCGTGGCGCCACCCTCACGGTTTTGCGTGGCTCCACGCGCCAGATCCTCAGGCTCGACGGAGGCTTCGTCTGGCAAGCCCTCTGATGACGCGCCGAGCGCCGAGCCGGGTGATCGGCTGGGCCGTGGTTCTGGCGCTGCTCGTGCTCTCGCCGGGTGCAGCCAAGGCGGAGGTGCAGCTCTCGACCCGCCTGTTCACGGGTGGCGGCGCGGCCATGGGCAGCATGGAGCGCGAGTTCCTCTTCGAGCTGGGCTTCCGCGGGGAGCTGCTCTTCGGCGCCGCGGGCGACTGGAATTTTCGTCTCGGCCCCGCCTTCGAGCTGCGCGAGGTGGACGCGGACAGCTTCGAATTCTCTGCCGGAGTCGCCGGGCTCCTGCCCGTCGTGCGCGGTTGGCCCATCGTGCTGACGGCCACCGCGGGCTACGCCCTACGCCGCGGCAGCGTCGACTCGGGCCCCATCTTCGTCGGCACCTTCGCCTGGGGCTATCGCAGCTACAACTACCACTCGGTCTACGGCCTCGCTCTGGCTCCCTACGTCAGCACCCGCGTTCACCTCGACGACGCGAGTCGCTGGGAGCTCACCTTCGGCCTCGAGGTCGACCTCGAGGCGCTCGTGGGCATCCCCTACGCCTTCTTCCGCTCTCTGCTGCGCCGCGGTCCGCCCGACGAGTGAGCCTGTATCAGCGCTCTTCGGGCACGCGGTAGCGCGGCGTCTCCCAGCTCGAGAAGCCTAGATTCAGCCCACCTCGGAGCGCCAGCGTGACGTAGGCCAGCCAGGTGTCCTGCCCGCTGTTTGGCGCGCCAGCGGTGCTCGAGCGCACGCTCTGATGCCGGGCCCCCAGACGCAGCCACACGCCGCGCGCGAAGGTCTCGGGCAGAATCAGTGGCACCTCGACGCCCACGCCCCAGCTCAGGCCGACGCCGAGTCCATCGCCCAAAGGTGTAATGCCCGCGCCCAGCTCGACGCCCAAGGACTCGAGCATCAGGTCCCAGCGCTCGTGTCCGCTCGATCGATCCATCAAGAAGAGCGCAGGCCAGAAGGGCCTGAGCTCCACGCCCACGAAGAGGTGGTCTTGGCCCCGAGGCGCCGAGTCCAGCGCCACGACCAGGCCCGCGGCGTCGATGATTCGGGCGCGCAGCTCGGCCACCAAGCTGGGGCCGTCGGCGCCCGCGCTCAGCACACCCGCGCCCACGTCGAGCTGAAAGGTGAGGTCCGTGTCGAAGCGCCGATAGACGCCGTCACCCGAGCCGTCGGCGCGCGCCGTGTTCGCTGCCATCCCGATCGCGGCGATCGCGAGCAGCGTCAGGACCACGCCTCGACCCGCGTGCATGTGTGCGCCTGAGAGCATCCGCCGGAGGATACCCCGGAACGCCCTGACGCGCCGCGTTGTGCGTGAGGGCACAGGCCGCGATGGACTCCCGAGCCTGCGCGTCGATATCGTGCGCGCGCTGGGTCGCTTTCCCCAGCCAGGAGGTAGGCCGATGGGTGTGTTCGACAGCATGGAACATTACGACTACGGCGAGCTTCATTTTCGCCGCGATGCGGCGACGGGCCTGAAGGCGATCATCGCGATCCACGACTCGCGTCTCGGGCCAGCCCTCGGGGGCTGCCGTTTCATCCACTACGACACGGAAGACGCGGCCATGACCGACGCGCTCAGGCTGGCGCGCGGCATGACCTACAAGGCGGCCATCAGCGGCATCGCCCACGGCGGCGGCAAGTCGGTGATCATGCGCCCCGCGGGCGAGTTCGATCGCGCCGCGCTCTTCCGCGCCTTCGGCACCTTCGTCGAGGAGATCGGCGGTCACTACATCACGGCCGAAGACAGCGGCACGAGCCTCGAGGATATGGAGGTCATCCGCACTCAGACCAAGCACGTCACGGGCGTGAAGATCGCCAACGGCGGCTCGGGCGATCCGAGCCCCTTCACGGCCCTCGGGGTGCGCCGCGGGCTCGAGGCGAGCGTGAAGTTCGCCCTCGGTCGCGACTCCATCGAGGGTCTGACCATCGCCGTGCAGGGCGTGGGACACGTGGGCTATCACCTGTGCAAAGAGCTGCGCTCCCTCGGCGCCAACCTCGTGGTGGCCGACATCGATCCGCTGAAGGCGGAGCGCGCCCAGCGCGAGTTCGAGGCGGAGATCGTGCCCCTCGAGGCGATCTACTCGGTGGAGTGCGACGTCTTCGCGCCCTGCGCCCTCGGCTCCGCGCTGAACGACGAGACCATCCCGCAGCTCAGGTGCAAGGTGGTGGCCGGCGCCGCCAACAACCAGCTCGCCGAGCCTCAGAACGGCGACGATCTGTTCCAGCGCGGCATCCTCTACGCGCCCGACTACGCCATCAACGCGGGCGGTCTGATGAACGTCGCGGCCGAGGTGAAGGGCTACGACTTGGAGGAGGTCACCCAGCGCGTGATGGGCATCTACGACATCATCTACGAGATCGCGGAGCGCGCCGATCACGCGCATCAACCCAGCTACCGCGTGGCCGACACCATCGCCCAAGAGAAGCTCGCCAAGGCGGGCTGAAGGGTTTCGCGTGAGGCCTGCGTCGGCCTCGCTGGCTCCGAGGCGAGGAGCACTAGCCCGAGGGCGGCGGGGACCTGCGCGATTTCAAGTAGACTCGAATTGTGCTGTCGGTTGTCGACGACTCTGGCGAGCCGGTCAGCAATTTCCCAATGGGGGTGACGGTCAGAAACACGGATCCGTTACCCTACGCGAGCAGGCCCGGTCCGGTGACGTTGGGCATCAGCATTCAGCTTCAGGAGGAGACGATCTCCGAGGTCACGGCACCATGAGCGTTTTTCGGGACTGGCGGCGGGCTTTTGGACTCATGCTGGTGCTGTGCCTTGGCGGGTGCGGCACATCGCACCCGGTGTTGCCGGACGCGTCGGCCGACACAGGCAGTCCGCCGCGAGATTCGAGGCCGCCAGGCGACGCGGCGCCAGACGCGGATGCGAGCATCGATCCCGATGCGGGACTTCCCGCGTATGACTTCACCTGGGAGGCCGCCGGTACGCCGCCCAACGTCGATTCTGGGGGCAGTAGGGTCACGACCGCTTTGGGTGGGAATGCCGTCATCTGGTATGGCGGCAACGATGGAGGCCCTGTTTGGGATACCTCGGTGAGGCTCTATGACGGAGACGCGGGTGCGATGGGTGCATGGCGTGACTTGGACTCGGTCGAGCGTCGGCTCGCACCGGGATCGACGCTGAACGGAAGTGGCTTTCAGAACGGCAGCGCGACGCGCCTGCAGGATGGCGACGTGCTCTTCGCGGGGTCAGCGCCGTTCGACTTC
Source organism: Deltaproteobacteria bacterium (assembly GCA_013151775.1). Classification (GTDB taxonomy): domain Bacteria; phylum Myxococcota_A; class Polyangia; order Polyangiales; family Houyiibacteriaceae; genus JAADHO01. Next base: position 4,577 of record JAADHO010000221.1, on the reverse strand, counting down.
AACTGGGTGGCCTCCGACATGGACGGGTTCACTCGGCAGTGCCTGATCTTCGGCGCGACGGACCGGACCTTCACGCGCGTGGCCGATCTGCCGCATCCGCGAGGCTTTCAGGGGTCGACCTTGCTCGCGGGCGGGGATGTGCTGCTGGTGGGAGGCGTGACCACGCCCGACTCGCCGATCAATCCTGGGGAGCCGAACTTGCGTTGGGTCATCACCATCGCGGACACGGTCGTGCGCTACGATGCGGCGGCTGACCGCTGGAGGAATCGCGCTTCGATGGCGGTCGGACGCTACAGCCCGGGCATCAGCGTGGCGGGTGGCGGCGACGTGGTGGTGACGGGAGGCCTGGGCGAGGGCAACGTGCCGCTGGCGAGCGCCGAGCGCTACGACGCCGTGGCGGACGCCTGGCGCACCCTGCCGGCCATGGCGCACGCGCGCGCGTGGCATGTCCAAGCGACGCTGCCCTCGGGGCGAGTGCTGGTCGCAGGCGGCATCGACGAGAGCGGAAACGCAGTCGGCGACGCGGAGGTCTACGACCCGGACCTCGACAGCTGGCAGGTGGTGGCGTCATTGCCGCTGCCGGCGGCGATGGCGGCGAGCACGCCGCTGCGCAATGGCGACGTGCTGGTGGCGGGCGGCTTTCAGGAGGGCTTCACGAAGGTGGCGATCCCGCAGGTCGTGGCGTATCGGGAGTCGGAGGCCGATTGGTTGTCGTTGCCGCCGCTCCGCACTGCGCGCTTCGACCACTCCGCCGTCCAGCTCGACGACGGGCGCGTATTGGTGGTGGCGGGCTTCCGGCACTACACGTCTGCCTTCAACCTAGCCAGTGGAGCTGAGATCACCAGCGTGCCGCTGCTCTGAACTTCCGTAGCGCTCAGCCTTCGCTCGGCTTGGCGGCGGCCTGCCTGCTCGTCGACGCCCGCGATTGCGCCGCGCGCAGCGTCGACTCGGGCTGCTATAGTCCGCGGATGTTCTGCCAATCCTGCGCCGCCTCGAACGCCGACGAAGCTCGCTTCTGCAACATGTGCGGCTCGCGCATCGCCCAGTCCGGCGAGCCGGGTGGTCAGCTTCCGTCCGACCGGCCCGTCGCCGCGAGCGCGGAGCCAGCCGTCGAAGCTGCGCCTGCGCCCGCCGCTACGCCTGCTGCTCCGGTGCAGCGCTCGCCCACTCTTCAGGGCGCGCCCAACCCCTACGGCACGACGGGCGCCGGCGGCGGTCCGAGCTTGATGGACGTCTCCCTCGCTTCGATCGGCGTGCGCTCCAACAAGAAGGGCTTGGCCGTGGTGGCCGTCGTGTCTCTGGTGCTCGTCGGTGCGGGCGCCGGCGTGTCCTATTGGCTCACCGGTGGCGAGGCCGAGGTCGCGCCGAGCGGCAGCGCCGAGGCCACGGATCCCTTCGTGATCGGCACGCCTCTGCCCGAGGGTTCAGACGAGCCGCAGGCCGAGGTCTCCGGCGAGGACACGCCTGGGGCGGACGTCCCCGCGGATCCACCACCGTCGGGCGGGCACCCCGAACCACGTTCGGGTTCTGGTCGAGCGCATCAACATCCGGGAATGCAGCCCGTGACCATGCACTCCACCGGTGGCGGGTCGAGCATGCACGCGAGCTCCGGTGGCGCTGGTCACGCTGGCACGATGAGCGCCGCGACCATGGGCTCGACGATGCACGATCCAGCTGGGTCCACGGGCACGGGTTGGGCCGGCAGCGCGGGCACGGGCACGAGCGGTACAGCCATGAACTCGGGCACAGGCGGCGCAGGCACAGGCACAGGCAGCGCGGGCGCAGGCACAGGCAGCGCGGGCGCAGGCACAGCAGGCGGAGGCGCTGACTCAGCAGGCGCTGGCAACAACACGGTCCCGGATCTCCCGACCGACGCGCCCGAGGAGCGCGACATCGAGCTCGACATGTATGGCGCTCGCGTGCGCTTCGTCGTGCGTCGCTACTACGCCGTGCGCGCGCGCAATTGCTTCGACCGGGCTACGCGCAACAACCCCGGCGTCAGCGGCACGGTGATCGTCAACATGACCATCTCCGCCGCCGGTCAGGTCAGCCGCACCAGCGTCTCGCGCAACACCACGGGCGACGCCACCCTCGGCGCCTGCCTCGCGGGTCAGGTGCGTCAATGGCGCCTGCCGCCACCCCCCGGAGGCGAGCTCCAGATGCAGATGCCCTTCTCGCGTTGAGCGTCTGCTACGAGGTCTGCCGGTGGGCGCGCCAAAAATGGTAGCCTCGCGGCATGGCGACAGGAGATGAGTTGCTGGTCGTAGACTCCGCTCCGGCGGAGCGTGAGGGTATGCGTCAGCTCTTCGAGGGCAAGGGCTACGTCGTCACCAGCGTCAGCACGGCCTCGGAGGCCAGGGCGCTCGCGCAGGCCAAGGGCTTCGCGGTGGCGCTCGTAGATTTGGACGTGGACGAACCCCACGGTGGGCTCGGGCTGCTGCGGGATCTGGGCGAGAGCGCGCCCGAGACGGCTCGGGTGTTGTTGACGAATCGCGCCTCCTTCGAGGTGGCGGTGGAGGCGCTGCGCCTCGGCGCCGTGGACGTGGTGCTGAAGACGCGTGCCGGCTTGCCCGATTTGGTGCGTGCGGTCGAGCGTGCCTGCGCGCCGCCCGCTTCCTCGGACCTTCACGACGACATTCTTCGCGAGGTGCGGGAGGTGCTCGACGAGTCGTTCAGGATCCAGATCAGCATGGCCGGTGAGGTCTTTCGTGATGTCTCCATCGCGGCCGAGCGCGGCTTCACGCCTCGTATCCTGGTCGTCGATCCGGATCAAAACTCCCTGCGTGAGCTCGGCGGCATGCTCGGTGACCGCAATTGGGAGGTCGCCATCGAGATGACCGGAGGCTCGGCCCTCGACAAGGCGAGCGATCACGACTTCCACGTCGTGGCCGTGCGCGCGGAGTTGATGGATCTACCGGGCAGCATGGTCGTCAAGACGATCCAGGCGAGTCGCGCCGAGACCATCGGCTTCGTGTATCGCGCCGAGGGTGAGCCGAGCTGCATCGATCGCTATGAGCACGGACGCAAGCAGCCGCCGGCGCGGCCTTTTCGTGGCATGGCGCAGCTGCTCGAGGCCATCGATCAAGAGGTGCACACGCTCGCCGGGACCCAGCGTGACCGGCAGGTGATCCAGGCTTTTCGCAGCGCCCACGCCGATTTCTTCCGGCGCTTCGCCGAGCTCAAGCTGCGCATCGATCGGCTGGTGGAGTGAACGCGCGAGCTCGTCACGAGTTTCTTGGTAGCACATGCGCCTACATGTAAGGTTCAACCTCGAACGGAGGTTTCCATGGCATCCTGGGTGAAGAAGGCGCGTGATCGCCGCAGTGTGAGACGGGCAGTGGCGGTGGACTGTCAGGTCGTGGCCGAGGACGGCTTCCGCCTGATAGGCGAGCAGACGCTCGATCTCTCGGAGCAGGGGATGCTCGTGCGCTCCGACGCCGAGGTCTTTCCCGGAGAGAGCGTGATCATCTCCATGCGCGCGCCGCGAAGTCGCCAATGGCTAGACGCCGAGGCACGCGTCGTGCGTCTGGTGGCCGGCCGGCGAGACCGTGATCGAGGACGCGCCGTGGGTCTGCGCTTCGAGCGTATGGACGCCTTGGACTACGCCGTGCTCGCGGGCAGCCTGCGCGGCCTCCGCCGCCGCTCCCGGGGCGCCTGCTGCGCGCAGACTACGCCGCCGCCATCCGCGCCATCGCCGGCTTCTGAGGCGCCGGAGAAGAGCCCGCTCGCCGCTCGCGCTGCGTGGTGATCATCGCACACTGTGCCTGTGCAGCACGCTCGCGGGGGTGCTGAGCCTGCGGGTCCCGCGCTTCTCGTGCGGAGATCTCTTGGCACGCTGATTGCTGCGTGAACGGGATATGAACTGCATGGGGATCTGGGTACGGCTGCTCGCGGGCTGCTTGCTGGCAGCCAGCGTGGCCTTCACCAGCCAGGCGCGCGCGTTGCCCACGGGCTGGGAGCGCCCGCCGGAGCCTGAGCCGCCGGCGGTCACGCCCCGCAGCACGTTCGTCGAGACCTGGTCTCCGGCGCATCCCGCGTCCATGGTCGAGGCCTCGGTTGGCGTCTCGGCCACGCCACCGGGTCGCGCGCTGACTCTGGACGTGGACGTCGAGCTCGCCCCGGGCCTGGCCATCGGCGCCCACGGTCTGTTCGCCCGTTGCAGCGACTGCTACTTCTCCGATGAATCCTACGAGAGCGTTCACGATCTCGGGTCCGCCTACGCATACGCAGGGTTCTCGCGTCCGAACTTCATGATCGCCGGCACGCTGCTGCTCCTGCGCGGCGAAGGACTCGAGAGCGCATTCGATCGCTTCTCCTATGGCGCGGGCCTGCTGCTTCGACTCGGACGCGTCGACGGGCTGCGCCTCGACACGGGCTTCGGCTTGGTCGTCGCTCCGGCCGTGAGCCGATGGGTCGACTCGGGCCCAGGCTACGTGGACACCACGCCCACGGGCGGCGCCATCGTGCTGCACAACGAGCTGCGCGTGCCGCTCTTCGGCCGCGGCGACTACCGCGTCGGACTCGAGGCGCGCTCCGAATTCAGCATCATCGATCCCTTCTTCTGGCTGCCGAGCGTC
>JAADHO010000097.1 GCA_013151775.1 Deltaproteobacteria bacterium | reverse complement strand
AGGCCGGTGAGGGCGCCGGCGGCGCGAGCCCCTGCGAGCACGGTTACCTCTCACGTGTGGCGGCGGATCGGGCGCGCAACCGCACGCTGGACGAGAGCCCTGTGACGGCGCGTACGCCGCGTCCGCGCTGGGTCCTCGCGCCCCATGACGAGTTCATCACCCAATGTGAGACGCTACCCGTGGCGCTGCAGCGTTGCGCCGCCTTCGAGCGCTTGCAGCGGGATCGACCCGCCTGCGAGGAGCGACTGCGTGCGCTCACGGCGAAGCAGCGTCGAGCCTGGGACGCCCTCTTTCACGAGCAACCGCCTGGCTGACGCGCACGCGGGCACAGTTCGTGCTTTAATGGCAGGCAGGTGCAGAGTGCACGAGGACGATGTTCACACGGCTACGGGTTCTCAGGAGGTTTGACGTGACGAGACAGACGGCATGGATTCTCAGCGTGAGCGTGGTGCTGTTGGCGGGCTGCTCCGCCATCGTCTCTCCCAACGGCTCGCAGATTCACGATCCCACAGATGGGGGATCCGCCTCGTCGGACGGCGGCGCCGGCGCGGACACCTCGGTCACTCCAGGAGACGCAGGGCCTACCTGTACCTCCGGCCAGATCGTCTGCGGGAGCACCTGCGTCTCGCCTGCCAACGACGTGCGGAACTGCGGCGGCTGCAACCTCGGCTGCGCGGCGGGAGAGACCTGCACCAGCGGGACGTGCACCTGCCCCGCCGGCTCGAGCTGCAGCGGCGGGCCATCCATCGGAGACCCGAATTCCTGCGGATCCGCCGGCACACGCTGCCAAGACACGGAATTCTGCATCGGGGGCTCGTGTCTCTGCCGTCCAGGACTCGACCGTGTGAGCGGCGCCTGTATCGACCTGAGGACCGACCCCAACAACTGTGGCAGCGTGGGAAACGTCTGCCGCACGGGCCGCTGCGTCTCCGGCCGCTGCAGCCCCTTCTGCCCGCCTCGCACCCGCGACTGCGGCGGCGCCTGCGTGGACGTGCGCACCGACACGCTGAACTGCGGCGACTGCGGGCGGGTCTGCCAGCGCGACAAGGTCTGCGTCGCTGGAAGCTGCGAGGACTATGCGCCTCCGGGCAGCTGCACGAGCTGTCCCTGTCCGAGCTGCACGGGTGACACGTCCACCTGCTGCCTCTACCCCGGCACGAGCTTCCCGCTCTGCGTGGACGCCTCGAGCTGCGGCTGATTCTCTGTCCGCTCGACGTACATGTGTACGCTCTGCGCGGACTTGGACGAGTCCTCCGAAGGGCGCGCGTGTGCCCCAGCTCAGCTCGCGTCGACCACGGGCGATGCCGGGGCGTCCGCGTAAGTAGCGCCCAGGTGACGTGAGGCCAGCCAGACGCGCAGGCCGAGGCGACCCAGAAAGCGCAGCCCCCAGCGGAGTCCGCGCCAACCGAGGGAAAGGGCGGCGCGTCCGGCGGTGAAGAGGCCGCGCCCCGCGCCCATGAGCCCGTCCTTCAGTGCGTCCGCGTCCTCGTACAGGCAGACGGGCGCGCTCGACAGGCGCTCTTCACCCGGGGCGATTCGAGGCGTGACGAAGAGCAGCGTGCCTTCGCGTGTGCTCAGCGCGTCGTCGGGCAGCGCGGGAGGCGGCGGGAGGCGCGACGGCGTCTCGTAGGAGACGGTCTCCTCGCGCGCGGCCATCACCGCGTAGGCCAGATCCATCACCAGCCGCGGCGTGTCGGCGTCCACGTCGACGTAGATGCTCTCGATGTGGGCGAGGCGCCCGGACTCGTCCCGAACCTCGCGGCCCAAACCGAGGAAGGGAAGGTCACGCGCCACCGTGAAGCCGTCGGCTCGCTGCTCTTCGAGCTCGAGGAGCACGGGGGAAGGCACGTCGGCCAGGCTGAGGCGGGTTCGTGGCAGTGCGTGGTGTTCGAGGGTAGCGCTCATGATTCCTCCAGATGGCATCACCCAAGGACTGACCCAAGACTCCCACTCGGGTCCAGTTTTCTGCACAGCGCCAGACGCTGGAACTCGGGCGCATCGGGCGATGTGACGCGCCTTGCGCGAACTGGCCACACGCGCATAGCTAGCGACATGCTGATGATGGGCGCCTTCACCGACGCGACTCTCCTGGGGATCTTGCAGGGTCTGACGGAGTTCTTGCCGGTGTCTTCGAGCGGGCATATCGCCCTGGCCGAGATGGCCTTGGGCATGCACGACGCCCCCCTGACCCTCAGCGTGCTGCTGCACGCGGGCACACTCGTCGCGACTCTGATCGTGATGCGCCGAGACGTCGCCGAGCTGCTGCGAGCGGGCGTGGACCTGCTGCGCTCGCCGCGACGCGCCCTGGGTACGGAGCGCGGGAAGCTGCTGCTGGCCGTGATCCTAGCCTCGGTGCCGACGGCTATCTTGGGCCTGCTGCTGCGCGACCGCGTGGAGTCCCTCGGGCGCGTCCCGCTGGCCGTGGGCCTGGCGCTGCTGGCCTCCGCTGCCGCCGTGCTCTCGACCCGCTGGGCGCGGGGAGAGGCGCAGGTGCCCACGCTTCAGCAGGCGCTGGTGGTGGGTCTCGTGCAGGGCGTCGCCGTGCTCCCGGGTGTCAGCCGCAGCGGCTCGACGATCGCCGCCGCCATGCTGCTCGGGCTCAGCGGCGACGCGGCCTTCCGCTTCTCCTTTCTGCTCTCCTTGCCGGCCGTGGGCGGCGCCGTGCTGCTCGAGGCGCGCCACGTCACGGACCTGGGCGCGCTGGCGGGACCCGGGGCCCTCGGCGCGCTGATCGCCCTGGGCGTGGGTGTGCTCGCCCTGATCGGCCTGCGCCGCGTCGTCGGGCGCGGACAGCTCTCGCTCTTCGCCCTCTACCTGGTGCCCCTAGCCCTGGTGGTGTTGGCCCTGCCGCTCTTCCGCTGAACCTACCCGCCACTCTCATGCAACGAACCACCCTGGAGAAACCCGCATGCAGCACCTCTACGCCGTGATCATGGCCGGCGGCGCCGGCAAGCGCTTCTGGCCGCTCTCGCGCCGAGACACGCCCAAGCAATTCCTGCCCTTGGGTCGAGGCGAGGGCTCCCTGCTGGCGCGCACGGCAGCTCGCCTCGAGGGCCTGGTGCCCGCGGACCGCGTCTACGTGGTCACGGCCGAACATCTGGTGGACGCGACGCGGCGCGAGCTGCCCGACATGCCCGCGGAGAACATCCTGGCGGAGCCCGTCGGCCGCAACACGGCGCCCTGCATCGGCTGGGCCGCGGCTACCATCCGCAGACGTGACCCAGAGGCCATACTCGCCGTGCTCCCGGCTGATCACGAGATCGAGAACGAGCCCGAATTCCGGGCCGTCTTGGAGCGCGCCGCGCAGGCCACGCAGGCGGGTGACCTGGTCACCGTCGGTCTCAGCCCCACGCGTCCCGAGACCGGCTACGGCTACATCGAGATGGCGGACGAGATCTCCCCTGGCGTGCACGCCGCCCGGCGCTTCGTGGAGAAGCCCACCCACGCCCGCGCCGAGCGCTTCCTGGCCTCGGGCGACTTCCTGTGGAACGGCGGCATCTTCCTGTTTCAGGCCGCGGCGATCCTCGAGGCCATCTCGGAGAGCCTCCCGAGCTTGGGAGCCGCGCTGGCCGAGTTCGACGCGGCCGCGGAGCGCGGAGAGGAGGCCGCCCTGGTGGCCGCACGCTACGCCGAGCTGCCCAGCGTCTCGATCGATCACGGTGTGATGGAGAAGGCGCGCCGGGTGCTGGTCGTGCCCGCGGACTTCGGTTGGTCCGACCTGGGCAGCTGGGTGACGGCCTGGGAGCAGGCGCCCAAGGACGACCACCAGAACGCAGCGCCCGAAGGCAGCGTGCTGCTCGACGCCAAGGGCTGCTACGTGCGCGTCGCAGAAGGCAAGAGGGTCGCGCTGGTAGGCGTCGAAGACCTGGTCGTCGTCGACACGCCCGACGCCCTCTTGATCATGCCGCGGGCGCGCGCGCAGGAGGTGCGGCAGGTGGTGGAGCTGCTGACCGAGCGAGGCGAAGACCAGCTGGTCTGACGGGCGCAGGCGGGATACACCCCGCGCATGAACCCTCACGTCTTTCGCGAATACGACATCCGCGGAGTCGCCGACACGGATCTCGACGACGCCTTCACCCTCGACCTCGGCCGAGCGCTCGGGACCTTTCATCGGCGCGCAGAGCGCAAGCGCATCGCCCTGAGCCGCGACTGCCGCCAGAGCTCTCCCCGGCTCTGCCGCGCGCTGGAGCGAGGGCTGCGCGAGGCGAGCATCGACGTGGTCGATCTCGGGGTCGTGCCCACACCGCTGATGTACTTCGCGGTGAAGTTTCTCGAGCTCGACGGCGGGGTGCAGATCACCGGCAGCCACAACCCGCCACCCGAGAACGGCTTCAAGATGATGAAGGGCCAGCATTCGCTCTACGGGCAAGACATCCACGCCCTGAAGCAGCTGATGGAGGCGCAGGACTTCGACCTGCCGGGTGACGGAGAGCGCGAGAGCTTCGACCCGCTGCCCGCCTACCGCGGCTACATGCGCGGGAACATCCGCCTCGCCCGCAAGGTGCGCTTCGCCGTCGACGCGGGCAACGGCGCCGCCGGGCCGAGCGCCCTCGCCGTCTTCCACGATCTGGGCCTCGAGCCCACGGCGCTGCTCTGCGAGATGGACGGGCTCTTCCCCGTTCACCACCCCGATCCGACGGATCCCGAGACGCTGCACCTGCTACGCGACACGGTGGCCGAGCAGGGCCTCGAGCTCGGCATCGCCTTCGATGGCGACGGCGACCGCATGGGCGTAGTCGACGCCAAGGGAAACATCCTCTGGGGTGATAGGCTCTTGGCCCTCTTCGCGCGCGACGTGCTGTCTCGGCACCCGGGCGCCAAGATCATCGGCGAGGTGAAGTGCTCCGAGACGCTCTACGAGGACATCGCCAAGCACGGCGGTCAGCCCATCCTGTGGAAGACGGGCCACTCGCTGATCAAGGCCAAGATGCAGGAGGAGAACGCGCTGCTCGCGGGCGAGATGAGCGGGCACCTCTTCTTCGCGGACCGCTACTACGGCTTCGACGACGCGACCTACGCGGCGCTGCGGCTGCTCGAGATCGTGAGCGCCAGTGACCGGCCCCTGGACGAGCTGCTGTCGGATCTGCCCGAGCTCTTCACCACCCCGGAGCTGCGCGTGCCCTGCCCCGACGAAGAGAAATTCGCGCTGGTCGAGCGGGTCACGGCGTCCTTCCAAGAGGACCACGACGTGATCACGGTGGACGGAGCGCGCATCCGCTTCGCGCAGGGCTGGGGCCTGGTGCGCGCGTCCAACACGCAGCCCGTGCTCGTGCTGCGCTTCGAGGCGGACACCCAAGCGCAGCTCGACGAGTACCGCGCCGAGGTCGAGACGCGCATCGAGGCCTGTCGCTAGCGGGACTCAGCGGCGGCGACGCTCGAGCTGAACGCTGGCTTCGGCGACCTTTCCGTCGGGTGTGTCGCGGAAGTCGCTCGGGGCGACCACGACTCGCTGGGGCCGATAGCCTTCACGAAAGACCAAGAGCTCGTGGACCTCGTCCGTGAGCAGGTGACGCACGCGCACGTCGGGGCCGAAGCCGATCAGGTAGTAGACCTTGGCGCCGGGGGGTGTGGTCAGGACGCGCACGCGGCCGAGCTCGCCCGTGGGCTGCCCCATGGCGTCGGGCTCGAGGCGCGTCTCCCCGAGGTTCAGGGCGTCGAAGCTCATGTCCCTCTCACCCGTCTGCATGGCGAGCTCGTAGAGCGATCCGTCGTCCGTGGTGGTCCACTCGGAGTCGGGAGAGACGACGGCGCGGGTCGGCTGCTTGCCATCGGCGATGGCCACGAACTCGTGCGCCACGCCCACGGGGAGGTTGGGCATCACGGCGGGCCCGCGTCCCACGAAGAGCAGGACCTGCGCGCGCTCAGGGCTCACGCTGAGGACCAGGTCACCGTAGCGCGCGTCAGCCTGCGCTTGGGCCTGATCGTGCTCGCGCTGACGCGCCTGCGCCGCCTCGACCTCGGCGTTTGGATCGATCGCCGGGGCGTCGCCCAACATGCGCGCGAAGGCCTCCGGGCGCAGCAGCCTCACACCGACCAGCAGGCCCACGGTCAAGACCAAGAAGAGCCCGCCCCAGAGCAAGCCCCGGGGACGCCGCGCGGACTCCTCGAAGCCGTCGAGATCGGGCACGCCGCCCGTCGGCGCGACTCGGGGGGACGCGTCCGTCGAGGCGCGCTCCGGCGCCGCCTGCACAGGCGCCGCGGCGTGATCCGGCGCGAGCGCTGGGGC
>JAADHO010000401.1 GCA_013151775.1 Deltaproteobacteria bacterium | reverse complement strand
CTCCACCGCGCCCCTGCGTCGCGCCGCGACGGCCCTCGACGAGATGCTCGAGCAGGCCGAGCTCCGCCCGGACCTCGCGCGCGCGGCGGGGCTCACAGCCGCGTCCCTGCGCGCGGCCTGTGTGGACGGCTCCGAAGAGCCTTGATCCACGCACTCGGGCGAGCTACGAGGCATTCGGTCGCGCCACGGGCGCCGACCGGGGGCAATCGCCATGAATCTACAGATGTCGCGCCCGCTCGGGGCCATCACCGCGCTGCTCGCGCTCAGCCTCGGCCTCGCGCAGCCCGCGCGAGCACAGAGTTCGCGAGCCCATCGCTCACGGGCGGGGACCATGCGGGTAGCCGACTCCGTCCGACTGCTCGACTCCCATGACGCAGACGAGATCCGCATGGGCATCGAGAACCTCGGGCTCTCGGGACGTGCCAGCGCCGTCGCTCCCTTGAGCGCGCGCATCGAGCGCGGCCTGCCGCGACCGCTGCTCGAGACGGCCGTGGAGACCCTGGGCGTGCTGGCCAAGCCCGCCGCCGGCCCGATCCTCTTCAGGCTGGCCGACCACCGAGTCGCCAGCGTCCGGGTGGCGGCCTTGCGCGCCATCGTGAGCTGCCGACCCCGGGGCGCCGACGCCGCCCTGATCGAGGCGCTGGGGGATCTCGACCCTCGCGTACGCGGAGCCGCGGCCATCGGCCTCGGCGAACTAGGCGCGCGTGGCTCCCTCGGCGCGCTCTTTCACGCCTTCGACCGCGGCGTGCTCGAGAGCGTCACCTCCATCGGCCAGCTGGCCGACGGCGCCGCCACCGACCGGCTCCTCGGCTACCTCGGCCGCGTCCCCTTGGACAGCCTCAACCCGGGCCTGAACGAGATCTTCGCGCGCTCCGAGGTCAGCACGGCCATCAAGCTGCGGATCGTGGGACGGCTCGGCGAGCTGGCCACGCCCGAGGTGCGAAGCTACCTCATGGACCTGGCGACGGCGCTTCCAAACCCTGGTGGCGACCTCGGACGAGCCATCCAAGACACCGTCCGCCGGATCTCGGAGTGACCGCCATGATCAACGTCACGACCCCGCGCGCGCTGATCCTGCTGCTGCTCGCCTCGAGCGCATGCGCTGGCGGCGCGGCCCCGAGCGGCGCCTTCTCCCCCACCTTCCCCGACAACCGCAGCGAGGACGTCGCCGGCGTGCTGACGCGGCTGAGCGCGGCCAACGCCCCGAGCCCGCGCGTGGCCGTGGGCCTGACCTCCACCCCCAGCCTCTACGCCTACGATCTCGAGGCCGGACGAGAGCTCTGGAGCGTCCCCGTCGGCGCGCCCGTGTCCGCCCCCATGTTGGCGGGCGAGTTGGTGCTGCTGCATGAGCCTGAGGGTGTAGTCGCCCGAGGCCTCCGAGATGGACGCACGCGCTTCACCATCCCGGACTCGGCCATGCACCTCGTGGGCGCCGACGGCGAGGGCGCCCTCTCGGTCTTCGTGCTCTCGACGGGCGCCGGCGTGGGCGCGCGCTCCGAGGTGGTCGTAGCCGACGCAGGCTCGATCACCTGGCGCCGCAGCTACGAGCAGGCCCTCGGCTCCCCGGCGCTGGCCGGAGGGCTGATCTTCTTGCCCTGGGCCACACAAAACCTGAGCGTGCTCGACGGCCGCACGGGGGACGAACTCGCCCGCCTGCGCTCCACCGACGCCGTCGTCTCCGAAGCGCGCCGACTCGGAGGCCGCGTGTACTATGGCCGCAGCGGCTTCTTCCTGCTCGACGCCGAGGCCGTCAGCGGCAGCCGCGAGTCGGCCCACTTCGCGAGCCCCAACGTGGGTGACCTGCCCGGCTCCCCGGCGCTGGACCCGGACCCCTATCGACCCAGCCCTTCAGCGACCAGCGCCGTCCACAAGATCCGCCTCGCCTGGCGCCCCTCCGCCGCCGGCACGGGCCTCGAGGACTCGCTGGCGTACTTCGTCTTCTACCGACTGATCTTCGCGCTCGAGGCCGAGGGCGGTGCCCTGCGCTGGGTGAGCAGCCTGCCCGCCGACGCCCTCGACTCGGTCGCGAGCGAGGGCGGATTGTGGGTAGCAACCGCCGATGGGAGCGTGCGCTTCTTCGACGCCAGCGACGGGCGCGAGCACAGCCCGCAGGAGACCGGCCACGCCGTCGTGGCCATGACCCTGCCGCGAGACGCGAGCCCGCCGCCGGGCCGGGGCGAGGGAGAGGTGCGCCCCCTGGCGGAGCAGCTGCTCGTCGCAGCCCAGAACACCGACGCCCGCTTGGTCCCCGCCCGCAGCCTGGCCGTCTCGCGTCTGGCCAGCTTGGAGCAGCCCGCAGCCACCGAGAGTCTGCTCGCCCTGTGCGACGACCGGCGCCTGCCACCGCCCGTGCGAGCTGCCGCCTGCGAAGGTCTGGCCGCGCGCGACAACGGCGCGGAGTTCATCTTGGCCGCCCTGAGGCGCCACGCGAATTTCCTCGACCAGACCGAGCCGCCTCCGGTCGGGCCGCTGGCGCGGGCCGCCGCCAACATGCATCAGACCGAGGCCGTGGTGCTGCTCCTCGGGCAGCTGCGCGATCCCGCCACACCCGCCTCGGATCTGGCGGGCCTGGCCCTGGCTCTGGCTGAGCTGGGAGAGCGCTCGGCAGCTGAGCCCTTGCTGGACTTCCTGCGCATGTACCACGCGGACGCGCCGGACGAGCCCACGCGAGCCGGTCTCGCCGCCGCCGCGAGCGCTGTCGTGCGCCTGCTGGGCTCAGCGTCGCAAGAGGAGCTCTCGGCCTTGGCCGACGACCCGCTGTGCCAGCCCGCGGTGGCGCTCGCGATCCGCGAGTCCCTGTCGAGCCTGGACACGCCAGCGACCGAGACCACGGACGACGCGGCGACCACGGACGACGCCGCAGACCCAGCGCCCGAGGCCAGCCAGACGCCTCAGCTGCCCGCGCACGTGACCACCTCCATGGTGAGCCGGGTGTTGGCACCCGTCCAAGCGCAGCTCTTGGCGTGCCTGTCGGCGGATTCGACCCACCCGGCCTCGGCCCGGCTGGTGATCGTGCTCGAAGGCGACGGCGCCGTGCGCATGTTCTCCACCACCCCCGCCTCGCTGCAGCGCTGCATCGAACCCTTGGTGCGCGCCCAGACCTTCCCCGGGAACCGCTCGGACAGCCGCCAGCAGGTCACCTACACACTGCGTCGAGCCCGCTGATCAGCGCGGTGGTGGCGCCAATTGGGGCTGCCTTCGGGCGGCGTGGTGCTCTAAGCTGAGCCCATGAAGAGTTCGCCTCGCCTCGCGCTCCACCGGCGAGCGCATACGTACTGCGCCTTCTGTCCGAAGCTCTGCCGCTTCGCCTGCCCGGTGGCCACGCAGGAGGCGAGCGAGACCACGACCCCGTGGGCCAAGATGACCTCGCTCCACCACGTGGCAGAGGGCAACCTCCCGCTCACGGCGGAGCACGCGGCCTCCTACTACGCGTGCAGCGGCTGCCTGCGCTGCCGCAGCTTCTGCGAGCACGACATCGAGGTCGCGGCCGCCCTCGGATCGGGCCGTGCCGAGGCCGTGGGCCACGCGGTCGCGCCCGAGGCCGCCTTCCGAGTCATCGAGGAATTCGCCGCCGATCGCGCCAGCGCCCAGGCGGCCTCGCGGCGGCTCTTCGGCTCGCCCTCGGCGCCCGCCCGAGTGGGCTACGCGCCGGGATCCTTCGCCCTGCGTCAGATGCCCGACGAGGCGAGAGCGGGCTACGAGGTGGTGAAGGCGCTGAGCGGCCAGGCGCCGCGTGTGATCGACGAAGATCCAGGCTTCGACCTGCTCGAGGCTGGAGACGAGGCGGGCTTTCAGGCCGCCTGCCGTCAGTTTCTCGATGAGCTGACGGGGCTTCAGCAGCTGATCGTCCTCGATCCGGATACGCTCTACGCCGTGCGCCACGTGGCCCCCCAATTCGGCCTCGAGTCGCCCGTGAGCTGCCTGCACCTCTCGGAGCTGGCAGACGCCCAGCTGACGCGCTTCTCCCGCGTGGTCGACGGGGTGGGACGCCATCGCTACCTCGATGCCTGCAAGCTCGGCCGCGGGCTCGGGATCTACGACCCTCCCCGACGCGTGCTCGCGCGAGTCCTCGGTCGCGCCCCCGAAGAGCCCTACGCCACCCGCGAGCAGGCGGAGTGCAGCGGCGCGGGAGGGCTCTTGCCCCGAACCCGGCCGGAGACCGCCGCGGCGATCGCGTGCGCGCGCCTCGACGATCATCGACGCGCCGAGGGGCAGATGCTGATCTCCGCCTGCCCCAGCGCGCAGCACGCCCTGTCGGCGGCCGGCGACGTGGACGTACGCGGTTTCGCCAGCCTGCTGTGGGAGTCCCTGAGCCAAGGCCTGGAGAGGGACGAGCAGCGTTGAAAAGGACGCGAAAGTTGCCCAGCGCGTCCGCCGATGGCACGCCACGGGAGATGCTGGCTATGTCCTACCCCCTCGCCCTGCCCGCGCCGCGTCCGGCGCCGCGCCTCCGGCCGGGTGGCCTCGGCCTGCTGCTGCTCCTCGGGCTCGGCCTCGGCCTCGGCTGCCCGGGGCGTCCGACCGACACCACGACGCTCCCCCTGCTGACCACCGACAACCGCGACGCCGAGCACGAGCTCGCCAGCGCTCGCGAGGCCGCGGATGCGGGCCAGGATGCGCGGGCGCGCGAGCGCTACCAGGCTTTCCTGCGCGACTACCCCAACGACCCACTGCGGCCCATGGCCCAGCTGGGCCTGGGACGACTCGAGCTCGCGGACGGAAACGTGGAGAACGCCGACAGGCTCTTCCACGCCGTCGCGGAGCACGCAGATCCCAGCGTGGCGGAGCGCGGCCGCTTCTATCACGGCATCGCCCTGCACCTCGAGGGTCGTGAGTCGGAGGCGCTCGAGACCTTGCGGGCCTTCGTCGGACGCGTGGTGGATCCCGAGGAGAACGCCCTGCTGCTGCGCACCATCGCGGCGGCCTCGCTGACCGAGGGCGACCGCTTGGGCGCCGTGGAGGCCCTGGACGCTTTGATCGGCGCCGCGAGCCCCACCAGCGACGCCGAGGAGGCCCGCGGCCGCCTCGCGCGCATCCTGCGCGAGGAGGTGAGCCCCGAGGAGGCCCGAACTCTCTACGGGCGGCTCTCGCGCCGTGGCCCCGCCTGGCCTCTGGCCGCCGAGCGCGCGGCCCGCGACGCCTTCGCGGATGGCAACCTCGCCGCCGTGCAGCGCATCGTCACCGAGCTGCGAGAGCATGGCGTCGCCCTCGACGCGGAGCTCTCGGCCATGGCCCTGAGGGCCGAGCGCACGGGCGAGGCGGACCCCCACATCATCGGCGTGGTGCTCCCGCTCACGGGACGCGGACGACGCGCCGGAGAGCTCGCCCTGCGCGGTTTGATGCTCGCGGCGGGGATCCCCGCCTCCGGACCCGCGTCCCCCGACGCGCCTCAGCTCGTCGTGCGTGACAGCGTGGGAGATCCCGCCAAGGCCAGCGCCGCCATCGACGATCTAGTCTCGCTGCATCGCGCCATCGCCATCATCGGCCCCATCGATCGCGCCGCCGCTCGCGCCGCGGCCGAGCGCGCCACCGTGTTGAACGTGCCGCTGATCACCCTGAGCCCCGACGCCTCCTTGGAGAACACGGGGCCGATGATCTTCCGCCTCATGCCCGATGCGCGCCAAGAGGTGGACGAGCTGCTCGCGGCCGCCCGAGCGCGTGGGCTCACACGCCTCGCCGTCCTGACGGTGGACAGCCCCTACGGGCGCGCGATCGCCGCCGCCGCCGCCCAGAGCGACCTGCGTCCCATCGTGAGCTCGGTCTACGCCGAGGACCGACACGACCTGCGTGAAGCCATCGATCGGCTCACGGGCGAAGCTCCGGACGCGGTGCTGCTCGGCGACTCCTCGCGCAACATGCAGATCGTCGTCCCGGCGCTAGCCGCCCGTGGTCTCTACAGCGCCGCCCCGGGCGCCCCCGTCCCACGTGGGGCCCAGCGCGTCCGCTACCTCCTACCCTCCAGCGCCCACTCCCCCGCCTTGTTGCGCGCAGCCGCTCGCTACCTCGGTGGCGCGCTGCTCTCCACGCCCTTCGACCCGGACGCCGCCGGCGCGCAGGGCGACCTCGGACAGGCCTACCGGGCGCGCTACGGCGAGCCGCCCCAGCTCTTCGCCGCGACCGCCTACGACGCCTTCGCCTTGATCCGGGCGGCGCAGCGGAACGGGGCGACCACCCGCGTCGAGCTACCTTCGACCTCGCGTCCCACGGCGGGTCCCAGTGAGGGGTTGTCCCCGAGCCGTGGACCCCGGCGAGCCACTCGCGTGATCGAGTTTCACTGAGCCCAGCTTCACTGAGACGAAGCTCGGACGACCGCGTCAGGCGACGAAGAGGAACAAGGCGGCCGCCGCCGCCGCGGCCAGCAGGCCCAACCCCAACAACGCCACGGCCAGGATCACGGCAGCGCTCGGGCCACGCTTGCCGGCGACCGGCGCGGCCGGGCCGTCTCCCCGCGAACCAAGCACGGGCGCGGCCTGCGCGGCCTGCGCCTTTGGGACCGGAGCGGGAGGCGCCGTCTGAGAGAGGGCGTGGCGGATCTCCTCCACGGGCGCGGCCGCCCAACGGGCCGCATCCCCCTCGAGGCCAAAAGCGCCGACCAGCGCCTTGCCCAGAGACGTCGTGCTGTCGAAGCGGGCGGTCTTGTCCTTCTCGAGACCGCGCAGCACGACCTGATCGAGGGCCGCAGGATAGCTCGGGTTCTGGGTCGAGACCGGCTCCGGATCGTGGTTCACGATCTTCATCAGGATCTCGGCGACGTTGCTGCCCTCGAAGGCGACTCGACCCGTGGCCATCTCGCTGACGATCGCCGCGATGGCGAAGACGTCCGTCCGCTTGTCGACGTCGAGCTTCCCCATGGCCTGCTCGGGCGACATGTAATAGGGCGATCCGAGGGTGGTGCCAAAGGCCGTGAGCTTGGGGCCCGTCTCCATCTGTAGCTTTACGGATCCGAAGTCGAGGATCTTGACGACGTCCCCGTCCTGCGACTCGCAGAGGAAGATGTTGTCGGGCTTGAGGTCGCGGTGGATCACGCCATAGCTGTGGGCGTGGGCGAGGGCCTCGCAGGTCTGACACATCACGCGCAAGGTGCGGGCGGACTCTTGAGCGCCCTCCGAGCGCAGCAGATCCCCCAGCTCCCTGCCGAGCAGGTACTCCATGGTCAGGAAGTAGGAGCCGTCGTCCGTGGGACCGAAGTCGACCACCTTCACGATGTTCGGGTGATCGAACTCGAGGGCCGTCTCGTACTCGCGCTTGAAACGCTCGACTGCTACCTGATCCTTGGCCACGTCCTCGTGGAGGATCTTCACCGCCACTCGCTCGCGGCTCGCGGCGTGGCGCCCCTCGTATACGCGCCCCATGGCGCCGTCGGCGACGCGCGCGACCACGATGTAGTCGCCGAACTGCCGGCCGAGTCGCGGATCGACATCGGCGGCGTCCTGATCCTGGACGGTGATGGCCCCATCATGACCGCAGAAGAAGACGTCGTCTGCGAACGTGGACCCGCAGGTGGGGCAACTCCGGCTCACGCCCCGTAGGCTACACGCAGATCCGCCCAATGGAAACCAATGCGATCGATCTCGATCGATCTAGGAGCGCCCCCAGAGACCCGTGCGTCGATCGCGCCACAGGGTGAGTTCCTCTCCGTCCACCAAGCGCACACGAAAACACTCGAGCTCCAGGTCCGCGAGTGGGCGCAGCTCCTCCCAACGACCGAGCACGGCCTCCACCCGCTGCAGACCCGAGGGCGTGAGGAAGGAGTCGGGGGCGTGAGGCCATCCGAGGGCGGGCCGCAGCGTGACCCGGGTGGGTCGGGCGCTCGGCTCCCACGAACCCGGCCTCAGGCCGGCCGCCCCGCGCAACGCCGAGGCCGCCAGACTCAGCCCCGTGTCGAGGGAGTCGGGATCCAGATCGCCCGAGGCGATCAGCGCGAGCAGGTACTCGTCGTCCACTGGCCGAGCGAAGAGCGATCCCATTTCCGTCGCCACGTGCACCAGGCAGGGCGCTCCCGCACCGAGGCGAGCGAGCGCAGGCCGCAGACCCCGAAGCAGGATGTCCATCACGGCACCGAGCACCTTCACCTCGTGGGACGGGACGCGCGAGCAGTAGTCGACGCACTCCCCGCCGGAGTCCACGAACACCGCCGCCAAGATCCTCGGCTCGAGCTCGAGCACGCTGCGCAGCGGCGGCGTGAACTCCGACTCCGCCTGCTCTCGCGGAGCCTCGACCGCGGCGCTCATGGTCCAGTCCGGAGGGCCGTGAGCCGTCGACGCACGACGGCCTCGTCTAGGCGCAGGCTGGTGGACGAGCGCAGCTGAGCCAGCCACCGCTGGAGCCGCTGAGCCCGCGCCGTGGCCAACAGATCGGCGCGCGCCTCGTCCCGATGCTCGGCGAAGATAGGACGCGAGGCCGGGTGGATGGAGCGCACCCAGATCACGTGCCAGCCGTCGGCGGCGCGCACGGGATCCCGCAGCACGCCGACGGAGTCACTGGAGAAGACCGCGCGCACGAAGGCCGGGTCGAAGGGTGTGGTGGTAGCGAGGGCGGGCACGGCCTCGACCTCCACGCCGGGCTCGCCGTCGAACCGATCCAGCAGACGCTCACGAGCTGGCGGCGGGGCCTGGGCCAAGCGCTCCGCCATGTGGGTCGCCCGCGCATGGGCGGCGGCGTCCTGCGCCTCGCTGGCGCCCTCGGGAACCGTCACGAGCAGGTGCACGATGTCGCGCCGCTCGGGTCGATCGTAGTGCGCGCGGGTCGCCTCGAAGTGCGCGCGCACCGCGGCCTCGTCGAGGCTCGAGGCCGGCACCTCTCGCTCCAGCTGCGCCAAGAGCGCGCGCACCGAGGCGCGACGGGTCGCCTCCGCCACCTCGGGGCGCTCCCCATAACCTCGACCTCGGGCCGCCTGGACCCACAGCCGCTCGTCCTCCAGAGCCCGCAAGGCCACCAGGGGATCGCTCGCGTCCCGACGCGCGCGGGCAGCGACCTCGGCGAGGGTGATGGCCTCTCCGCCCACGACGGCGACCACGTCGTGACCCAAGCGGGCGCCCACGGCGGCGTCGGCCTGCGGCCGTGAGGTCTGGGCCCTGGGCGCACACGCTCCGGCCAGCGCCAAGCAGGTGAACGCCCACACCCGCGGCC
>JAADHO010000267.1 GCA_013151775.1 Deltaproteobacteria bacterium | reverse complement strand
CGGCGTGAGCCCCGAGGCGAGCACGGCCACCGTGATCCCGTCCGCCGCGAGGGCGCCGAGATGGGCCGCCGCGTCGATACCCACAGCTCCCCCGGACACGATGACATGACCGCAGGCCGCGAGCTCGTGCCCCAGGCCCTCGGCGAAGCGCAGACCCTCCGGATCGGTGCGCCGAGTGCCGACGATGGACACGGCCCGACGCCAATCGGGCAGCTCGCCGTGGGCGTGCAGGAGCTCGGGGCCGTGGGTCAGGTCGCGGAGCCCCGCGGGCCATCGGGGATCGTCGGGCAGCAACTCGAAGCGGTCGCGGAGATTCGAGGACGAGGTGGTCATGCTCCCTCTTCGGCCCGAAGCCGCGGCGATTGCGTGCCGGTGGACGAATCCCGAGGCGAGCGTTTGCCAGGCCGGGATCAGGTCGCTAGGAGGGCGACCATGGCGCTGCCCGATCTCGACGTCCCGCAGGAAGAGTGGAGCGACGTCTCCCTGACCATACGCTACGAAGACGTGGCGCAAGACGGTCGCGTGAAGCTCTCCGCCCTGCCCCACGCTCTGGGGGTCGCCTGCTGGCAGGCGCTGCTCGGCGACCACCCCATCTCGGAGCTCTCCACGGAAGACGGCGTCGTGCCGATCCTCAGCCGGGTACACATCCGGGCAGGCGGCGGCCCCGTCTCAGCCGTCGCGCCCCTGCGCGCCCGCGGGGCCTTTCGCTTGAGCCACACACGTGACGCGGCGGGTGAGGTCGAGCGATTGATCCTCGAGCTCTTCGCCCGCGTCGAGGGCCAGCGGGGCGCGACCCACGGCCCGGCTCCAGAGGGCGCCGGCGCGACGCTGCGGGTGGGAGAAATTCATGCGGAGCATGTCTTCACCCGCCCCTTCGCCCCGGCGGGTGAACGCAAGCTGAAGCGACTGCCGGAGCGCATCACGTCCACAGGCGTCCCCCCGGCTCGCTACCTGTGGCAGCCCCCGGAGCGCGTTCGCGTGCCACCCGCAGACGCCCGCCTGATCGACCCGGATCCCCAGCCTTCGCCGCCCATCGTCTTCGGCTTGATGCACACGGACGCGAACCAACACGTCAACTCGCTCGTCTACCCGGATCTGCTCGAGCAGGCCGTGCTCACGCGCCTGGCGAGCCTCGGGCGGCCCACGGATGTGTTGGCCACCAGCGTCGAGCTCGCCTATCGCAAGCCCTGCTTCGCCGGTGACACGCTCGAACTCTCGACCATGCTCTACGAACGTGGCGACACCGTGG
This sequence comes from Deltaproteobacteria bacterium, assembly GCA_013151775.1. Lineage (GTDB taxonomy): Bacteria > Myxococcota_A > Polyangia > Polyangiales > Houyiibacteriaceae > JAADHO01. The sequence continues at coordinate 5,018 of JAADHO010000267.1, read as the reverse complement.
GCGCCGTCGCCGCCTTCGAAGGACCCGGTCGCCGCGGGCGGCCCCACGTCTACGCGCGCATGGAGTTCTGAACCGCAGCCGGAAAGACCAGCCCAGACGGAAAGAGTGAGGGCGACCCGCTTTCGCAGATCGCCCTCATGGTAGGTCATGGCGTGGAGGCCCCAATCCCGAAAGATCCCATCCCGAAGGATGGTGGGCCGAACTCGGGTTTATCCGAGTCCACACCTCGTGCGCATGCGTACGTCATGCGCACGCCAGTCGCGTCCTCGTGGGCTTCACTGGACCTCTCGCTGGCCGAAGCCAGGGGAAATCTTCTCGTCGACCGAGACCGACAAAGGCCAAGACCGACAAAAGTAGTGAGGATCGGGCTATTCGCCACTGATCCGCTTCGACGAACCTCACCCAGGCGCACGCCGGTCGAGCGAACCGCCGATCCGAAGATCGTCGACCACTGACACATCGTGCGGACCTCCCGCGCTCGAATCCTGTACCGATCTCCAACACTCGCCGGCCCGACCTTGCGGCCGGGCCTGACCTCGCGGTCTGGCGGTGCGCGCCCCTGAGGGCGACGGATCGGAAGAGCTGAGAAAGCCTTCACCTTGGTTTGGCAGCCTCTGATGTTCTGCCACGCCGTGCTGCACGACTCGTCGGTTTCCACTCGACGGGCCGCGCCCACCCCACTCCCTCCAGGTAAACCTCGAGGAAATCGAGCCAACACGTCGCCAGGGCCGAACCTCCATGACCCGGTTTAGGAGTCTTGGAAACAATCGGCCCAGAACATCTTCTGTCATCTCCTGTCCCAGGAGTTCTCGTCTCCCACAGCGATCTACATCTTGGCATCACTGGCCAGTGAAAGATCACTGCCACGGATCACTGCCAAGGATCACTGCCGAAGACGAAAACTCCTGGTCGACCACGAACCGTCGAGCGCTAACTCGACGTAAAATTCGCGACCGCGCACCCTACTCGCTCGTCTTCATCCCTCGACGATCCGAAGATCCCCGAGAGCCGAGCGGGAATCGCCTCGACACCGAGGTGTCCAGCGATTCGGAAGGCACGTCCGAGTGACGTCTGCAACCCACATTTTCGATTTTCAAAGGACGAACGGAGGATTTGCGATCACCCACGCATCGTGTCCACTCCACCTTGCAGGCCCTCGGAGCCAGACCATGCCTCACAGCAGGTCCACCCTCGAGCGTATCTCACGGGTCATGTCGCGTCGCCCCAGGGAGAGCTTCGCCAGTCGTCGCTGATCACCGGCCGAGGCCAGAGACAGCGGGACGACCCGCCTACAAGATTTCAAAACATGTCACACGACTCGCAGGCAACTCCACGAGCATCTGATCTTCAATGCCGTTGTCGTTCGGATGGTCGACGTCCCGAGATTGGAATCCGAGAAAGGGAACACCCAAGAGCGTCTACTTCCAAGGATCTCGCAACAGACCGACCGAACCAAGACCCGCCACCAGCCCGAAAGCTGACCGAGGCCAAGCACCTGTAATTCCCACCCATACGTCCGCTAGGCGAGGCCTAGCTTCCGGCAGCAGCTCCACCCGGGTCGAATCGACTCGAACGGGCCTGCAATAGGGAGAGATTTTCAACGACCATGAAGCCCGCTTCGCTGTGCTCAGCGACCTTCCGATTCAGATACTACGCACCGCGGAGAAGAATGCAAGAACAAAAACGCCCCTCAAACACATTTTTTTGCTCACATCTCATCCATTCATTCTCCACAGATTATCCACAGTCCATGTCCTGAGACATCTTGGACACGGCTCAGACCCGGCGAATGCTGGCGATCTAGCGGGTATCGAGCCAGCCTTCGAGCGAATGGCGGTGCGCTCCTGGTGGCGCAATGAGCGACTCATCAGAGGTTATCCACAGGTTGCCCAGCGCCTGAATCGAACGCGCTCCCGACCGGCGTGAGGCGGCGAGCCCGACCGACACTCCCGAGTACCCGATCCGAAAAGGGGTGACCTCTAGGGCGCGGCGGGAGGCAGCACGATCCGGCCCAGAGGCGTGTTCGGCGGGAGCGGGACCGGCGTCGCGCGTGGATCGGGCGCCGGGATCGCGCCGGGGAGCGCCGGCACACCCGCGTCGGGCGAGAGCACGCCAGCGTCGGGCGGAGGTGCCAGAGGAGTCAGCGTGCCGTCGGAGGAGACGCTCACGCGCTGACCATCGGGCATCAGATAGCCCTGGGCCTCGCTGTCGTACTTGGGCATGGGGTGCTCGATGGGGGTCTGCTGATGACCGCGGATGCGGCCCCTGAGCACGTTGATGATCAGAGGCTGGTCGAGGGTGAACACGTAGCCGCCGTGGTCCAGGTCGAGCTGATAGACATTCCCCTCGTACTCCAGCTCCTTGTGGAAGGCGATGCGCTGCTGCCCGACGCGGTGATGCGGGCGGTGGTCGAGGACGAAGCTCATGAGCCGCACGGCGATGTGATTGTGCAGCCGGTGACAGCCATGGGAGTGGCGGCGCATGATGGACATGTAGTCCACCGAGCCGTGGTTGCGGATGCCCTCGTCGCCGCCGATGACGATGGTCCCATCTTCACGTCGGCGGAAGGTGCGGTGATAGGCCGCCACGAGCCCGTAGGCCGAGGCGTAGCTCGGGCCCGTCTCGTAGTAGTTCACCTCGTAGCGGTCGGCGCCTACGCCGCGGGCTTTGCGGTGCAGGAGGGAGCGCACGGGGGTGGAGTCCGGCGGCATCCAGACCGGGGAGGCGACGATCTGGGTCCACACGCGGGGCCCCACGGGAGACTCCTTGTAGCTCCACATCAGCGTCCCATCGACGTTCTCTGTGCGCCACCCGCCGATCGTCGTTCCGTACCTGGCGAGGGGAATGCGCTGACCGAGATAGGTGACGTAGATGGTCTCCTTGGGACGACGCCTCGTCGGCTGACCGTGCTCGCGACCCTCGTTGTCGTAGGGGAAATCATACCAGACGTCTCCCCGGTCGATGGTGACCGAGAGATCCATATCCGCCGAGTAGTACTCCGGCAGCACGGGCGCGCCGATGGCGACCTGCAGCGGCTGATCGGGCGCCAGCTCACCGAGGCCCTCGAGCCACTCGCTGGTGGATTCGGCGGAGTCGAGACCAAAGGCCTCGATCACGCGGGCACGCAGATCGGCCTCGAGGTTCGGGATCGGGTGGGGCTGCCCATCCGCGCCCTCGAAGGTGCGGGCCTCACCGCTGCGCAGCTCCGACATGCTGCCGTCCTCGATCACGCCAGCCGCATGCATGGCGCGCTCCGTGAGCACCCGAATGACCGCCTCCCGCTCCAGCTCGGGGGGTGTGCGCACCAGCGCTGCGCGGGTGTCGGGGCCGAGGAAGCCCCAGCCATAGATGCGGCTCTTGCGCTCGAACTCCGCCAACGCCTGGTGCGTGACCCAGTCGAAGGCCGCGGGCGTGGGAGAGGCCTTGCCCTCGAAGTATCCCTCGCAGCGCAGCACCTCCTGTGCCGCGCGGATGGCCAGCGCGCGTGGTGCGATCTCCCGATACTCGTCCAGGCGGGAGGCATCCGAGTCGGAGAGCTCCCCCGAGTCGAGGGCCGCCTCGTCCTCCACGCCCTGACGAGCGACCAACGCCTCGATCTGGCGGGAGAGCACGCGAAAACGCCGCGCGTTGCGGCGCGCACGATCGTTGCTGCGGTACACTAGGACCGCGTCGAGGGACGAGAGGGGCGTGGTGTCGATGTCGGCGAAGCAGTCGATCTGACGCGCCCGACGCATGCGCTCACGTAAGAGACCCAGCGTCGGCATGATGCCGTAGAGTTCGAGGTACTTGTCCCGACGGGCGCGATCCCCATGCCAGTCGTTGGGAAAATCACCCCGCGCGAGGGCCAGGAAGGTCTCCCGGTAGGCATTGGGCACGAGCTCGTCGGAGGGCCGTTCACGCTCCGTGAAGAGGTAGGGCGTCCACTCTTCCCCGAGGTCGAGCAGCAGGTAGCCGTCCGCCCGCGCCGTGGCCGCGTCCACCGGCCCGGTGGTCTCGCCATCCGCCCACAGCGGGACCGGCTCCGCCAAGGGAGGCGGACGCGTGTCGACCACCCGCGGAGCCTCCGCAGGCGGCGCGCTCGGAGCGCTAGGAGCGACCCCGGGGGCGTCGCCTGACGGCGGCGTGATGGGCGCCTGTCCACAACCCGCGAGGGACGCGAGCAGCAGAAATGGGAGCCCGATGAAGGGTGAACGGGAGATCAGCACCCCTTCAACCTTGGGCATCGAGTGACTCGGGGCAAGTTTTGCGTGGAAGGCGCATGATGGATTGAACGAGCAAGGGGCGCGCCACAGGAAAAACCCTGTAATTCTCGGCGTGTGATCCCGCGAACGTGTTCACACGGACACAAAGGGGGCCGTCACGCCGCGAGCGGAGGATCGCAGGGCGCCTCAGCGCCCGGCGCTCGCCAGGCTGCGTCCGAAGGCGCCGCCGGAGGGTCCCGTCAGCACGACGAGGGGGCTGTTGTTGATCACGGACGACGCGGCGCCACGGTACACGTAGGCGCGACCGCCGCCGTCATCGACCCCGGGCGCGCCGACGATCAGGTCGGGCCTGCCGCTGAGGTCCACGTCACCGGCTGCGCTGAGGGTGAAGGCGAAGTCCCCGTTCCCGCCGGCCGCGCCGTCCACGCGATCGGCCGCGGCGTCCACGACGCCCGTGGCCGATCCCCGGTGGATCGAGACCCGACCCTTGCGACCGTCGACCCCGAAGGCGCCGATGGCGAGATCGTCGAAGCCGTCGAGATCGCCGTCTCCCAGATAGGCGAGCCCATGGCCGAAGAACGCGCTGCCAGAGCTCAGCCCCGAGAGTTCACGGGGTGCGGCCGTGACCAACCCCGCGCTGTCACCGGGATAGACGTAGACACGACCCCGGCCACCGTCGACGTTGGGAGCCGCCACGGCCAGGTCCGAGAAGCCGTCACCGTTCAAGTCCCCGGCGCCCGCGAGCGCGAAGCCGAATTGGCCGGTGGGGGCCAACGCCGAGAGAGTCACGTCGGCGCTCGCCGCGAGGCCCGTGGA
>JAADHO010000296.1 GCA_013151775.1 Deltaproteobacteria bacterium | reverse complement strand
CACGCACAAGGCGGTCCTGGGACATCCCGGGGCCGCCCATTCCCTTGCTGAGCCCGGTCAAATTTCGACAGTTCTAGGTGGCCGCCAACAGCGTGGGGCTCCCCACGCGCCACCAGTCACAACGCCCAGCCCCTCGTCGTCCAATCCAATGCGGGCCGTGACGGCCCCGAAGGAGACGACATGAAAGCGTTCGACGTTCAAGGCATCGAAATCCTCACTTCCGCCGACGAGGTATTCGATTTCGTCGCTGATCCAGGCAATCTGCCGAGATGGGCCAAGGCGTTCTCCGAGGTGCAGGATGAGCGGGCTCGCCTCGAGACCCCCGCCGGCGTGGTGGACATCGGCTTACGCACATATCCGAACCGCGACGCTCGGACCGTCGACTGGCGGCTCGAGTTCCCCAACGGGAGCGTGGCCCTGGCTCAGTCGCGAGCCACCGAGACCACTCGCGGTACGGCCATCTACAGCTTCGTCCTGCACGCGCCTCCCGTGCCGCTCGAAGAGCTGGAGGGCGCTTTGGCCGAGCAGATCGATACTCTGGCTCGAGAGCTCCACGCCTTGAAGGCGTTGATGGAAGCGTGACCACGAAGCCCCACCGGCACGATCTCTCGGAGCTCGTCCGCAGGTCCGTCGACGGCTCCAGCGAAGCTGTCCATCAGCTCGTGTGCGCCCTGCAGACGGAAGTGTATGCGGTCGCCCTTCGCATGCTCTGGAACCGCGCCGACGCGGAGGACGCGACGCAGGGGATCCTGGTGCGCGTGGTGACACGCCTCTCGCAGTTCGACGGACGAAGCCGGTTGCGAACCTGGGTGTTCCGCCTGGCGGTGAACTACCTGCTCGACGTCAAGAAGAGCAGGGTCGAGCGCTGGCACATGACCTTCGAGCGTTTCGGCGACGACCTGCTCGACGGTCTCTCGGACGTGGGGCCTGCCAAGGCGGAACGCTCGTGGCTGGTCGAAGAGGTGAAGGTCGGTTGCACCTTGGCGATGCTTCAGTGCCTCGATCGTCCGCACCGTCTTGCTTACATCTTGGCGGAGATCCTCGGCCTCCCCACGGCCGACGCCGCCGAAGCCCTGGACATCGAGCCGGCCGCCCTGCGCAAGCGGCTGCAGCGTTCCCGCGAGCGAGTCGAGGCCTTCACCGCCGTTCATTGCGGCTTGGTGTCCGAGACCGCCGCGTGCGGGTGCAATCGCCGCGTGCCGCCGGCCGTCCACCTCGGTAGGGTGCGGGCCGACGCCATCGACTTCGCCCGGGCCGAGACGTCCTTCGCCGAGGCGCGGGCGGCAGTTCAACGCCTGGACCACGCACGGCGCTCCCTAGAGATCTTCCGCTCGTGCGTCCGACGTGGATTTCGGCCGGGCGGTCCTCGAGGTTCTGGCTGCCAAGCCGTAGACCCAGCGCCTTCACTCAGGGCACGCGCGATGCAGGTGCTCGGTCGCGCGCGTCTGAATCGCCGTGTCCAGCACGCGGACGATCACGGCGTCGCTCAGACCATGCGTCAGCGACACTTCCGCGTGCGTCGTGTGCGCCGTGTTGAGCCGCTCGCTGCCTCGATCCCAGCGGTAGAGGGGTTCGCTGAATCTGCGACTTCGGATGGCGCGACCTTGGCCGAGCTGCGGTTCCAACTGTGCGACGACGTCGGCGAGCGTCATGCGCGCCGGGTCGGTGAAGACGTTGATTTCGAAGAAGCCCTCTTGCGAGTCGACCCATGCATGGGCGCTGCTGGTGCCTCGGATTCGAGTGGAGTGGATCGGCATTTCGACGTGGCGCCATGCACCGTCCCTGCACGCACCGCGACCGCTTGGTGTCACGGTGCCCCCCGTCGAGGCCACCACGGCCTGCACGGAGTCGCCCCAGCGCAGCGTTCCGTTGGACACAGCGCTCAGCAGGGAAGCCGGCTGGCGAATGGAGGCGGGCTCCGTCGACACAGGCTGCGTTCCCGGGAGCGGCCCAACGCCCGCACCGGAAGGCGGCCTGTCGCTTCCGTCGCCAAGAAAGAGGAATCCGGTCCCCGTGAGGCACGCCAGGATCAAGAGTCCCACCGCCGCAGCCGCGATCGCGATTGGGGCACCGCGCGTGCTGCCGTGGTTGTCGATACTGGACGCCGGCGCTGTTGCAGAGACAGCCTTCGTGTGCACACCGGCCACCTCAGGAGGCTCCGGAGCAGGGGAGGGCTCGGCTTCCGCCGAGGGCTCGGTTGCCCGGGCCGGCGTCGGCCTCGGCTCCGCCGGAAAGAGCGCACTCACCTCGGCTCCCGCCTCCGCGTCGACCTCCTGTGTCTTCGGGTTCCAGACCACGGCGCCGCTCGCGCGCCGGCCATCGCGGGCGCCTCCGCGGAAGCACTGGAACACGTGCAGCTTCCGTCCATCGAAGGTCAGGAAGGGGTGCAGATCAAGTACGTGCTCCTCCCCTTCGACAGCGAGCACGTGGTGCAGTGGCGGCGGTCCCGGCAGCGCCATGGGCTCACCCTTTCGATAGGGTCGAGGCCCCGGCCACGAGAGCAGCGTCATGCGCAACCCAGGCGCGCCGCCCGCCGTCGTCCCGAACGCGGTGCCGTAGTAGAGACGCAGTCCGAGCGCAGGCGTACTCTCAACCACTGCGAGCAGCGCGGCTTCTGCTTCGTCGTAGGGGATCTGCGCCCGGCCCGCATCGGCGCTGGGATGGACTTGGGCGTTGCGCCAAGCCACCAAGGCCTCCAGGCCTTGCTGCAGGGTCACGGGTCCAGACCGCGGCGTGTTCTTCGGCAGCACCTTGCGTGCGAAGTCGCTCAGCTTCGGCGCGGCCTGATCCAGCTCCAGTCGAAGCGACACCGGCAATAGCGCGTTCACGTCACGAATCAGACTCGTCTGATCTCCCAGGCTGTTGCGCCGGAGCTTGCCCGGCAGTGACTCAGCGAGCTCCGGCCAGTGCTCGGTCCCCCGAAGATACGCGAGCGCCACGGCCACAGCCGTGTCCATGCATCCGCCGGTCAGTCGCAGGAGCGCCCCGAGGCGTCCCTCTCCATGCCACTCGAGGTCGATGCCCAGCTCCGCGAGATGCAGCGGGCGTCCCGTCCAGAACGCCGAAGTCCGAGAATCGAGCGTGGGCTCCACGGGGCCCAGCATACTCGCGCACGACCGACTCAGTACACGACGGACTCCAGCACGGACTCGGGCGACTCGCCTCCGCACGCGGCTTTCGGACATCGACGGCTCGGGCACGCTGGACTTGGTGTACGCGAACGCGGGGCGCTGGGAGTTTCTGGACTTCATGGGCGGCACGCGCCCGCGGCTCTTGGTGGGCGTGGAGAATGGCCTCGGCGCGACCACGACCATGACCTACGACTCGGCGGCGGCGGACTGCGCGGAGGCGGAGCCCGCCTGCGAGCGCTTCACCTGGAGCGACGCGCAGGCGACCGGCTGCGACGCGCGCTACGCCGTGCGTGACGAGCTCTTCGAGCCTATCGTCCCAACGGCAGCAGCGTGACCTCGACCGTGGTGCGCGCGGTGAGCACCAGCGACCACTTCGACCTGCTCGGCCGCGAGCCGCAGGTGAGTGAGAGCCGCTTCGGTCCTCATCAGTGAATGGCGTCTCCGCGCGCGACGGTCGGACCGTCCATGCGCCGCGCCAGTGGCGCGGAGAACATGTAGGCTCTGTTGGTGGACTCCGACATCAAGACCCGAACAACGCCGATGGAAGATCTGACCGTCCATCCGCAGGGAGCCCAAGACTGCCTAGTCATCATCTACTCGTCCGACGAGACCCAACTCGGCAGGCGGCTCGTGCTCGGACGTCAGCCCGTGACCATCGGGCGTCGTTCCGACAATACGCTGATGCTCGAGAGCGACTCCGTGTCGCGCAGCCATTGTCGTATCGAGCAGCAGGGCGCCAACTTCCACGTTCGCGATCTCGGCTCGACCAACGGCACCTACGTCAACGACGATCTGGTGAAGGAGAGTCAGCTGCGTCGAGGCGATCAGGTCAACGTGGGCGGCACCATCCTGAAGTACCTTTCGGGCTCCGACACGGAGGCCCAGTATCACGAGACCATCTACAAGATGACGATCGTGGACGGACTCACCGGCCTGAACAACAAGCGCTACCTGATTGAGACGATAGGCCGAGAGTTGTCCCGCGCTCGGCAACACCATCGGCATCTCGGACTCCTCATGCTCGCCGTCGATGACTTCAAGGCAGTCAATGATAGCTACGGGCACATGGCTGGCGATTTCGTCCTCAAAGAGCTCGCTCAGCTGGTCAAGGAGCGTCTTCGCTGCGACGACATGATTGGGCGCTATGGCGGTTGTGAGTTCGCTGCTGTCTTGCCTGACACTTCCCCCGCAGGGTCGGTTGCGATTGCTCAGGATCTACGCAACATTATCGCCGAGCATCACTTTGAGTTCAAGGATGAGGTAATTGCTATTACCTCCTCCATGGGCTGCGCGTACCTCGTAGATGACGTTGATATCGCCGGTTTCATCGAGCGGGCGGATGAGAACCTGTATCGCGCGAAGCGCCGAGGCGGGAACGTCGTAGTGATGCACGAGCAAACGGCCAACCGAAATTCGGCTCGGAGAATACTCAGTGCCCAAATCCTGATTCATCGAGTTCTCTCTAAGCCCGACGACTATTGGCTAGTGGCCTTCGAATTGGCCAATGAGCGCTCGCTAATGGTCGAACTCGGTTCCGTAGCGCGTACTCGTTGGCTCCGAGAACTCGAACTCGTTGTCGAGGAGTCCGTCGAATCGGCGGATCTCATGGCACTGCATCAGGACCGGTACCTGCTCGTGGGCCTTCACGCAGATGACAAACAGGCCGTCTCTTGGCTCATCGAGCATGTGGAGTCTACTTGGCAGAGTAAATCCTCCGAGGATGACCAATTCAAGGGTGTAGTTCGGGTACTGCGGAGCGCGTATCTCACGCCACGACAGGTAACGGATAGCGGTGTAAGGTCTCTAGATCTAGTCCTTGTTCAATTACTCGGAGATGACGTAGACAGCTCACATGACACCGCGATACCGTTTCCTCTATGTGCGCCAGCAGCGCTCATAGATACGTCGGCTAGCGCGCATTTGCGACTCAAATACCAAGTCCAGGCGATTGAGAGTGCCATGCGGTTCGGTGTTGCAGTAGGCATCGGCCTCATACGTGATCTTGGAACTACATCTGAACGACGCGCTCTATGTGACAAAGTGTCAGAATTTCAAGGTCGGCCACTGACAATGGGTGCATGGCTAAGTATACTAGCCTGGATTGCGAGAAATACGCCAACCAAGGCAACGCATCCCGGGGCAAGGTGGCTCCGTAGCTTATTGGGAAAACCAACACGCAAGGCACATTCGCTTGCGAATAGACTCAATCTGTCGGTCGAAACACGCAACAAGATGATCGGGCACGGAACGACACTTCCAGACGATGCCTACGTTGGCGCCGGACGCGGGCTCGAAGTGACTCTCCGACACCTGCTCGCAGTACCGGCTTCCCTGCGTTCGTTGCAGATGGTCAGCGTTGCTCAGAGTGATGTGCTCGATGACGAAGAGAAGGGATACGCCTATGATCTACGGTTGCACGAGGGACCCTCAGAACGATTTCGTGTACGGCAGAGCATCATGTCACCGAGGATGAGCAAGCCCTGGTGCTACATTCTCACCCCAAGATGCGCTCCCATATCACTCTCCCCGATCTTCATGTGCACGACGTGTGCGATTTGTGAGCGTGATGAGGTCTTCCTTGCCGATCGCATCGTGCTGGGCCCTGCCGGGCAGGCTATCAGCATGCGGGGGATTGCGACGAACCATGTTGCGCACGCTCCTCTTCAGTGGAACGCATCTGCACGGCGACTCTGGCACGCGCGGCGTCATGAGTAATGCTCAACAACCGTCGCATTGACCGGGCCTGTAGCCATCCTGCGACGTTAGGGCCAGCAGGAGGTTGGGTTCCTTGCCGCAGATCCTTGGCCAGGACGCAAGTTGGACGCGCTCAACCTAGTCGAGGTGCACGCTCGCGGCGTCCGGTTGGTGGCCCACGACCAAGGCCCACGGGAGACCGCCGTCCGTCATCCGCGGCCAGACTGCGACCCGCCGCCCGCCCGCCAAGAGACGGGATCCGGCGGCCGGGCGATTCTCTCGAGAAATACTGTCAGATGCTCCCAGGTGACGACGTCATCCCCGATGAAGGCTGACCGACCTTCACAGGACCGCAGTCGCCACAGCCACATGTCAGTGTCGCTCCGGTCCTACCCACCGCGCAATCGAGCACCTGTGGTTGCAATGAGTCAAGTGCGTTCGATATCGACATCTTCATTCTTCCAAACCTAAGCACCGGTGACACCGTCATGAATCCCTCCCTCCTCGAACTCGTCGCGAAGAAGCTGACCGCCACACCGCCCGATGTCCAGGGTGTGCGCCGCCTCGTGCTTGCGAGTTGTCATAGCGCTGGCGTTCTCCAACGGGCGTTGGAGGAGTCTGAGTTCGAGCCTCCGACCGCCGCGTCTAGGCAGAAGGGCTCGGACGCGCCAGATGTCTGGCTGTCGAGCCTCGTGATCAAGGGATTCCGCGGGATCGGCGCCCCGATGAAGGTGGACTTCGAGCCCACTCCTGGCCTCACACTGGTTCTGGGGCGCAACGGATCTGGCAAATCGAGCGTGGCGGAAGGCCTGGAGACGCTGCTCCATGGCGACTGCTCTCGCCTGAAGGACAAGCCTGCCGAGTGGAAGAAGGGATGGGCCAACGTGCATTGGGACGGGGCCGTGGAGATCGAGGCAGAGTTTCGCCTCGAGGGTCAGAGCGAGTGCGCCGTTGCTACGCGCCGGTGGGAGAGCGGCGATGAGATCGACAGCGCAGATCTGGAGCTCCGGAGTCTCGGGAGTCGGGGAGAGTCTGCATTCCCGTCGCGCGACCTTCTCGACAAGTATCGCCCGATCCTGAGCTGTGGGCAGCTTGGCCGGCGTCTCGAACGGCGCCCGGCCGATCTCTACGACGAGCTCGCGGGGGTGCTCGGGCTGCACGAACTCGTGGACGCGCAGAACGCACTTCGCACCGAACGCGTCGAACGGAAGAGGCGCTGTGAGCAGCTCGAGGACGGTCGCGGTGCGCTTCTCGAAACGCTCTCAGGCTCGGAAGATGCCCGTGTGGTTACATGTCGAGAAGCGCTCCTGCAGCAACCGTGGGACCTCGACGCCATTGGCGCCGTGCTCGAGGGCCGGAGCGACTCAACTGACGAGCTCAACCGTCTGCGGCTCGGAGCCGAGCTCGAGATACCGAGCACGCAGGCGCTCGATCAGGCGCGTATCGAGCTCCAAACCGCCCTCGTCCGGCAGAAAGCGGCAGACGCCTCCGACGCCGGCGAGCAACGAAAGCTCGCGAAGGCACTGCGGGAGGCGCTCGCTCTCTACGAGCACATGGGCGAAGGCCCGTGCTCCATTTGCGAGTCGGACGGCGTTTGGGACGAGGCTTGGCGTTCGAGGGCCGAGGCGCGAATGCGTGACGCTGACGCCGCGGCGGCCGAAGCACACAAGCTCGCCGAGGAGGTGCGCACGCTCGCCACGACCGTGGGAGAGCTTTCCTCGTTTCTTGGGAGCGAAGAACTGGCGTTGGCACAGCACCTCGATGTCGACCCGGAACACATTCAGGCGATCGCTGCGTGGCTGGCAACGCAGAAGCAGGACGGATCCCCCTCGAGGCTCGCGGCAGAGCTCAAGGACGCGGCGCCAAGTTTGCTCCGAGCCGGGGCGGCGGTGCGGGCTGCAGCCGTCAAGGAGTTGAATCAGCGCGAGGAAGGCTGGCGGCGAGTGGTCGATGCGGTTCGCCAGTGGCTGCCCCGAGCTCGCGCAGCGGTCACGGCGGACGAGGCAGGCGCTGTGGAGCGCCTAGTCGAGGCGGAGGATTGGCTCAAGACGGCGTCGTCCGAGCTGCGGGCGGACCGCTTTGCTCCCATCGCTCAGGAGGCGCTTAAACTGTTTCAGGAGATGCGCGAGAACAGCAATGTCAGTCTCCGCGAGGTCTCTCTCGCTGCGACGGGAGGCAGGACTCGCCGACGTGTTCAGATGAGGGCAGACGTCGATGGGGAGGGGGGGACGTACCCGGCGTTGTCCATCATGAGCCAGGGCGAACTCAATGTGCTGGCCCTCAGCCTCTTCCTGCCGAGGATGATGCTGGCTGAGGCGCCGTGTCGCTTCGTTGTTCTCGATGATCCTATCCAGTCGATGGACCCGCACAAGGTGGACGGACTGGCGCGCGTGCTCGGCCGCATCGCGGAGCGCAGGCAGGTGATCGTGTTCACTCACGACCCTCGCCTCCAGGAGGCGATCGATCGGCTTGGCATCGCGGCGACGTACCTACAGGTGACTCGGCTGCCATCCTCAGCCGTGGAGGTGCGCCGTACATCTTCGCCGGTCGAGAAATACCTCGAGGAGGCGAACCGCATGCTCGAGCCGGAGGTCGTCCGAGACGTTGGCGATGAGAAGCTCCGGAGAATCGTGCCCGGTATTTGTCGACTGGCCCTCGAGGCGGCGCTGCAGAGGAGCGCGCGCCGACGACTCCATGCCGACGGGAAGCCTAGCGAGGAGGCAGATCGGATTCTGGCGAAGGCCAAGGCGGCCATCGCTCTGGCCTCATTGACCCTCTTCGCTCGGGCTGACCGAGGTTCCGAGGTCGCCGCTGAGTTCGTGGAGCGCTATGGCGATTGCGGTCGGGCCTACGAAGATGTCAACGGTGGCGCGCACGGGAACTACGATGGCGCTCTCAAGCAGCTGGTTCGGAATACCCGCAACCTCACGCGGCGTCTCGAGGAGAAGTCTTGACCGCAGCCAGTCGGCTGCTGCGTCACGCCCGCGAGTGCCTCGATTTGGAAGTGCTGGGCGGCGAACTCCGGCTTCGGGCGTGCGCGCTGCTGGCGCGCCAGGGCCTCGAGTCCGCCGTCGCGGCAAGCCTCCGTGAGCTCGGCGTCGAAGGCTGCAAGCTTGCCTTCAGAACCCAACTCGCGTGCCTCCGGCATCTGGCCCCACCCACCCTTCGTGTTCGGAGGGTCTCCTACACGTGGGTGGCCCTGAGCCACGTGACGCACTATCACGGGTACGAGATGCCGCCGACCGCCGAGGCAATGGAGAACTGGTTGACCGAGGCGGAGGTCCTGGTGGCCATGCTCCAGGGGGCCGGACATGCGGCTGCGTAGAAGCCTCGGTTTCGGTGGCGCCCAGTTCGGCGACGTCGGCTCCATCTCGCACCAACGGGGGCACTGATCGTGGGGAACGTCAGGGGAATGCGGAAGGTCAGCGATGACGCTCGGCTGATGTCCGAGTGGCATCCCACGAAGAACGCTGGTCTGGATCCGGCCGCCACCGCGACGGGCACCGCGCGAAGGGTGTGGTGGTTGTGCGGCGAGGGCGACGAGCATGAATGGCAGGCAGCAGTCTCCGATCGCCACCGCGGAAGCGGGTGTCCATTCTGTTCCGGCAGGCGAGCGACGTCGACGAACTCCCTGGCGGCCCTCTTTCCGCAGCTCGCGTCTGAATGGCACCCGACGAGGAATGGTGAGCTTACGCCGACCGCAGTCCGACCTCACTCCAATAGGAAGGTCTGGTGGAGATGTGCGACCAACCCGGAACACGAGTGGCCCGCCACGATCTGCAACCGAACGGGGAATGGAAGTCGCTGTCCCGCCTGCGCGGGCAGAAGAGTCGCCGCAGACAACACGCTTCAAGCCCTCTATCCCGACGTGGCGAAGCAATGGGATGTCCACGCCAACGGATCCCTAGCCCCCGATGAGGTGCTAGCTGGGAGCAACGACAAGGTCTGGTGGTCCTGTGCGGAGGGCCCCGACCACAAGTGGCGAACGGCCGTGCGCCTCCGCACGAAGTCAGCGACGGGCTGTCCGTTCTGCGACGGCAAGAGAGCCAGCGTTACCAACTCCCTTGCGGTTCTCTTCCCCGAAGTCGCGTCCGAATGGCACCCCTCGAAGAACGGCAGCGCGCGCCCCAGCAGCGTTGTGGCCGGTAGCCAGCGGCGATACTGGTGGCAGTGTCGGAGGAACGGCGAGCACCAGTGGTCCGCCCCACCGGTTCGGCGCACACGCGGCGGCCACGGCTGCCCATATTGTCGAGGTCTCCGCGTCACCCCCGCAGAATCGTTGGCTGCCTTGCGACCAGCGGTCGCCGCGCTCTGGCACCCGAGCAAGAACGGAACGCTGACCGCTTCCGACGTGTCGTATAGCAGCAACAAGATGCGCTGGTGGCAGTGCAGCCGGTCCCCCGACCACGAGTGGGAGGCGCCGCCGAACCGGCTGACACGTAGCGGCCTCGACCCAGGGCATGGCTGCCCACACTGCCGCCTCACCCCCCGCTCGGCAGCCGAGATTGCGCTCGCATTTGAGCTCGCGGCCTTCGTCGATATCGACATGGCAGACCACATCGTCGCACAGCAGGGACGTCGTGACCTCGACGTGGACATCCTCATCCGAGATCTCCGAATTGCCGTGGAGTACGATGGTGCCTACTGGCACGGGGCGCGCGAGGTCGAAGATCGCCTCAAGACGGCTCGGTTGATGGACGCGGGCTGGCGCGTGATCCGTGTGCGGGAATCACCCCTCGAGACGCTCGCGCCCATAGACGTCCAGATCGCTCCTCGCGCCACGAAGGAGGCGGCCAACCTGGTCCTCCGGAGGATCGCGGAGATCACAGGCGAGCCTCTCAGCGGCTTGGCGCGTTACCTTCGGCGACGCACGGTTGCCCGGAAGAAGGAGGCTCTTCGCTACATCGATGAGCTCTTGGGGCCCGTTGGTACTGGGTAGAATGCCCGGCCGCGGGAGCACGCGGAGCGAACTCGCCCGCACGCGCCCCGGCTCCTTCGCGCTCGTGAACTCGGACGATGCCTTGGCGGTCCACCTAGTGCCGGCCCTCTGTCTCAGGTAACATTCTCCGCATGCAGACCAAGATCGATGCTGAACCATCCGCTACTGGCGATCGCGAGTTCGACGAATTGTTGCGGCTCGCACCGCCTCACCTGCACGGTCAGCTGACCGAGATATGTCGCTTGTGCGCAACGAGCCCCGAAGTGGCTCGCTGGAGGGCGGCCAATATGTCGATGCAGGCGGAAGCGTTCGAGCGCTATGGAGGTGCGGCTGACCGAGAGGCCGCCGAGTCCGTAAGGAAAGCGGCGACGTACCTCATCGCAAAGGCCAAGAACTCGTAGCTGCAGACGAGGGCGCCAGTGCTACCGTCGGGTCGGTTGTCAGTTGCCGCGTCGCTCGTGCGCCGCACCGCATGCGGAGCATCGCGCTCGAGAGGCGATGTCGGCTCCCCAAGCCGTGCGGGCTGCGCGCCGGGCCTAGTAGACTTCGCCGTCCGCGATCGGAAAGCCCTCCGCTTCTTCGACGAGGCGCCTGGCGAGTTCTCCGTGCGCTCCGGCGATGTTCGACGCTAGGTCGCGCATCGCCTCGACGTCCGCGTCAGCCGCGGCGCCCTGGTTGCACATGCGCAGGGCCCACGACCGAGCCCGGAGGATCCCGAGCCGTGGCCACCAAGCGGGTGATGCCTGCTCGAGGGCGGAGTTTGCGAACGAGAGCGCATCGGCTGGTCGGTCGGCAACGACCAGCGTGCGGGCGAGTTCGTACTCGAGGTAGACACGACAGCTGGACTCGTATTCCGGGCTGTAGCGCCGTGTCAGGGTCACGAGTTCTCGCTGAGCCCGAAACAGTTCGTCGAGCGCCTCAGGCAGGTCGCCACCCATTCGCAATGCCATGGCGAGGTACACGCGGGACCGCGCGCTCTCGTGCGCCTCATGGCGCAGGTGGTGCTGGACGCCTTCCTCCAGAAGAGGGAGGGCCTCCTCGGGATGCCGCAGGTGCATCCGCGCCCGACCGAGTGTTCCGGTCGCCCGACCGAGCATCGCGTTCGCATCGGAAGCCCGGAGCTCCGCCAGATCCTCCTCGAGCGCGGCGAGCGCCGCGCGCCCGGTGTCCGACTCTAGGCTGAGCGCATCGAGGTGCCGCCCAACGTTGACGATGTCGTAGAGCGAGCGCACGCCGAGGCCGAGGGTCTCCGGTCGCTCGACTTCCCGAAGGACCTCTTTGACGTCCTGGAGGAGCCCAGCATGCGAGTAGGCGAGCGCGGCCAAGCAGCGCGCCTCCGGCACCACCGATTCCGCGACCTGTTCACCGTCCACACTGTCGATGAGCCTTCGAAGGTCGTCCGCCAGTCCGGCCCAGGTCGCCGACTCTCCATGCCGGCCGAGGTTGTCCGTCTTGATGTCGGAGACCAAGCCCCTGATCGCCCGAAGTCGATCGTGTACGGAGCCGTAGGGCACGTCGCCGAGCTGACTGACCACCAGGCCCGCAGCCTGGATGGCTTCCGGCAGATTCGAAGCCAGGACGGCAAGGCCGCCCGCCCGGGGAATCTCGTCCATCGCGGCCTTTGGACCGATCACTCGGATGGCATGGTTGCCCGCCCTCGTCACGAGCGAGCGCACCTTCTCCTCGATTGCACGGACCGACCCGAGCTGCCCCCAACGCGTGATCGTCCCGAGCCCAGCCACGTCCGAGGCAATGGGCGTGTCCAACCAAGCGGAGACGAACGCGAGCGCGGCGCTCAGGCCGAGGGACCTGCCGTCGATCTCGAGTTCGGCTCCAGAGAGGGCCGCACTATCGATGACCAACTCGATGCGATGTCGAGCGAACGAATGAGGCGCCGCTCGCAGCGGAGTCGCTGCAGCCGCCGCGTAGTAGGCGTCGCGAATGGTCTCTCGCGCTATCCGTTGGAGCATGGGAGCCCGCTGCCATAGGTCGCTCTCCGACATGACGTCGGCAACGGAGATTCGAATCTCTGCGACGACGCCCGTGCCTCGCTTCTCGTCGAACAAGAGAACGGGAGCACAGCCGGCCTTTGGTATCGGTGCTGCCTCGGCCAGCCATTCGCAGGGCTCACTCGGCAGGTCCTCGAAGAGGGGATCGTGCGTGGCCGCCGCCAGCCGGGTCACTTCCCGCACGAACTCCGCCTGGGACTGACTCTCCGAGGCAGGTCGTCGGAATGGGATGACCTTCGCGTTTGTCGTCTTGCGCCCCGCATCGCCGATAGAGTGCAGCGCCCCCTCCACCACCCCGCGTGGGATGCGCGCATCGAGCCAGGCACGACCACCCCACCAAGCGCCTTTGTCCAGCGGCAGGTCGGCGGCTAGGTCATCGTAGACGTCGTCGGATACCAGGAAGGCGGCTGACGCATGGTTGCGATGGGCTTCGTCTGCTTCGCTGAGGGCAGCTTCGACCGACGTCACGTCGATCGACGCATCGGAAAGTGCCTTGAGCGCATCAGGCAGTGTGACTCGAGCTTCGAACGCATGATCCAAGAGGCGCTCGCTCACCCGCT
This sequence comes from Deltaproteobacteria bacterium, assembly GCA_013151775.1. GTDB lineage: Bacteria > Myxococcota_A > Polyangia > Polyangiales > Houyiibacteriaceae > JAADHO01. The sequence goes on along the minus strand of JAADHO010000296.1, from coordinate 13,330 downwards.
CGAGGTCGGTCCCCGCTTCGAAGCAGGCACTGGCGCGGCCGATCGCCTCTGCCATCGGACCGTGCGCTAGGGACTCCACGATTGCGCCCGCCACCTCCTCGCCCCGACTCGGTGCTTCTCCCTTGGCAACCCGGTGGAGGCCCATGAGCCCGTGCCACGCATCCTGCGCGGCGTCAGGCTCGACCACGTGGATGCGCGTGAGCACGTCCCCGAGACCTCGGACACGCCACCGATGCTGGCTGGCGTCGAGCGGCACCAACTCGCCTGGGTTGCCTGGGTAGGTCCACCACGTTCCCTTCGCGTGGTGGCGTACGTCGAGCTCACCATCGACGTGAGGCAGGCCCACGCGAAGTAGCCGGCGCGCGGCCTCGAGTTCTCCTGCGCTCCGAGCCACGTCCAGCGACCAATGTGCGTTCCACCGCGTGACGAATATGTCACTCGCCTTTCGCGCCACGAGCGTGCGGTAGATGTCAGCGAACGACGTATCCGTCTGCGCCCTCTCGGCGAGTATGGGTGCATCTGCGCTGTGAAGCTCGGATGCCATCCACAGCTCGCAGACCTCGCGTGCTGCGTCAGCGTTCGAGTCGAGAAGCTGGCGAACTGAGCCGCCCTCGAACCAACTCCACGGTGCGACGTCCTCACCAAACCGCTGCAGTCGCGCCTCGGCCTCGCCTGCGAAGAAGGCATGGTCGGTTCGCTGCCCGAGCGCCTCCTGGAACGCCGCCAGCACTTCGTTGATGATGGCCGACGTGGACTGCGCCGCGGGATCCTCGAGCGCGAGGAGTGAAAGGCCCAGCTGCGACAGCCCGAGGGCCTCGGTATCGTCGAGCCAGGGGCGCAGTGCCTGGGGCTCGCTCGCGGGGTGTGGCCATTTCTCGATCCACCCGCGCAGCTCGGACCAGGCCACATCGGACTGGCCAGCGAGAGCTGCGACGAGTCGGTGCCGGACCGCTTCATCGGCCGTCGCGGTCGCGGCCAGCAGTTCGAGCAGCCCGTCCGCCCCGCGCCAGGCCGGGGCCCGCCGTTCCAGGAGGTTGGCGAGGTCGGTCCGTGTCGAGGTGTCGGTCATAGAGAGAACTCGCCAGAGAGACGCGCGCAGGTTCGACGATCTGACACCAAGCGCTCGCAATTTTTCATTGGGCCACCGTGATGGGCAAAGACCACAACTCCTGCGGGGCGGCACCAAGCCGCCCCCTGCGAGAAACCAGCTGGATGGGGGCTATGTGCACCTGATCCTGCGGTTGAAGGGGTCGTGCTGGAGAGTAGATCGCAACAGGACGAGCTTTGCCGAACGTGGGCTGAGTGAGGGCGAGGCCAATCGTTCCGGCCGCGATCGGGGCCTGGACCACCACCTCGTCCCCGGCGCTGACCGGGCTGGTCAACGCGAGCCGCTTGGCGAAGCTGGCGCTGGGCCGGATGGGGGTGGCGGCCACGACGATGGTCGTTGGAAGTAGGGCCGGATGCGGCATTCGGAGTTCGCTGCTCACTTTCGTCTCCCCGGTCAGCCACCAGGCCTGTGGTTGGGACGTGCTGCCATGCTCCACCTTGGCAACGAGCCAGTCCCCCTTCCGGGAGAAGCGCACCTTGACCGTCTTCGTTCCGAGCCGGCACCCAAGCGCCAACTGCTGCAACGCCGCACCTACCATCACCCCCCGCCGGTCCAGCGAAAAAGCGGCGCTCGCCGACTCCAACACGCTTGCCGACAGCCGCGAGGCGACCGTCGTGTGGGAGACCTCGAACCTCACCGCGCCGATTCCCACCGAAGCGTTGACGGGCCGCCGGCCCTGCGCAGGCATCGCCGCGTTGCCGCGGACCTCCAGCCCGTCCCGTGGTTCAACCGGTCCGAGCACGGGTCGCGCAGCGGAGGGCAGGCCGCACAGCCGACCAATCCCTCGCAGCGTGGATCGCGTCGCGCCGACCTGAGAGAGCAGCCACGGAGATTCTTCCAGGTCGGCCGCGAGGGCGAGGAAGGCCTGCCTGGAGTCCGCGTCCATCCCCTTGCCTGCCGCCCATTTTTCGAGGCCCGGCGCGACGCAGATCGTGTAGCTGTTCTCGGATGAGGGTGCGCGGAGTTGCCGTGATCGCTGCGTCGGAGGCGCCTTCCGTACGACGGGCTTGCCGCCATCTGGCATGTGCCACTCCGTGCCGAGCCATCGGTGATCACGCGTCTGGATCCAGCGGCAGCCATTTCGACCGTATAGCTCGCGGCCCAGTGCCGCAGCGAGTCCGTGGTCACCGGTGAACACTATCGCGCGCTGGTATGGGCCGGAGGATGTTTCCGACGGCGCCTCCCTCGCCAGCCGAGCCAATAGAACGTCCGCGGCTTGCGGCATCGTCAGCGCGATCCCGATCTCGACGCGTGCATTGGGATCACCCGCCGCGCCACCGAGTTGCCGCCCCGCTTCGCGGAGCCCTTCGTAGGTCAGCTCATACCGACACGCAGTCTCGGTGTTCAGGACGAACGCGACCGACCACGTTGCGCCGATGCGTGTCATCTGCCGACATGCACGTTGCGTGAAAGTCTCGAGCGCCCCAGCGCCGAGGTCGTGGAGCACGTTGTCCAGGTCGATCAGGAGTAGGCCCCTCACGATTCGTCCTTGTCCAGGTGTTCGGCGAGGCGCCGCCGGAGCCAGTCGCGGCCCCGCTTGAGGTGCTGGTCTGCTCGGTTGCGGGCCTTGCGCGCGGCCGCTTGCGCGCTGGCCGGGTCCGCTTCGTTCACCTCACCGGCGGCCACGAGCGTCGCGTAGTAACCGTTCGCAAGCTCTTCGACGGGCACCCCCTCCAGGTAGTGACGCCGAATCGCGATCCGGTACAACTTCGGCGCCTCCTCGAGCGCATCGCGAACGATGGTCTGGGCCCAGGCCTGGCGCTCCCGGGTCAGCCAGATGGCCTCGGGGTTGGGTGACGATTGGTTCGCTGTCCGCAGTTCCTGCGTGAGACGCTGCTTGCCATCGGTGCGACGCTTGCGCGCGCGATGGATGTCGCGTGACCGATTCTCGGCCATCCGCCAGACGAGGGCCTCGACGTTGCCGCGCGGGCGCTCGCCGCGCTCCAGCATCTCCACCAACTTCGCGGAGGCGTGCTGCGCCACGTCTTCGACGTCGTGCTGGCGGAGGTTCAGCGCTCGAGCCGCACGAACTGCGATCGGGCTCGCCGCCGCAACGATCTCCGTGGCTAGCGACCGCACGTTGACGCCCGCAGCGAAACAGCGGTCTACGACAGCAGCCAGCTTTGCCGGTGGCTCGGGCATTGCGCCAAGTGTACAGGCAACCCGCCGACCCCGTTCGCGAATTGGAGTGTTCGTGGAGCTAGCGTCGGATCGTCGGAGCGTCCGTGACCCGCGCCCTCAGCTTCGAGAAGGCCGGCCCAGCGGGTCGAGGCAATGGGCGGCGCCTCGTCGACCAAGGCGAAGGTCGAGATCTGGCCGCGAGAAAGTGAGTTGGAGCGTGTCAGATCTTCCTGTCCGCAGCGTCTTCTTGGCATGGAGCGCAAAGCCAACACCGGAAGGAACCTCGGCGTCGAAGTCGATCTCGAGACCGATGCGCTGAAAGTGTGCGTCCGGGATGCGCGCTCCGATGTCCTCGCCCAGTTCGCCGATCTCACGGAAGCGCAGCGCGTGCAACTCGCCCGTGACAGCTGGATGATCGGACTCAGCGCCGTGAGCAATGCCTATGCGCGAGCCCAAGAAGCCAAGCTCGCGGACGTCGGGCAGCGTTTGGTCCAAGATCTCGACACGCAGCTCGCCGGCTACCTGGGGCAGCAGGAAGCCGCGATGAAGCAAGTTCTCTCGCGCTTCTTCGACCCGACCGACGGGCAGGTCACCGAGCGCCTGCGCGCGTTCCTCGACGACCAAGGCGTACTCGCCAAGGTGCTCCATCAGTACGTGGGCGCGGACAACAGCGTGCTGTCCGAGGCCCTCGCCCGCCAGGTCGGCGAGACCAGCCCTCTCTTCAAGCTCCTGAGTCCCACAGAAAGCGAGGGCTTGGTCCAGCTACTCGGCGTCAAGGTCGAGCAGGCGCTCGATACGAACCGCGCCGAGGTCGCCCGCGCGCTCGACCCGCTCGAGAAGAGCGGGGCCGTCGGACGATTCCTGACCCGTCTTCGCGAGGATATCGAGAGCGCCGACGAAGACCGACAGCAACAGCTCATCACCGCGCTTGCGGCCCTGGATCAGAACGACGAAGGCTCCCTCATCAGCGCCCTCATGCGCGAGACCCGAGCCGCACACGATGTCTTACGCCGGGCCATGAACCCACAGCTTCCAGACTCGCCGATCGCCATCGTGCGCCGAACCCTCGAGGAGATGCTGAGCGAGCGCCTCGGTCGCCACGAGAAGCGGCTCGAGGCGATCCAGACCGAGCAGCGCCAGTTTCAGACCGACCTTCGGTCGGCGGTTGCTCGGATCGAGACCCGACGAGACGAGCAGGCCAAGAGCACCCGCGGTGGCGGCGCCTTTGAGGACGACGTGGTCGCGTTCGTCACCTCGGTTGTGCCGGCAGGCCTCTGCACTGTGGAGGCTACTGGGTCACGAACGGGCCTCCGCCCCAACTGCAAGGTCGGCGACGTCCTCGTCCGCTTCAGCGAAGAGAGCGCATTTTGCGGCTGCGGTTTCGTCATCGAGGCCAAGCGAGACAAGTCCTACCAGGTCGGCCGAGCTCTCGAAGAGCTCGAGACCGCGATGGCCAACCGCGGCGCGCAGACCGGCCTTTTCGTGATGGCAAGCAGCACGGCACCGCCCGACTTCCCCGGCTTCGCGCGCTTCGGCAGTCGCCTCGTCGTCACCTGGAACCCGGACGATCCAGTCTCCGATGGCCTCCTGCACGGCGCAGTCGTCGCGGGCCTTGCCCTCGCCCAGCGGAAGAAGACCGCAGCCGACCCCGGCGACATCAACGCCCTGGCCGACGTTGAGCAGCGCATCTTCAAGGAGATCACTCGCCTCGAGAAGATCGACAAGTCGGCGACCGGCATCCGCACACATGCCGACAGGATCAGCGACGAGGTCCGGAAGGCTCGGAAGGAGCTCGAGCGCGTCGTTGGGAAGGCGAAGGCGACCCTTCGGGCGCTGGATGTCGAGCTTCGCGAGGAGGACGTCGAGACGGCAAGCCCGATCGAGGTCGACGCGGTGGCAGCGCCGCGTCCGGAGGCGGCCGAGTGAGCTTCGTGAAGAAATCTCAAAGGAACCGTCAGAAGGTCCAGTCCTCTCGCGTCTTGTGTGCGGGAGCAGAGCATCCATGAGCGTCGGCACTCGATTTCAGACACTAATCGCCTCGATCCAGGTCGCTCAGCGCGAGCTGGACGACTACGCCGGACACCAGCGCACACTCGGGCGAGCGCTGAAGGCGGAATACGCAGGGGCGAAGGTCGAGACGATAGGGAGTCACGCGAGGGGGTCCGCGATCGGCGGCACCAGCGACGTCGACCTGCTCGTCCGGCTGCCCCTGGACGCGGTGCGAGCGGCGAACGGTCGCGGCGCATTGATGTCGTCGAGTACCGTGCTCGCGAAGGTCCGGGAGAGGCTGAAGGCGCGCTACCATGCCACGGACGTGGGCAAGGATGGGCAGGCCATCTTGGTCAGCTTCGGCAACGGAACGCGGGACATTGACGTGGTCCCGGCCGCGTTTGCCGGGATGATTGACGTGGTCGCGCTCGGCGCGAAGAGACCCGTAGTCTTGATCCCGGAGGGCAGCGGCGGGTGGATCAAGACGGCGCCGGCTGCGCACAACGACTACCTCTCCCGCGCCGACGCCGCCGCGGGCGGCAAGTTCAAGTACGTCGCGCAACTCCTGCGCCACTGGCGCCGGAGTCGGGCGATGCGAATCCCGATGCTGACGTTTCACGCCGAGCTCGTCCTCGCCCACCAGGGCACGTGTGCCGCGGTGACGAGCTACGCGCGGCTCTTGGCCGACAGCTTTGCGGTCCTGGCTCGGCGCGGAGGGCGAGCGCTGCAGGACCCCATCGGTGTGTCTGGATGGATCCCCATCGCGTCCACGGAGCGCCAGGCGGCCAACGTCGTTGCTGCGCTTGAGTACGCGGCCAAGCACGCCGCAAAGGCGGTGGCTTTCGAAGCTGTCGGACGGCTGCCGAACGCGTATGACCAGTGGGCCATGGTCTTCAACGGGCAGTTCCCGAGTAGGTGATCTATGTGTGAGTCGACTGTCACAGGGCTCGGTAGTCAACGGGAGCTCTCACCTGGCGGGGGCACATGGCTCCGACCGCAAACACAGCCTTCGACGAGTTCATGCGGGATAGGGTGAACTTATCGTCGTGCGAATCCTGCCTCCGCGCGATCAGCCGTAGCTCTCGGCTACTACCCAGGGCGCTGACGCGAAGGGGCTCGGAGCCTCTTACTCCGGGCCTCGCTATGTCTTTCGTTCGCCGACCCCACGACCAGCCGCGGCCGAGTCAGGAAACCTGAGCCCGGTGAAGAGACCGCACTTCCTGATGGCCACTGACAGCGCGGGAGACCACGAGCGTGCGATCAACAAGTGGCGCCAGGTATTCGGCGTGGATCTTCTGAGGTTTTCATGAACTCTGCCAACGGCGTCTCCCAAGGGCGCGTGGCCAAGGCGCACCATCTGTTTCGTGGCGCCGCCGAAGTTACAAAGCGTCTCCGCCAGCTTGCGCTGGCACTCGAGCTTGCTGCCGCGGTCATCGCGGCTTGGAGCGGCCTCAGCGGGGCGGTGCTCTGGGGAGGCTGGGCGTCGCTGGTGATGCTCCTCCTCATGTTCCTCGCGATGAGTCTTCGCGCTTGGTCTCGTAGTACGCACAACTACTCCGAGCGCTGCAGGCGGCTCTCAATTACTGCGTTCGCCTATGGCGATGAGATCGGCGCGGCGGTGTTGTCTGGCTTGGTCGTGGACGCGCCCCCGTTCGCCGAGAGCTTCGCGGCGCGGCTTCCCGCGAAGACGCTCGACGAGTACTACGAACCCACAGCGGCCGCTGGCAGGTGGCGCTTGCAGGAGCTCTACGCACACAGCTCGTTCTACTCGTGGCGGCTGCTGAACCGAGCCGGCTGGCTGTTTCTGAGTGTCGGTGTGCTGGTGGCGCTGGGTGGAGTAATTGTGATCTACGGGATGGCGCTGCCGTCCGCCGACTCGTCGATGGCGGGGCGCTTTCTCGACTTCGTTTGCTCGCTCGTGTTCGTCGTTCTGGCCTTCAAGGCGTTCGATGCGGCCGCTGACGCATTTGTTGCATCCCGGGGAGCCAGGGGCGTGGCTGACGTACTGGTTGCGACACGCGATTCCGACCGCGCGGAAGAGCAGGCAGCACACTACGACATGGAGCGCGTTTCAGGCCCAACGGTCCCTACGCGCATCTACGAGATGTCCAGGAAGCGACTTCAGCAGGAGTGGCATGAGCGCAGGAGGGCGCTGGACGAGATCGAACAGTCCACAGGGACCCGTGGATCCCGCATCTAGGCCTCCAGGCGACATGCCATCGGCGCCTCGGCCATCGCGAACCCACGAGTGCTCGCCTCGAGAGCCTCAACACTAGGGTCGTGACCCGCAAGCCCCGATGCGGGCTTCCGGCTCACGTATTGCACAACGCCAGCCTGGGACAGCGCGACTTCTGCTGGCAGCTCTGCCTCGACCACCTGCACGTGCTGGCGAACTACGAGTGGGACAGCCGAGCGCTGCTCTCCCTCGTGCTCGGCGGCTTGCCCGAGTTCAACCGCGGCATGCGCCTGCACTGAAATCGCCCCCTCTGGTTGCGCATCCACTGTCGGCTCGACCTCGGAGAGGCCGCGCCCGAGGGCACCGTCAAGTACATCGACGTCCGCATGCAGGCTTCGGGCGCCAAGCACTCACCCTTCGACTCCGACGCCCTCACCATGCTGCACCGGGCGACGCTCGAGCGGCTGTGCGACATCGACCACATCGCGAGCGAGTGCCTCGAGCGCGCCGCGCGCAGGAAGTTCAAACGCGTCGACGCCCCCCTCGTCCAGAACGTCGCCAAGGACTGTGCCTAGATGGGCGACGCCATGCTCTGCGGACTATCGGCCACGTCGGCGCTTCCGCGCTCGCGTGGCCGGTGGCCCCTGTCGAAGCGTCCATCATGCGCGTGCGCGAACCGCGTGCGAAGCCATCACGCAGCCCGCGCGCTTCGCCATCAGCCAACCTGAGCGGTAACACCAAGCCGCGAAGTCTCGACGAGTACGTCGTCGAGGACACCGCACGCCGGCTCGAGCAAACGCTCGGCAAGTGCCGTACCGAGTGTGGGGATGACGGCCACGGCGCCTCGAGGCCTGCCCCTAAGGCCCCCCGCGCCAACGTCGCCTGGCCGGCGTCTATGTCCCTCGCGGCCAGCGGCTGCGGGCTCGTTCGAGGAACGACGGCTCGGCTCCGGTGCCCCCTTTCACGACCCGCTCGAAGCCTGGCATGAAGCTGTGCTTCCGGCTGTGCTCCCGCCGCACCTCTGCGACGAGCGCGTCCCACTTCGCCGATTGTCCCGCCGCTGCATAGCAGTCGCGGGCGTGTTCGAAGTTGCCGAGCGCCGCGTCGTAGTACTTGCTCTTCCCTCTGCCGACGATGCGTATGCCCATGGCGCGGAACACGCGGGCAGCGGTCGCGCTGTGCTTCTTGGCCAGGAGCTCCGCCGCAGGCTGCGTGCTGTAGTGGCTCATCCGCTCGAGCTCGCGGTTGCTGGCGCCGTCGACGCGAGCCGCCAGGCGCTCGACTTCACGGGTCAGGACGAGCAGATCGATCACGTCGGGGAGGTCGGCCTCCTCCGCGGCGGCCATGGCTTTGTCGTGCCAGGCGTCACGCTCTCCCTCGGGCACGAACTCCATGAGCGTCTTGTAGCTGTATGTGCCGGGGCTGGACTCGAATCCGGCCCAGGCTGCGGCCAACGCCTCGTCGGCGCGTCCGAGGCGCGGCAAGAGTGCGAGCCGCCACTGCCCGAGCTCGTACTGGGTGAAACTGTGGCGCTCCCCACCGGCTAGCTTCAGACCGCGTTCCACCCAGGCCAGCGCCTGCTCGAACTCGCCCTGCTTCTCGAGGATCCCGGCGACCGCGCTGCAGTCCTCCGAGTCGATGGTGGTCTCCTCGGCCAGGGCCATGTACGCCTCAGCATCGCATTGCGCGACATAGATGTGCTTCAGCGCCGTGGTCCACCGTCGGCGTGGGTAGCTACCCCAGCTGCCATCGTCCGGGACGGCGGCGTCGAGTCGCGCTCGCGCCTGCGTGGCGAAGGCGCGCAGGCCTCGCTTGTTCAGAACCTTCATCAGGTCGCGCTCGAGCCCGTCACAGAAGCCCGCATCGTCGCTCTCCATCCAACCCACCAAGAGCTTGACGGTCTCCTCCGGCTTCTTCCTGGCGGACTGCCGGGCGCGCACCCAGTGGAAGAAGAGATCGTGGACGAATATCCCGAGATCCGCGTCGGAGTCGTCGACCTCCTCGGCCTTCTCGTGGCAGGCGGCGATGAAGGTCTCGAAGAGCGCGATCGCTTCATCGGCATGCCCACCCCGGACGAGCGCCTTCACATCGGCGGCGACCTGCTCCAGGCCGTGCGTGAAGTCCGCCATCACCCTGTAGTCGATGTAGCGCCCGGGCCGGAGCGCGGCCTCCATGGCTCGCTCGAGCTGCGTGATGCGTTTGCTCATTCGTCACCTCGACCGTTGTTGCTGACCAGGGGGTTGCCGTTCCACGCGATTCGGTGGAGAAGTGTGCCGCTCCGGTCTGGCAGAATCCACGGTCGTGCGGCAAACCCTCCGGCTGCGAAGCAAGAGTCACTGAGATGAGCGAGTACCAGTACTACGAGTTTCTGGCGGTGGATAGGCGGCTCGACGCGAGCGAAATGACACGGCTGCGCTCGGTCTCGCGCCGGGCCAACATCACCCCGACGTCGCTCTCCATCGAGTACCACTACGGCGGCGCGAGGTCGGACGAGGACGTTCTGCTCGCGCGCTACTTCGACGTGCACGTCTACGTGGCCAACTGGGGCACGCGGCGCTTGATGATGCGCCTGCCGCACGAGGTCGTCTCCGTCGAGGATCTGGCGCCCTATTCCGTGGGCGAGGGTGTCGACGTTCGGCGCGTGGAGCAGTTCACCCTCGTCGACCTCTGGAGCGACACCGAGGATCCCGAAGCGTGGACCGAAGGGCGCGGCTGGATGGGCTCGCTCGCCGGAGTCCGGACCGAGCTGCTGCGCGGCGATCCGCGACCGCTCTACCTGATCTGGCTGCACGGCCTGAGTCGCGGCGGCGGCGAGGAGGAAGCACTGGAGCCTTCCGTGCCCGCAGGGTTGAGCGAGCTGCCCGCCGCGCTGGCGTCGCTCGTCGAGTTTCTGCGCATCGACGAACACTTGGTCGCCGCTGCCGAAGAGGCGAGCCATCCCGCGGAACCAGAACCGGCCGGGCTGGCGAACTGGATCGCCCAACTCCCGCAGCAGGAGAAGGACGAGCTGCTGCTCCGCATGGTGCAGGGTGAGCACGCACCCGCGGCGGCGGCTCTCGTCTCTCGCTTCCGCAAGGAGATGCGGAAGGCGTTCGGCCCCAAGGCCGCACCACGCCGGAAGGTGGCTGACCTGCTCGCTCGGGCGGAAGAGCTGCGTGAATCGGAGCGGCGCCTGCGTGTGCGCGCGGGCGCGGAAGCCCAACGCCGACGCGAAGAGGCTGCGGCTCTCGCGAGAACGAAGCGCCTCGACGCGCTCGACGCGCGTAAGCCGGTGGCGTGGCGCGGCGTGCGTCGGCTCGTCGAGTCCAAGAAGCCGAAGAGCTACGACAAAGCCATCGAGCTCCTCGTGGATCTGCGTGACCTCGCCGTCCGAGAGGGAGACGAGGCCGCCTTCATGCGGCGCTTCCGCAACCTGCGTACCCAACACGCCCGGAAACGGAACTTCATCACGCGGCTCGGCGAGGCTGGGCTGACGTGAAGGTCGGGAAAGCCGGCTGCGCCGCATCACGAGTGGCGGCCATCCGTTGGTGATCACCCAGAACGGCAAGCCTGCCGGCGTCCTGCTTTCGCCGACCGCGTTCGATGAACTCTCCGAGCGCCAGGACTTCCTGGCAGCCGTTCAGGACGGCATGGCGGACGAGCGAGCGGGACGCAGCCACACGACCGAGGAGGTCTTCGACGTGGTGGAGCAGCGCATCGCGGCCATCGAAGCCGAGTAACCTTCGGAGTCGAGCCGATGTCCAAGCAGATGGAGCCCGGCATTCGGTGCTATCCGACGACGCTGCGTCCGACAGGTAGCGGCTATCGATGCGGCAGTGCGCCCGCGGCGGCTTCGAGAGGTCGAGCGCGAGCGAGCTGATGGGAACCCGGCCGGCAGCGAGTCCCTCACCTCACCCGATCACTTCGCCAGCATGCCTCTCGAGAACAGCGGAGAGCGCGGCGCGTGCCTCGTCGTCGAGCCCGAGGTCATCCCCGATCTCAGCCGCGAGCTCCCGCACCCGCACGACCCTGCGACGCGCGACGCCGGCGCGGCCGCTCAGCGCTGCCAGCACCTCGTCGGTGTGCCCGTAGAGCAGCCGATCGACCTGCCAGCCCGCGACACCTGCGCGTGCGGCCACGTCGAGGAAGTAGCGCTCGATCTCTGCTCGTCCTGCGGGCAGTCCGATGGCAGCGGCGACCTTCATGATGCGCTGATCGACAGCGATGCTGTCGCGAAAGTCCGGGTCGATGATGGTCATCATGATGTTGCGCGCGTACTTCGGCCCAATGCCGGGAAACTGGCGCAGGAAGCGCGTCTTGGCGGCGCCACCGTCGCACGCGAGCAGTGCGTCACGGGCCTTGTCGGGCCCTCCCAAAGTGGCCACGAGGTCCACCGCCTGGGCGAGCCATCCGGCCTTCTGCGCGGGATAGCGCACGGACGCGGTGCGGAAGATCTCCTCGGCCTGCCCGCGACGTTCCTCCGTGGACAGCTTGCGGAGTCGTCGATACGCGAGCACTCGCAGATTCGCGGGCGTCATGAGCCCGTCGAAGCCTCGAGAGCCACCGAGCGTCGACCAGCTCTCGAGCAAGATGCCCCAGAGCCACCCGGGCTGTTCCACCTCCGAAGCCCGCTTCGCAAGCTCCTCGAGCTCGCGAGCGTAGATCACGCTGAGGTCGCGCATGAGGTCGGACAAACTCTCGGAGAGCGCGGTCGGTTCGGGCATCGAGCCAGTGTCGCACAAGCGCGAGCCTTGCCGCGAGGGTGGCAACGTGGGCGGGCGCGAACCATGCGCTCCATGTTCGTCCTCGACGCCTCCGCGCTCCTACTCCGAGCCCGCCTTCACCGCTCGGCGTAAGCGCGTGCAGGCGGCGTGAAAATCATCCACCAGGCGCTCGGCGTCGCGCAGGGCGTCCTCGGTTTCGGCGGACATCGTGCGGTTGCGGGCCGAGTGCCGCGCGACCCACGTCTCGATCAGGGCCCGGCGCGCGGCGAGGACCTCGGCGTTCATGCACTTCTCCGACAGAAATTCACGCCACTCGCGCTCGCGTTTCTCATCGCCATTGCATCGGGCACAAGCCAGCACCCGGTTCCTCGGACCGTTGCCGCCGCCGGACTCGAGGTGGTCGACATGCCCTGTGCGGCTGGCGCGCTCGATCCCTTCGCCGCAGAACGCGCAGCTGGCTCCGAAGTGCTTCCAGAGCAGGTCCTTCTCCAGGCGCGTGAGCCCAGGGTCGACGATCTCCGAAATGCTGCGACGCATGATGTTCTTGGCTTGCGAGACGCTAGGCATACTCCTCCTCGACGTTCGAGTGCCAATGACCATACACCGCAGGGGTGTCTAGGACCGACTGGAGCTCGTCGCCCTACGACAGGAGACTGAACTCGGCTCGCACTCCTTCAGAGCGCAAAGTGGGTCTCGACGTCCTCGGGGCTTGTCGACGCTCGAGGCGGTGACGCGTAGCAAGGGCGAGGAGTTCAGTCCTCAGTGTCGGGCAACTCGGGGACGACGCGCCTGGGAAAGAGACGGTGCCCCTCGAAGACAGCAACGACTTGTATCGCGTCGGCCCCTACGACGTAGACAATGCGGTAACTGTGAAGCAGAACCTCGCGTATGTCGGGGCGCGAGTGCTCGGGTACCATCCGTCCAGCTTGGGGATGCTCGGCGGCCTGGCGTGCCCGTTGCCGTAGGCGCTCGACCCACCTGCGTGCGGCGGGCCGATTGTCCTCGGCGATGTAGCGGCCGATCTCTAGCAGGTCTTGCTCGGCGCGGTGCGACCAGCGCAGCTTCATTCGGCTTGCAGCGGTCCGAACTCTGCGTCTAGCCGCATGCGCAGCTCGTCGTCAGTGATGACTCGGCCGGCCTGAATGTCCGCAAGTCCCTGCGCGACCGCCTCGAGGAATGCCTGCCGCTCCCGCATGCGATCGAACTCTTCGGGGGACATCACGACACAGGCGG
>JAADHO010000179.1 GCA_013151775.1 Deltaproteobacteria bacterium | reverse complement strand
AGATGGGCAGGGAGCTTTCGCGCGTGCCCGGCTCCCAAGGCGGCAGGTACTCGCACAGGGGAGCGCGCGCCGTGGTCGCGGCGGTGGCGCTCGGCGCGCGGGTCCCGGGCGGCAAGGCCACGGCCAGCGTCAGGTGGGAAGCGAGGGCGTCCGGCAGCTCCCCTAGCGCGTCGCGCAACACGCTCAGCGGCACGGAGGCCTCTGCGGTCAGCGCGATCAGCCCCGGCGTCTCGCTGAACGCCCCGAGGCGCTGTCGCAGCTCGTCGAGGGGGAACGCCTCGGCGGCCTCCACACGCCGATCGCTCGAGCGCAGCAGCGCGCCGCGTGAGGTCAGGGCGATCAGCACCTGCTCGCCGTCCCCCGGCGGATCCGTCGCGCTCAGTGCGGCGACCGCCAGACCGGGTTCGCTCGGACCACGCGTGCCGTAGCGGCTGAGGATCGCCACCGGCGCGGGAGAGAGCCGGCTGGCGAGATCCGCCGGGGCGTCGGGGATCGGGTGCACGGCGGCGGCCAGCTCGGCGTCGAGGTGTGCGCTCTGCCCCGCGGCTCCACCGGTCATGAGGCAGGGCGCTGTGGCCGCCTCGGACCGCGCCACCTCGGCCGCCCGCAGCGCCGTGATCAAGTCTCCATAGGTCGCCCCCGCGGCCAGCGCCCTAGGGTTGGGCTGCGCTACCGCCTCCGGGTTGTCCGAGCCCGCGGAGCCCGTCGCCTGCGCCCTCGTCTGCTCCGCGCTCCCGCCGCTGCTCGCCCTCGTCTGGGGTGCGTGGGCCTCGGGGGAGCGGTCGCCGCAGCCGAGGAGTCCCATGAGCGTGAGCAGCGTCAGGGCTCGCGCGAATTCATCGAAGCTGCGCATGCAGCGGTTCTAGCAGGCTCCGCGCAGAAACACTCGGGCAGGACCTGCCGAAAACTTGGCCGCTCGTGGGCCAGTCGTGTAGCGCAGAGGAGATGCGTCCCACCTCGACCAGCCTCGCGCTGCTGCTCGCCGGCTCGCTGCTCACGGCGTCGGTGGCCTTCGCTACGCCCAGCGACGGTACCCGTGGTCCCGGAGCGCGTCGTCTCTCGCATCGCAGCCGCTCCACCGGTTTTCCCTGGGACGGTCGCCTGCGGCGGGGCGTGCTGCTGCACGAGTCGGCACACGTCCGCTACACCACCGAGTATCGCGCCGCGGGGAATTTCTGGGGCACCTGGGAGCTGGTGCAGCTGCTCGAGCGCGCGGCCTATCGCGTGAGTCGACGCCTCCCTGGCGCCAAGCTCTCCGTCGGCGAGCTGAGCCGCGAGCGCGGAGGGCGCATCCCCGGACACGCGTCACACCGCAGCGGGCGCGACGCGGACCTCGCCTTCTACATGCTCGATGGGCGCGGCCGCCCCTTCGCGCCCTTCGCCTTCGCAGCGTTTCGGGGCAACGGTCAGGGACGCGGCGTGAACAGCGGCCTGCGCTTCGATGACGCGCGCAACTGGGAGCTGGTGGCGAAGCTGGTCGCCGACGGCGACGCCCGCGTGCAGTACATCTTCGTCTCGAACGCGCTCAAGCGTCGCTTGCTGCGCGAAGGCCGCCGCCGGCACGCCTCCGCCAGCGTCCTGCGTCGCGCCGAGGCCGTGCTGATTCAGCCCTCGGGTCACAATAGGCACGAGAACCACTTCCACCTGCGCATCTACTGTCCGCCAGCGAGCCGGCCCGCCTGCCGCGACCGCGCGCCCTTCCACCCCTGGTACCCGGGTCGCCGCCCGCGCTGAGGTTCAGCCGAGCTCGAGCCCGCTGAGCTTCAAGAGGCGCCCCCAGATCCGGTCGCGCCCGTCGCCGCTCACGGCGCTGAACCCGTACACGGGCAGGCGCGCTTCGCGTCCGCACTTTTGCACGGCGAGCTTGCGCTTGTTGGCGGGCAGCTTATCCGTCTTGGTCACGACGAGCAGCGCGGGGCGCCCGATGTCGCGCAGGAACTCGAGCAGCTGCGCGTCCTCCTGCTCGACGCCGCGGCGCACGTCGACGATCACCACCACGGCGCGCAGGCCCGCGCGCTCGCGCAGAAAGTCTTCGATCAGCGCGCCCCACGCTTTGCGCTCCGTCTTGGAGCGCTTGGCGTAGCCGTAGCCGGGCAGATCCACGAGATCGAGCACGGCCTCGTGTTCGTCCACGCGCAGCTTCAGGCGGAAGAGGTTGATGCCCCGCGTGCAGCCGGGGTTGCCGCTGGTGCGCACCAGCTTCTTGCGGCCGATGAGCTTGTTGATCAGGCTCGACTTGCCCACGTTGGAGCGCCCGGCGAAGGCGATCTCGGGGAAGATGGGCGCCGGCACGGTGGAGGCGTCGCGGGCCTCGGCCAGAAAGGTCGCGTCGAGGATGAGAGGTGCGGTCACGCGGCGCAGGGTAGCCGAGGTGCGCGCGCGGGCCAGCCGGCGGCGTCGGTTCTCGATCAGCCGAGCAGCGCTCCCGCGAACTCGAGCAGCGCGCCGCGGCGTGTGGCGCGGGGTAGGGCGCCGGCCCGAGTACGCGTGAAGGCCTCGAGCCAGCGCTCAGGTGCGCCGCGTTCGAGCAAACCGTCGAGGGCGTAGAGCGACAGCCGTGTGGCGCCCGCGGCCCGCGCCAGGGAGACGTCGTCTCGCAGCTCGTCCACGTCTCGGTAGGCGCGCTCGTCGCCCAGGGCGCCGGGACCCACGACGCCCAAGGCCACGGCGCCGCCGGACCTGCGGGTGATGCGCACCAAGAGGTCGCGCGCCACGCGGCGGCTGACGAGCCCGCGCGAGTAGCCCTCGAAGAGGCTGGTGTAGGCCATGGGCTCCATGCGCGCACACGCGAGCTCGGCGGCGGGCGTGCCGAGCCAGCGCTCCCAACGTCGGCCGTAGACCAGCATCGGCGGCACCACGCTCTCGAGCCGCCAGCCGCGCTCGCGCAGCTCTCTGGCCAGACGCAGGGCCGCCCGCGTCCACGCCAGAGGCGGCTCGAGGTCGAAGAGCAGCGTGCCCGGCGCGAGCCCCTCGATGAAGTCGAGCACGTGCTCGCGGAAGGCCGCTACGTTGCCGCCGCTCGGCCAGCGCCCCCGGGCGTCGTCGAGCAGCGGCCAGACCACCAGCGGGACCTGCGCACGCTGCGCGCGTCGCGCGAGGGCGTGATACTCGTCCTCGTGGCCCGCGAAGGCCGCCACCGCCAGCTCGACGCCATACGCCCTCAGGCCGCGCAGCAGCGGCGCGTCGATCTCGCCCAGAGGCACATGCTCGCTGTAGAGCCGAAACACGCGTCGCAGAGTAGTACAGCTTTCTCGCGCGTGGGGATCCTCGCGCTCAATAGAACTTGGGGCGCAGTCCTCCGCCGTCGGCCTCGAAGCGGCTCAGGGCCACGCGGTTGAGGTGCATCTGGCGTGCCGCCAGGATCAGGCCGATGATCTGGGTGTAGGGCAGCGCGTAGAAGATGGCTCCGAGGATGCCCCAGGTGCGTGAGATGTGGATGCCCGCACGCCGCATGGCGCGCGACTCGGCGTTGGTGCGGTAGACGAAGAGGCCGCCGGTGACCAGCGTCGCCGCGACGCCGCTCGTCATCACCAAGATGGCCGCCGTACAGCCCAGGCCCGGCGAGTCTCCCTCCCATTGGCAGGTCGCTATGCCGACGCCGCCCAGCACGCCGATCGCCGCCGCCAGAGGCGTGAGGATGGCCGCTCGTCGTGCCAAGCTGTGCCGACGTCGCAGGTCATGCAGGACGCCCATGTCGTAGCGAGGGGGCGAGCCTCGCAGTGCGACCCCGGCCGGATCGAGCCGCAGGGGCGCGACGGGCGGCGCCATGAATGGCGGCGGCGCTGGCTCCACGCGCAGCTGGTAGCCCGGCGGAACCTGGATCACGACTGTGCCCGGTGAAGGTGCCGCGAGCTCCTGCGAACCTTGGGCGCGCGCCGACGAGGCATGCGTGGCCGTCGCCAGGAGGAGCATCGAGACTAGCAACGCGAAGCGCATCATGCGGCGACAATATGCAATCCACGTGCCGGGAGCCTGCTCGCGTGCCCATCGATCTGGGCGCGAGCGGTCAGGGCGGCGCGACCGGGTCACACAGACAACACTCGAGCGTGCCGTCGGCGCTCGGCGTTCGCTGCTGTGGTGGGCAGCAACTGCCCTCGCAGCGCGCGGGGCCCGTGGCGAGCACGTGCAGGCGATCCGGCTGACCGGCGCGCTGCTCCGCGACCACCAGCCAGCTGCCGGCGTCGGTCGTGCGTTCGCCGACCACGTGGGCGTCGTGCTCCAGGTCGAGGACGGTGCGGCCTGCGAGGCTGACCCGACTGCCGCTCCGCGCGCGCCGAAGGCGGAAGGCCATGGGCGCTGGCACAGGCGCGCCTGCACGATCAGAGGTCTGACCCGGTGGGGTGATCTGCACCTGGCCGGCCTGATCGATGCGCAGCTCGGCGCCCGAGTAGAGCGTGCGCGTCTCGCGCGTGTGGCCCGTGCTCGCGTCGACCCACTCGACGCCGCTGTAGCGCTCGAGGGCCAGGGGGAAGCTCGGCACGCGCAGACCGTCGGGCAGCACGAGCCGGTCGCCGTCGACGCCGCGTGTCCAGCGAGGCGTGCCATCGGGGGCGAGCAGCATCGCCTGACCCTCGGACGCGACATACAGCCCTGGGGGTTCACGGACCCAGCCCGTGAGGATCTGCGGCAGCCGGTAGCCTGGAGCGCCCCGGAGCTGACGTTCGAAGAGTGGCTCGCCATCGGCACAGCGGAAGGCACGCAGCGTCTGCCTCTGCTCGACGGCGTCCGTGGTCCAGCAGACGCTTCCGTCCGGCGCGCTGCCCATGCCCACGGTCTGGCACTGCTCGCAGGCGACGTCGCTCGAGCGCCAGCGCGTGGTGCCCGCGTCGTCTCGCGCGATCACCTCCGCGTGCTCCTGACCCTCGACCCGCATGACGTAGAGGGAAAGCTCTCCGGCGCGCCCCAGCTCATCGAGCCTCGAGGCGCAGGTCGTTCCTCCATTTTCCCAGTCCTCCGTCGGAAAGAAGTGGATGCGGGCTCCTCGCAGCGCCGGTCCCAAGGCGTGTCCGTCCTCGCAGGAGATGGGCTCCAGCACGCAATTGCGGTGCAGGGCGCAGGCGCCGCCGCGGTGCGCGACGAAGCGCCGATCCCGAGGGCTCGGGCGGTGGGCGATGCGGACTCCTCGCTCGATGTCGAGGGTGTGAAACTCCTGTCCTGGCACCTGCACCATCAGCCTGCCGCCGCCTAGATCCTGAAGGATGGACGCGGGAGCCTCTTCGCCGAGCTCGACGCGCCACGCCTCCTCTCCCGACTCCACGTCGAGCGCCCGCACGAGGCGGGAGCCCGGGTCGACCACGATCAGCAGCCTCCCGCGCAGCACGGCGTCCACGGCGTCGAGGGAGTAGACTTCTCGCGCCACCGGCTGCTCGCTCGTCGCTGCAGCGGCGGTGGGTGATGGCCCAGGCCTCGCGGCCGGCGCGGACTCGGTGGGCGGCATGTCCGCGCTGCCACACGCGGTCAGCAGCGAGATCGACAGGGCTAGCGAGAGCGGCTTCACATCGACAGCATACGCGCTGGCACTCCCGGAGCTTCCTTGGACTTGCCGTGGAGCGACTCTTCTTGCGACTGTCGCCACATGAAGATCCTTTACGGCGTGACGGGCGAGGGCATGGGGCACGCGATTCGGTCCGGGGTGATCCTCGAGCATCTCGTGTCGGCGGGCCATGAGGTGGAGGTGCTGTCTTCCAATCGCGCGGCCAAGCACCTCGCCAAGCGCTTCGACGAGGTGCACACGATCCACGGGCTGCACATCGTCACGGACGACAACCGCGTGCGACGCGGCAAGACCCTGTGGTCCAACGTGCGTCAAGGGCTGAAGAACCTGCCCAAGCAGATCGACGCCTACTTCGATCTGATCGAGGACTTCCGCCCGGAGGCTGTGATCAGCGACTTCGAGAGCTTCTCGTATCTCTACGCCAAGGCCCACGATCTGCCGATCTTCTCCATCGACAACCAGCAGGTGATGAACCGCTGTGATCTGCCCGACGAGGTGATCGGAGAGGATCGGCGCGACTTCGAGCTAGTCAAAGCCTTCGTCAAGGCCAAGCTGCCCTTCTGCGATCACTACCTGGTGGCGACCTTCTTCGAGCCGCCGATTCGCAAGAAGCGCACGAGCCTGTTCCCGCCCATCCTGCGCCCCGAGATCCTCGAGGCCGAGACCTCCCGCGGGGATCACCTGCTCGTGTATCAGACCTGCGAGGAGAACGACGCTCTCGTCCACGCGCTCCGAGGCTGTGGCTTGCCTTGTCGCGTCTACGGTATGCGCCGGGAGATCGACGCCGACGTGATCGACGGCAACATCACGCATCGGCCCTTCTCAGAGCAGACCTTCATCGCGGACCTCGCGAGCGCG
>JAADHO010000356.1 GCA_013151775.1 Deltaproteobacteria bacterium | reverse complement strand
TTCGGCGGCTACTTCGCCGACGAGGTCGCGGCGGACAACTTCGAGGCGGAGCTGGCCCACCTGCTGGTGCACCAGAAGGCGGCCTTCAACAGCCCCGTCTGGTTCAACTGCGGACTCTGGCATCGCTACGGCATCATTGGAACCGGCGGAAACTACGCTTGGGATTCCAAGCAGGACATGATCACCGAGACCGACAACGCCTACGAGCGTCCGCAATGCTCGGCCTGCTTCATCCAAGCCGTGGACGACGACCTGATGGCGATCTACGACCTGCTGAAGTCCGAAGCGCGGCTCTTCAAGTACGGCTCGGGCACGGGCACGAACTTCTCCAAGATTCGCGGCCGCCAGGAGATGCTCTCGGGCGGCGGCACGTCGAGCGGCCTGATGAGCTTCCTCGAGGTCTTCGATCGCGCCGCAGGCTCCACCAAGAGCGGCGGCACGACGCGACGCGCGGCCAAGATGGTCAGCCTCGACATGGACCACCCGGAGATCGCCGACTTCATCGAGTGGAAGGTGCGTGAGGAGAAGAAAGCGCGTGCGCTGATCGCCTCGGGCTACGAGGCGGACTTCAACGGCGCCGCCTACCACACGGTCAGCGGCCAAAACTCGAACAACTCCCTGCGCGTCACCGACGACTTCATGAAGGCCATGGAGAGCGACGGCGAGTGGAAGACCTACATGCGCACGACGGGCGAGGTCTGCGAGAGCTTCAAGGCGCGCGACCTGTGGCGCAAGCTCGCGGAGGCCGCCTGGTGGTGTGCGGATCCGGGCGTGCAGTACGACACGACGATCAACGAGTGGCACACCTGTCCGAACACGGATCGCATCAACGCCTCGAACCCCTGCTCCGAGTACATGTTCCTCGACGACTCGGCGTGTAACCTCTCGTCGATCAACCTGACGAAGTTCCTCGCAGAGGACGGCACCTTCGACGTCGCCGGGTACCGTCAGGCGATCCGCCTGCTGATGATCTCGATGGACATCCTGGTGGATCTGGCGAGCTATCCGACACGCACCATCGCCAAGAACAGCCACGACTATCGGCCCCTCGGCCTCGGCTACGCCAACCTCGGCACGCTCTTGATGACGCTGGGCATCCCCTATGACAGCGATCGGGGTCGCTCGATCGCCAGCGCGCTCACCGCCGTGCTCTGCGGAGACGCCTACGCCACGAGCGCCGAAGTGGCCGCGGCCAAGGGCTCCTTCTCGGGCTTCAGCCGCAACCGCCAACCCATGCTACGCGTGATGAAGAAGCACCGCGAGCTAGCCTACGAGATCGGCGAGGCGGACGGCCCCGGCATGGCCGACGGCGAGCCCGCGGGCTGTCCCGACTACCTCGTGCGCGCCGCTCGCGAGAGCTGGGATCTCGCGGTCGATCTGGGCGAACGCTACGGCTACCGCAACGCCCAATCCACAGTGCTCGCGCCCACCGGCACGATCGGTCTCCTGATGGACTGCGACACCACGGGCATCGAGCCGGACTTCTCGCTCGTGAAGTTCAAGAAGCTGGCCGGCGGCGGCTACTTCAAGATCGTGAATCAGTCGGTGCCCACGGCGCTGCGACGCTTGGGCTACACGGAGGCCCAGGTCGCGGACATCGTCTCCTTCGTCACGGGCACGAACACCTTCACCGGGGCACCACTGCTCGGACGCAAGGCCTTGCTCGACAAGGGCCTGACGGAGCGTGAGCTGGGCAAGGCCGAGGTGGCGCTGCGTGGCGTCTTCGACGTGAGCCAGGCGCTGGCGCCGTGGGTGCTCGGGACAGAAGCCTACGAGCGCATGGGCATCGCGGAGGATGTGTACAGCAAGCCCGGCTTCAACCTGCTGAGCCATTGGGGTCTGACGCGCGCGCAGATCGACGAGCTGAACGACGTCGTGATCGGCCGCATGACGATCGAGGGCGCACCGCATCTCAGGGCGGAGCACCTGGCGGTCTTCGACTGCGCGAACCGCTGCGGCAAGACGGGCGAGCGCTTCATCAGGCCCATGGCCCACGTGATGATGATGGCGGCGGCGCAGCCCTTCCTCTCGGGCGCCATCAGCAAGACCGTCAACATGCCGAGCGAGAGCACGGTCGAGGACGTGGCGGAGATCTACCACGAGGGTTGGCGCCTCGGCCTCAAGGCCATCGCGCTGTATCGAGACGGATCCAAGGCGAGTCAGCCGCTGAACTCCAAAGCCGACGAAGAGGAGGAGCAAGTCGAGGCCAAGCCCGCGGTCGTGACGAGCCCCTCGGGCCGCGTCCTGCCCACACCCGAGGTCGAAGGGCTGCGTCCTCCCGAGTCCATTCGTCACCGCCTGCCCAAGAAGCGCTCCGGCTTCACGCAGGAGGCGCGCGTCGGCGGCCACAAGGTCTTCCTGCGCACGGGCGAATATCAGGACGGCCACCTCGGGGAGATCTTCGTCGACATGCACAAGGAGGGCGCCGCCTTCCGCTCGCTGATGAACTGTTTCGCCATCAGCGTCTCCATGGGTCTACAGCACGGCGTGCCCCTCGAGAGCTTCGTCAACCAGTTCACCTTCACGCGCTTCGAGCCCCAGGGCATCGTGCTGGGACATCCGAACATCAAGTTCTCCACCTCGATCATCGACTACGTCTTCCGCGTGCTCGGCGTGGAGTACCTGCAGCGCTACGACTTCGCGCAGGTGCCTCCCACGGAAGAACGCACGGAGCTCGAGAGCCCGACGGATGTGACCGCCGTGCAGCGCCTCGAGGGTGTGATCGCGACGGAGCCCCCGCCTCAGCTCGAGCCGACGGAGCAGGTGACCTTCGGCTTCGCGGAGCCCGCCAAGAGCGCCCTCGACCAACAGCTCGGCGAGATGATGGGCGACGCGCCTGTGTGCGAGAAGTGCGGGCACATCACCGTGCGCAACGGCGCTTGCTACAAGTGCATGAACTGCGGCAACTCCATGGGCTGCAGCTGAACCCTCGGTCCGCGGCGAGCGCTACCCAGCGTTGACGCTGCTCGCGAGGGGCGCCACGCTTGCTCGCATGTGGGCAGGCGCACGACGACTGGGATGGCGCTGGATCGCCCTGACGCTCGTCGCCGCATGCGGCAGCAGTCACCCAAGCCCGCCACCACCGGGTGATGGGAGCGTGCTCGATGGCTTCGCGCCGCCGGGCAACGATAGCGATGGAGATGGGCTCTGTGACTCGTCGGAGCTGATGCGCGGAACCGATCCGATGCTCGCCGATACGGACTCCGATGGGTTCACGGATCTGGTCGAGGTGCGCCTCGGGACGAACCCCGTGGTGCCCACCTCTCCAGATCGCGCCACGGTCTTCATCCTGCGCGAGAGCCCCGACGCCACGCTGCAGGTGCCGATCGAGGTGGACGTGCGTGGTCGAGGCGAGGACTACACGGGCGGGTTCATGCCGCTGGGCGCGGCGCCCGAAACCACCAGCAGCGCCATGGACTTCTTCTCGGGCACCGTGGCGCTCTACGCTGACCCGAGCGGTAACGTCGGTCTGCTCGACGCGGAGGCGGCGTCTTTCCGCGGTGTCACGGGTCGGACCCGACTCGGTTACGAGGTCCGCTTCGCCTTCGGCAGCGAGCTCCCGCGTAGCTGTATCCGGGCCTATTCGTTTCGCTACAGCGTCAAGCGCAGCGACGGACGCCTGGTCGCGAGCGAGCGCGATCTGCTCGTGGTCATGCCTCTGGACCAGCGCCTCGAGACCGGCGACTGGTGCACGCCGAGCGGCTGCATCTAGCGGGCGACGCGGCTCGTCAGGGGTTCAGATGCTCGGACTGGCGCTCGGCGCGCCTGCCACGTGGACGACTCGGGCGGCGGCGCCGTAGCGCACACGCTCCGTGTGGGGTTGCCCTTCGGCGTCCAGCCAGCGCACGCGCATCACCTTGCCCGGGCGGCCCTCTTCCACGACCACGCGCTCACCGGCAGCGAGGCTCGCGTCCTCGATGATCTGCTCTCGGGGCGCGAGCTCTCGCAGCAGCACGGCCTCGAGCTCTCCTGCTTGGCTCTCCTGGGCGCCTTCGATGCGCACGTGCATGTGGCCATTCTCGGCGTGGGCGCGGACGCGGACAGCGAAGGGGTAGGGGTTCTCGATGCGATAGTCGAAGCGGCCGTAGACCACGGTAGCGTCGAGCCCGGGATCCACGTAGTGCGAAGGGCGGGAGTGGGGACGACGCTCGACGGCGACCAACCCGGCGCGCAATGCGGCGACGTGAAGCGTCGTGCTGACCTGGCACACGCCGCCGCCCATGCCCTGACGCATGCGGCCACTGGCGATCACCGGCGCGGGCTCGAAGCCCTCGTCGCGGCCGCGAGCACCGACCTGCTCGTTGAAGGAGAGGATGCCGCCGGGTTCGAGGATTGCACCGTCGAGCTTGCTGGCGGCGAGCTCCACGTTGTGGGCGCGGTGACGAAGTCGACCGTAGCTGTGATAGGTGGTGTCCGCCTCGCCCATGGCGATGTCGAAGTTCGGCGTCGGCGTCTCATCGACCTGGCTGTCGAGCGAAAGCGCAGTCGACTCGACGACCTCGGCGCTGTCGCTGCTGTCCGAGGCGTGGGCGACGGGTGCGCTCGCCGTGGCCGTCGTCAGGCCGAGGACGCTGAGGGAGAGGAGCAGGCTGGGGAGAATCTTGTTCATGGGTCACCGCGCTTTCGCTTCCCACACACTTCAAGACGCAAGCCAAGAGATGAGATCGGCGGAAACCCCGGTGAATCGAGTCAGTTCGGGTAGCCGTGGGAATATTCCGCGGCCCGGCTGACGCACGCCCGTGGCGTCGTAGACACGCCACGACCTGTGGCGACAACGGCTCGACAGCCCCGACCTCGTCGTGTTCTCCGCACACGCGGCCCAGACCTTCCGCGACATGCTGCTCTGGGCGCGCGCCATCAAGCAGCGCACGGGGCTGCCGATTCTCGTCGGCGGCTACGAGGCCAAGGCCCTGTGCGGTGCACGCGATCTCGGGGCTGGGCCCGCGGGGCCGCGCGCCCCGTGAACAGTCACAAAATGCTAACTGGCGACAGCGAGGACGGTCGGCAGCGAATGGCGCTCGAACGCGCGACAGAACGCCTCCACGACGACTCGGTCGAACTGTTGGGAACTGCCCTTGCCCGGGAGGTGTTGGGACAGCAGCTCTGCGTCGTATTTCAGCCCGGCGGCTCGGCGAATCTCCTGCTGTGCGATGTCCATGGGCAAGGCAGAGCGGTAGGGACGGTCCGACGTCAGCGCGTCCACCGCGTCAGCGACCATCAACACCTTGGCCTCGAGCAGGATGTGTTCGCCCGCCAGTCCGTGCGGGTAGCCGCTGCCGTCGACGCGTTCATGGTGCTGGGCGACGATCTCCGCGACCCGATCGAAGCGCGCGATGGTGCGCAGCACCGCGGCGCCCTTCTCCGGATGCTGCCGGATCTGCTCGAATTCCTCGGACGTGAGCCGAGCGCGCTTGCCCAAGATCGAACCCGAGACCCAGATCTTGCCGATGTCGTGGAGATAGGAAGCGGCCAAGAGGGTCTCTCGTTGACTTGCGCTAAAGTCCAACTCGTCCGCGATGGCTGTCCCGATGCGCGCGACGCGATAGCAGTGGCCGCGGGTGTAGGGATCCTTCATCTCGATCGTAGAGGCCAGCGCCAAGAGCGCCTCCATGTGGACCTTGGCGAGCTCGGCGGTCCGCTCCGCCACCTTGTCCGAGAGCCCGCTCACCAGCTCGGCGACTTGGTCGGCCGACTTGCAGCGGATCGTCCCCAAGGCTCCGAAGATGATGCCGAAGAGCAAGGGATGAAGCAGCAGAAGATAGTGCACAGGCTGCGCCCGGTACGCGGCCATCAGGCCTTCCGGGCTGGCGGGAAGCCCGGCGACCATCAGGTGCAGCGCCATGGCGAAGATCGGCACGGGCAAGCCCCACAGCAGGCCGAAGATCACGTAGACGTTCCAGCGTGGGCTGTAGGTGTAGGAGGCTCCGAGTGCCTTCAGGAAGTCACCAACGCGAGCTGGAAACTCAGACACCATCGCGCGCGAACTCACCACGATCAGCGTCGCCCTCGGATCGAAAGCGGCCAGCGTGAACAGCTGCGCTGAGAGTGTGGTGGTCGCGGATACACGGCAATCCTCGGGCGACGACCCCCGTTCAACGCCTACGAGAAGGCAATTACGCACAGCTCCGATCTCTACAAGTGAGCGAGATCAATGCGGCGACCTGATGCGCATGGGTCAGGACCAGCGGCTATCTACCGGAGGACGAAGCTCGGGTTCTCGTATACACTCGCGAGCAGGAGACGGCGTGAATCTACAGATGGACCTGGGCCAGCGCACATGGATCCTCTGGGTCGCGATACTCGCCTCGTCGGGCTGCGGAGGAGGAGGAGCGGCGGTCGATGCCTCACGGCCTTCGGAAGATTCCGCGGTGACGCCGACGGATGGCG
>JAADHO010000270.1 GCA_013151775.1 Deltaproteobacteria bacterium | reverse complement strand
GTACACGTCGTCAGCGCCGTGCAGGCACGGTCGCTCGTCGCCGTCGCCGCCGTCGTCTCGTACTCCGTGTCCGTACACGTCGTCAGCGCCGCGCACACACGGTCGCTCGTCGCCGTCGCCGCCGTCGTCTCGTACTCCGCATCCGTACACGTCGTCAGATCCATGCAGCTTCCATCGGCCGCCATGTATTGTATGTCCGTGCAGGCCGGGCCCGCGTCGTCGCCCGCATCGGCGGAACCACCGTCGTCGCCCGCATCGGCGGAACCGCCATCGTCGCCCGCATCGGCGAAACCGCCGTCGTCGCCCGCATCGGCGAAACCGCCGTCGTCGCCCGCATCGGCGAAACCACCGTCGTCGTCGAGGCCGGTGTCGGCCGCTGCGTCCACCGAGCTGTTAGAGCCCGAACACGCGGAGAGGACGGTGCTGAGGAGAAGGCCGAAAAAGAGAGCGCCATAAGACACTGAAGGTCGATACATGTGGTTGAGCTTTCGAGTATGTGAGGATCGAAGCTAGATACTAGACACCAAATACTGAACACGCCAGCATGTCTCGCCAGACCTGATCGGCGGAGGGCAGGCCGAGCGCCCTCGACCGGACAAGCGGGACCCAACGCGAAATGGAGGTCGTGGCGGGCGCGGAGGTGCGAACCGCGCATGTTTCAGCGGGCGGGCAGGGCCTCGTCCCTGCTGGCTGTTGCCGCCTTGCGGGTTGACGTCGGGCCGTTCGTCACCTATGAAGTTTCAAGAAGTATTGAAGCTTCCGAAAGTCATGGCCGCTACCCCGAAATCCAGAGCTCGTGTCGAGCGCGAGCCGTCCACGCCGGACGCCGAGTCGCAGCGCCTGAGGGCGGCTAGCCTGCGGGCCGCCGACGCGGTGAGCCGGCTGGTCGAATTCTGGGGCTTCTCGCGCCACCTGGGTCGCGCCTACGTCTTGCTCTATCTCTCCGAGGAGCCGCTCTCTACGGGGGAATTGGCAGAGCTCATGGGCTCGAGTTCGAGCGCGTGCTCGTCCGTGTTGACGGAGTTGATGGGCTGGCATGCGGTGCGGAAGGTGTGGCGCGCCGGAGAACGGCGCACCTATTGGGAGGCCGACGCGAGCCCCTGGCGAGTCGTCCGCGGGGTGCTCGGTCGACGCGAGGGTCCGCTCTTGGTCGAGGCCCTCGCCAACCTCGGCGAGGCCGAGGCGCTGCTGCGTGGCATGCGACGGGGTCGACGGCACGCGCGCTTCATGCGACGTAGGCTTGCGGGACTTCGCCTGGTGACCAAGACGGCGCAGGGAGTGGTCTCGGCCCTCGCAGAAGGCAGACCGGCGGCGCCGGCGACGACGACCGAACTCGACCGCCCGTCGAGCGCGGTGGAAAGGTAGAAGACCATGACATCCCTGGCCGTGGCGCCCGCCACGACAAGAGCCCCGCGAGTGAAGGAGACCGACGTGCTCGGCTCCTTGACGAAGGTCTGCGAAGCCCACGGCCTGGGCGAAATGTCGCGGCAGCTCGTCTCCATCGGAGAGCTCGTGCGCTGGGATATGGCGGCCATCGAGGGCTCCCTCTCCGGGCTCCCGCTGCGCGCCGACGTGGTCGGTCAGAGCGCCGGACATTTGGTCGACCTCGGCGGCAAGCGGCTCAGGCCCATGTGCGTCGCCCTGGCCGCTCGCTTGGGCTCGGGCTTCGGCCCGGCGGCGCACGAGCTGGCCGTCTCGGTAGAGCTCGTGCACTGCGCGACCTTGCTCCACGACGACGTCGTGGACATGGGCGACACGCGGCGAGGCGCGCCGGCCGCGCGCGTGGTCTACGGCAACGCCGCGTCGATCTTCGCGGGCGACTGGCTGCTCGTCGAGGCCTTGCGGCGGGTCGCGAGCGCCGGAGTCCCCGAGGCCTTGACCCTCTTGCTCGACATCATCGACGAGATGATCCGCGGTGAGGCCGTGCAGCTCGAGAGCCGCGGCCGCTTGGACCTGCCCGCGTCCACCTACTTCGAGATCGTCGAGGCCAAGACCGCCGCGCTCTTCCGCTGGGCCATGGTCGCGGGCGGGCGCGCGGGGCAGCTCTCCGCGAGTCATCTGAACGCCCTCGAGCGCTACGGTCGTCACCTCGGTGTCGCCTTTCAGCTGGTCGACGACCTGCTCGACTACGAAGGGCAGGATCACGTCACGGGCAAGCAGCCCTTCGCGGATCTGCGTGAGGGCAAGATGACCTATCCCTTGATCTTGGCCCTGGAGCGCGACGCCTCCCTGCGGCCTCTGCTCGAGCAGGTCGTGACCCTCGGCGCGGACGCCGTGCTCGAGCCTACGGTGGGCGCGGGCCTGCTCGAGGCCATGCAGCGCACGGGCGCCGCGGAGGAGTCTCGAGGGCTCGCCCGGGAGCGCTGCGCACAGGCCGTCGCCTGCCTCGACGCGCTCGACGACTCGCCCGCCAAGGACGCCCTCATCACCGTGGCGCACGCCACCGTGCATCGGGAGAAGTGAGCATGACCTTCGATCTCTCTCCCCGGGCGAACCCCCGGCCCCTCGACGTCAGCGACGAAGCGCCGTCTCGCGGGCTCGTCAGTCGCATCCCGGGCTTCTACACCAAGACCTTGGCCGAGCGCCTCGAGCAGCTCTTCGAGTTGGGCCTGCTGAGCGAAGGCGCGTGCGATCACCTGGCGCGCGGTGGCGGGCTGTCGATCGACGTCGCCGACCACATGAGCGAGAACGTCGTCGCCTGCCATGGGCTGCCCCTCTCCGTCGCCTTGAACTTCCGCGTCCAAGGTCGTGACGTGCTCGTGCCCATGGCCGTGGAGGAGCCCTCCGTCGTGGCCGCGGCCAGCAACGCGGCGCGCCTCCTGCGTCCAGCGGGCGGCTTCGAGGGTCACGCCACAGAGCCCATCATGACGGCGCAGGTGCAGTTCGATGACGTGCCCGACGTCCCGGGCGTCACCGCTCGCGTGGAGGCTCATCGCGCGGAGATCCTGCGCCTGGCCGACGAGGCCATCCCCGGCATGGTGCGTCGAGGTGGTGGAGCGCGCGACCTGGAGGTCCGCGTCCCGAGCCCCGAGCACGATCTGGTGGTCGTTCACCTCTACGTTCACGTCGGCGACGCCATGGGCGCCAACATCGTGGACAGCGTGGCCGAGGCCGTGGCGCCGCGTCTGGCCGAGCTGGTGGGCGGACGCCGTGGCCTGCGCATCCTCACGAACCTGCCTCTGCGGCGCCGCGTGAGCGTGCGCGCGCGCGTCTCGAGTGAGACCCTCGGCGGCGAAGAGGTCGCGGACGCCATCGCCCGCGCGAGCCGCTTCGCCGAGCTCGATCCCTACCGCGCCGTGACTCACAACAAGGGTTTCATGAACGGCGTCGACGCCGTGGCCGTCGCCTTGGGACAGGACTTCCGTTCCCTCGAAGCGGGCGCCCACGCCTACGCCTCCCTCTCGGGACGCTACCTGCCCTTGGCCACCTGGCGCCGCACGTCGGACGGACTCTCGGGCGAGGCCGAGCTACCCATGGCCGTCGGCACGGTCGGCGGCGCGACGGGCGCCCACCCCGGGGTGCGCGTGGCCTTCGAGTTGCTCGCCGTGGACTCCGCCCGGGAGCTCGCCTTGGTGATGGCCTCGGCAGGGCTCGCGTCCAACCTCGCCGCGCTCCGGGCCTTGGCGACGGAGGGTATCCAGCGCGGTCATATGCGCCTCCACGCCCGCAAGAGCGAGCTGCGGGAGACCGCTGGGGGTGAGCGATGAGCGGCCTTCAGGAGACGTGCATGCCCGACGACGCCAGCGTGCGCAGCGGCAGCGGCGCCATGTTCGACCGCATCGCAGGCCGCTATGACACGCTCAACCGCCTGCTCTCGTTGGGCGTCGATCAGGGTTGGCGCAGGCGCACCGTGAGCGCCCTCTGCCTCGGCTCGGGGGCGCGCGTGCTCGATCTCGCCACGGGCACGGCCGACCTCGCCATCGCCATCGCCCGGAGTCAGCCGGACGCTCAGGTGGTGGGCCTCGATCCGTCCGCGGGCATGCTCGCGGTGGGCGCGGAGAAGCTGCGCCGCCTCGAGCTCGACGGGCGCGTCGAGTTGGTCGAGGGGGACGCCGAGGAGCTGCCCTTCGACGCCGACAGCTTCGACGGCGTCAGCATCGCCTTCGGTATTCGCAACGTGCCCGACCGCTCCCGCGCTCTGCGCGAGATGGCGCGTGTCACGCGCCCCGATGGACGCGTGGCGATCCTCGAGCTCGGTGAACCCGAGGGCTCCGTCCTAGGTCCCCTCGCGCGTTTTCACGTCCATCGCGTGGTGCCGACCCTTGGGGCCTGGCTCAGCGGTGCCCAGGAATATCGCTACCTCGAGCGCTCCATCGCGGCCTTCCCGGCGCGCGAGGAGTTCGCCGACATGATGCGCCGAGCGGGGCTCGAGGTGCTGTCCGTGGCGCCGCTGACCTTTGGCGTCTGCACCCTCTACGTCGCACGCCCGGAGGTGCGAGGATGACCCAGACGTCCGTCGCGCGACCCGTCTCCATGGACGCCCGTCGCTCCAACCCGAGCCCGCAGCAGGCCGGCCAGGCTCTGGAGAGGGCCCTCGATCGGGCGCCACGTCAGGGGCTCTTTCGCTTCTCCATTCGCGTGAGCCGTGCGCCTCTCACTGCGCTCTTGCGCACCTTTCCGGCTCGCGACGGCGTGCTCTTCGAGCCCCCCAGAGGTCCGTCCATCGCGGGCGTGGGCGCGGCCGCCGTGCTGCGCGCATCTGGAAGTGGGCGCTTCAGCTCGCTCGCTCGGCAGGCCGAGTCACTCTTCTCGACAATCACCCCTGTGGGTGATGATGCCATCGCATGTGATGGGCCCTGGCTGGTCGGAGGGGCGGCCTTTCGGCCCGGGGTCGCCGCCCCCGAATGGGACGCCTTCGGAGACGCCTGCTTCGTGCTTCCGCGCCTCTCCTATACGGAGCGCCACGGTCGCGCTCAGCTGCACTTGATCGCCCAGGCCAGCGCCGACGGGCGGGCCTTGGTCGACTGCCTCCGTGAGGGTGTGAGCGCATTGCGTGAGCCTCAACAGCTGACTCCGCCCCCTCGGGCGCTGCTCGAAGAACACCTCGAGCGCGCCGAGTGGGCCGCTGAGCTCGAGGCGATCCAAGCGGCCATTCGCGCGGGAGGTCTGGCCAAGGCCGTGCTCGCGCGTCGCTCCCTATTGCGCTTCGAGCGTGCGCCCTCGGACGTGACCGTGTTGGAGGCTCTGGGCGCGAGGCATCCGAGCTGCACCCGCTTCGCCCTGAGGCTCGACGGGTCGACCTTCCTCGGCGCCACTCCCGAGCGGCTGGTGCGCCGGCAGGGCGCGCAGGTGCGCACGGAGGCGCTGGCCGGCACGGTGGCTCCCGGGCACGCCGAGGAGCTCTTGGCGAGCCAGAAGGAGGGCGGCGAACATCGGCTGGTGGTCTCGGCCATCGACGCCGCCCTGCGGCCCCTGTGCACCGAGCTCGAGCAGGACGCCGCGCCCCGCCTGCGCAAGCTGGTCGACGTGCTCCACATGGAGACGCGCTTTCGAGGCAGGCTCTCCCATGCGCAGCACGTCCTCGAGCTGGTGGACGCGCTGCACCCGACGCCCGCGGTCGGAGGCACGCCCACGGACGCCGCGCTCTCGCTCCTGCGTCGCGTGGAGTCCAGCTCTCGCGGCTTCTACAGCGGACCCTTCGGCGCCTTCGACGCGGCCGGCGACGGCACCTTCGTGGTCGCCCTGCGCTCCGGTCTGCTGCGCGGAGACCGGGCCTTCGTCTACGCGGGCGCGGGCATCGTCGAGGGCTCACGCGCGGCCGCCGAGTACGCCGAGACGGAGCTGAAGATGCGCGCCGTGTTGGGGGCGCTGGGTCCGAGCGCGCCGGAGGGAGGCGCCGCTTGAGCGCCCAGGCCTCGGTCGCCCGCGCGCTGCTCTCGGCCTTCGCGGACTCCGGGGTGGAGCACGTGGTGTCGAGCCCGGGATCTCGGTCCACTCCCTTCGTGATCGCCGCCGCGCGTGAGCCTCGGTTGCGTCTTCACGATCTGGTCGACGAGCGCGTGGCGGCCTTCTTCTGTCTCGGCATCGCGCGGGTCACGGGTCGCCCGGCGATCCTCCTCACCACCTCGGGCTCCGCGCCCGCCCACGCCTTGCCGGCCTTGCTCGAGGCGGAGTACGCGGGCCTGCCGCTGGTGGTCGTGTCGGCCAACCGCCCCGCGCGTCTGCAGGCCTGTGGGGCGAACCAGACCGTGGAGCAGCGCGACCTCTTCGGGCGTCACGTGCGCCTGGCCCTCTCGCTCCCGGAGATCGCTGGCGTGTCCCAGGCAGATCGCGCCATGCGCGTGGCCGCGCGTCAGGCCGCGCAGCTCGTGGCGGCGAGCGTGCGGGGGGGCGGCGGACCCGTGCACCTCGACGCGCCCGCAGACAAGAGCTTGGACCCACCGCTGGCGGTCGAGCTGCCCGAGCCT
>JAADHO010000092.1 GCA_013151775.1 Deltaproteobacteria bacterium | reverse complement strand
GTGGCGTCAAATGCCTCCACGCCCACCTCGCGGACGGCCTCGCCGGTGGCGACAACCCCATCTTCGATCGCATCCAGGGCCACGTGCTGCCCGCCGAGTGCGACGCCCCCTGCGTCATCGCGAGCGCCGAAGGCTGCGCCGTCGACCCGACCTGGAAGGAGCCCGCGCCCAAGGTCTGACGCGGTCAGATTCGGTGAAGCTGCGGCAGGTTCGCAAAGTGTGCGTCTCGGCTGTAGAGCGCGAGACCGTGCTGCATGCTCAGGGCGGCGATCCAAAGACCATGCGTTGGAATCGGCGTGCCTTGTGCGCGCAGCTGTGCGTAGAGCGAGGCGTAGGCCTCGGCCGTGCCCTCGTCAGGATAGAGGGTCTCGACGCCCGATTTGCTCAGGAAGCTGCGGAGTGTCCGCTGGTTCGATTCCCGTCGCGTACCCACCGCGAAGCCCGCGAGCAGCTCGGCGAGTACGGCGAAGGGCAGGTGAACGGAGATGGCTTCTTCGAGGGTTCGTACCACCTCGACCTTTCCGTCGATGAGATCGCGGTAGCGATTCGTGTCCAGGCAGACCCTCATCGCCATAGATCTGGGTCGATGGCGCGTTGGGATTCGAGCGCCGCGTCGACGTCGACATCCTCCTGCCAGCTCCCAGCCATGTCGGAGAGGTCACGCTGTCGCCTTGCCGTGGCTTCGAGACCACAGGCTGAGAGCAGCGCCCGGATCGCGACCTGATTCAGGCTCAGACCTTCGCGTGCTGCACGCCCTCGAAGCGCCCGATCCAGTGCCTCGGGGATGTTGCGAATCGTGTACTGCATGCATTCAATGTAGGCAGTGCAGGCATGAAGTGCAACTACTCGTCACCCGCGCGATGCCCTCACGTCTCGTCTCGTGTCAGCGCTTGACGAGTCCCCTCGGGCACGGCCATGGTGAGTCGATGACGAGCGAAGCCACGGCCGTGGAATTGGCGCCGCCGGGTCCTCCGGTGCGCGCGGCCGCGCTTGCGTCTCAGCGACGCGGCACGCTCGGCTCGCGCGTGGCCTGGTTCTTCTTCTTCATCATGCCCGCGAGTGTGATCGGCCTCTCCGCGTGGCTCACGACAGCGCGCCTCGACAACACGCTGCATCCGCTCTTCGGGCTGCCTCCCTGTGGCTTCAAGCTCGTCACCGGTCTGCCCTGTCCGGGCTGCGGGCTGACCCACAGCTTCACGGCCATGGCGCACTTCGACTTCGTGGGCGCCGTCCTCGCCAACCCCTTCGGCGTGATCCTCTTCCTGGTCTCTCTCACCACCATCCCCCTGGCCGCCCTGGGTTTCGTTCGGGGCTGGCCTGTAGTCGACACGCTCGAGCGCCTGCAGTTCGACAAGTGGGCGATCCTCCTCGCCATCACCTCGGTCCTGGTTTGGATCGTGCGCATCGTCACCCTCACGCTCGCGTCGTGAACGCCGGCCCTGCCGCCGAGTCGCCCATCAACGAGGTCCTGGCGGGACGTTTCCGCGTGGAGGGGGAGCTCGGGCAGGGAGGCATGGCGCGCGTCTACCGCGCCACGGATCTGACCACGGGCAAGCCCATGGCCCTGAAGCTCTTGCGCGCGGGCGTGACGAGTGATGGCGAGGCCGTGGCGCGCCTGCGCAGAGAGGGGGAGGTGCTCACACGCCTCGATCATCCCGCCGTCGTGCGCATCGAGACCTTCGGCGTGCTCGAGGATGGCCGGCTCTTCCTGGCTATGGAGCTGCTCGAGGGCGAGACCCTCGGCGCGCGCATGCGGCGCGGCCCCATGAGCCCCGCGTCCCTCTGCCCGATCGTCACGGGCGCGGCGGCGGGCCTCGCGGCGGCTCACGAGGAGGGGATCGTGCATCGCGACCTCAAGCCCGACAACATCTTCCTGTGCTCCTTGGGAGCGGGGAAGCCCGAGCAGGTGAAGCTGCTCGACTTCGGCATCTCGAAGGTGGTCGACTACGAGCGCCTGACGCGCACGGGACAGATCCTCGGCACGCCACGCTACATGGCGCCCGAGCAGCTCTCCGCGGATCACGACCTCGGCCTGCGTGTCGACATCTACGCCTTCGGGGTGATCCTCTACGAGGCCTTGGCCGGCTGTCCGCCCTTCCTGGCTTCTTCTCCGAGCGATCTGATCGTCGCTGTGCTCCACGGGAAGGTCGTGCCCCTGCGCTCCTGTCGCGCCGACGTGCCTCCCGAGCTCGAGGCCATCGTGATGCGGGCCATGGCGCGCGAGAGCTCGGCTCGCTACGACAGCGCCCTCGAGTTGGCGGCGGCCTTCATCGACGTGGCGCGACCGCGCGGGTCAGGGGTGAAGCTGCGCGCCGGGCAACGCACCAAGCTCGTGGGCTCCTTCGCGCCCGGCGAGCTGCCCGACTCGGAGCTGAGCGACTCGGGGCTGCGCCCGGGCACCTTCAGCGCGCTGCCACAGAGGCCGAGCGCACCTGAGAAGACGCCCCGCCCCGCGCCCATCCCGCAGACGGCGGCCTCGCCCGAGGCTCGCCTCGAGCGTCCCCGAGTCGTGCGGACGCCACCCCGCGCCCCGCGGCGGCTCCCATGCCTTCACGTCCCACGCCGACACCGGTCATGCCCTACGCGCAGGAGACCGGCCCCGTCGAGCTGCCCATGCAGAGCAATCGGCCGATCCTAGTGCTCGGAGCCTTGCTCGCCGGTGGCCTCACGGCGGCCCTCGTGTTGGCCATCCTGCATTTTTTCTTCGACCCTGCGCCGCAGCCCGAACCACTGCAGGCGCCCTCGCATCAGCTGGATTTGCCCTCACCCGACTCGTAGACCTGCACCTTGCGGATCAGGTTTCGGCGACTGATGCCCAAGAGTTCGGCCGCCAGGGTCTTGTTCCCCTCCGCTGCCTCGAGGGCCCGATCGATCATGCTGCGCTCGAGCTCGTCGACCATGTCGTGCAGGGTCTTGCCAGCGGGCAGAGGAGAGTCCTTCGGTGCGGGTCGGGTCAGAGCGTCGGCGATCACGGGCGTCAGGTGCTCGGCGTCGATCAGCGCTTCGTCTCCCGCCAACACCCACAGCCGCTCGATCTCGTTCTCCAACTCGCGCACGTTACCCGGCCAGTTGTGGGCCCCGAGGCAGCGCATGGCCTGCCGGCTGAGGATCTTCTTCTGGCCGTCGCGTTCGCCGAGTCGGTCGAGGAAGTGTTCGGTCAAGAGCGGAATGTCCGAGGTGCGATCACGCAGCGGCGGCACGTGCAGCGCCACCACGTTGAGCCGGTAGAAGAGGTCCTCGCGGAAGTAGCCTTCGCGCACGCGCGCCATCAGATCGCGGTTGGTCGCGGCGAGGATGCGCACGTCGACCTTCTTGGTCTGGGTCGCGCCCACGGGCATGAAGGTGCCCTCCTGCAGCACCCGCAGGAGCTTCACCTGCAGCGCAGGGGACATGTCTCCAACCTCGTCGAGGAAGAAGGTGCCGGTGTCGGCGATGGCGAAGAGCCCCGGCTTGTCACCCACGGCGCCGGTGAACGAGCCGCGCTTGTGACCGAAGAGCTCGCTCTCGAGCAGGTTGTCGTTGAAGGCGGAGCAGTTCGTGGCCACGAACGCGCCCGAGGAGCGAGAGGAGCGGTTGTGGATCGCCTTCGCGACCAGCTCCTTGCCCGTGCCGTTCTCGCCCGTGATCAGCACGGTGGCGCTGGTGGCGACGATCCTGTCGAGCAGGCGATAGAGCTCCTGCATGGGCGCGCTCTCACCGATGATGCCCATGCTCTCGCCCGACGAGGTCGGGCGCTCCGTCTCTTCGGTGGCGGCGGCAGCGGCGGCGGCGAGGGCCCGCTTGGCTCGGGTCTCCGCGTTGGCGCCCTGCACCTGCACCTGCACCTGCGTGCCATCGATCAGCGTCGTAGACGCGGAGGCGCAAGGCCCCTCGTTCTGCTCGTCCGCGGATCGCTCGGTCATCGCCGCCGTCCTACCATGCGGACGCCCCGAAATGAACGTCAGCGTTCATGAAGGGGCATGCTATGACCTCCACGCGCTGATGGATTTTGTCTACTTCGTCGTCCTCGTGGGCATCCTCGTCTTCGTCCACGAGCTCGGGCATTTCGTAGTCGCCAAGCTCTCCGGCGTCACCGTTCTGCGCTTCTCCTTGGGCTTCGGCCCGCGCCTGACAGGCTTCCGCGTCGGCGAGACCGAGTACGTCTTGGCGGCGATCCCTCTCGGCGGCTACGTGCGCATGCTCGGCGAGCGTCCAGACGACGTCAGCCCCGAGGCCACGGGGGAGCGCAGCTTCTATCAGCAGCCCCTGCTCAGGCGCATGGCGATCGTCTTCGCCGGGCCCGCCATGAACCTGATCCTGCCTCTCGGGCTCTTCTTCGTCGTCTCTTTCGGGGACGCGACCCTCTCGCCCGCGGTGATCGGCACCGTCTTCCCGGGTCGCCCCGCCGACGGACGGCTCTTGGCGGGCGATCAGGTCGAGGCCGTCGCGGGCGTGCCCGTGACCACCTTTCGCGAGGTCTCGAGGGCTATCGACGCCCACGTGGGTCGCCCCGTGAGTCTGCGCATTCGTCGTCGGGGAGAGCTGATCGACCAGGTGCTGACTCCTGTGCTCACCCGGCGCGTGCGCGAGCTCGGTCGCGTGGAAGAGGTGGGTCGCGTGGGCATCATGCCGCACCACCCCATGCCCGTGCTCGGTCTCTTCTCGCCCCGTGGCGCCGCCGCGCAGGCAGGCCTCCGCACCTTCGATCGGGTGCTCACGGTCGCGGGCCAATCGGTGGACCGATACATCGACCTCACCCGCGCTCTCCGGCGGCGCCGGGGCGCCATCGTACCCCTCACCTACCTGCGCCCTGCACGCATCCCGGACGCCCTCGGCGGGCTGGTGGAGATCGAACTCTACACGCCCCACGTGGCCACTCTGTCGCTCTCGACCGGGGGCTCTGACGCCGCCCTGTCCGCCGGCATCGAGCCGAGCGACCTCTACGTGCGCAGCCTGCGTGTGGGCTCCGCAGAGCTGCGCGCCGGGCTCCGCCCTGGGGACCGCATCGTGGCCCTCGATGGTCGCCCCGTGCGTCTCTGGAGCACCTTCCTGCTGAACCTCCAAGCGGGTGGAGCGCGAACCCACGAGCTGCTCTATCGGCGGGGCGATGAGCTGCGCGTCGCGCGCTACTCCCTGGGCGTGGAGCGTGGTGTCACGGCCGATGGGCAGCCCTTCGAGCGCTACGCCATCGGCCTCGAGCATTGGCTGCCTCTGCGTCTGGATCCGGGCGTGCCCAACCCGCATCGCCTGACGGACGCGCTACGCGGCGCCCTCTCGAGTACTCGCGAGATGGTGGAGTTGACCGTGCTCTCCGTGGTGCGCCTGCTCCAAGGTGAGGTCTCCATGAAGTCCATCGGTGGCCCGCTCACCATCTTCGACGTGGCCGGCACCGCGGCCCGAAGCGGCCTGCCCGACTACCTCACGGTGATGGCCTTCATCAGCGTGAATCTCGGGCTGATCAACCTCCTGCCCATCCCGCTGCTCGACGGCGGGCACCTGCTCTTCTTCTTGATCGAAGGCGTGAGCCGTCGCCGCGTGAGTCGCCGCGTGCGCGAGCGAGCGTCCTTGGTCGGGCTGGTGTTGCTCCTGCTCTTGATGGGCTTGGCACTGAAGAACGACATCGAGAGACATTGGCCCAGCGAGGTCTCAGGGGACGTACAGACGAGGACACCATGAGCCAGGAGATCACCGCTCGGGACGTCGCCGCGCGCGTCCTCTACCGCGTCGACCACGAGCAGGCCTGGGCCTCCGCCTGTCTCGACGCCGAGCTCGGGCGTGCTCGGCTCGATGTTCGGGACGCGGCGCTCGCCGCTCAGATCGTCTACGGCTCCCTGCGCGTCCTGCCGTCCCTCGACGCGGTCGTGGATCCCTTCTTGAGGCGCGGACCCAAGGGCCTCGACCCCTTCCTGCGCGCTGTCCTGCGCGTAGCCGCCTATCAGCTCCTCCACCTGTCTCGCGTGCCTCCCCACGCCATCGTCGACGCTGCCGTGACGCACGCGCGTCGTGAGCGCGGCAAGGGCCCCTCGGGTTTCGTCAACGCCGTCCTGCGCAAGGTCGCGGCCCAGCGCCCAAAGCAGCCCGCGCCGCCCGATCGCCTCGTGCTCGACGCGGCCCTGAGCGCCGCCCTCGCCCGCTCCCTCGACCCCGAGCGGATCGCCCGCTTCCTCTCGTCGCGCCCTCGGCCGCCCACCCTCGACCTACGCGTCACGGGCGGAGACGACGCGTCTGCGGCGCTGTCGGCCCGCATCCTCGAGGCCTTCCCCCGAGCGCAGATTCAGCCCGGCAGCCTGCTCTCATCGGCCCTGCGCCTGCGGGGCGTAGGCGATCCCCGCAAGCTCCCCGGATACGCCGAGGGGCTCTTCGCGGTTCAGGAGGAGGGCTCCCAGTGGGTGGCCGCGGCCCTCGGGGCGCGCCCCGGAGAGCGCGTCCTCGACGCCTGCGCGGGCCGCGGTGGCAAGACCCTCGCCTTGGCCCAAGCCGTCGGTGACAGCGGGCGCATCGTCGCCCTCGATCTCTACGAACCGCGCCTCGAGCAGATGCAAGACGAGCGCGCGCGCCTCGGGATCGACGAGCAGATCATCGAGTGCAAGGCCGTGGACCTCACCGTGGGGCTGGGGGACGTGACGGGCGAATTCGATCGCATCTTGGTCGACGCGCCGTGCTCTGGCCTCGGGACGATCCATCGCCGGCCCGATATCCTGCTGCGTCACCGCGAGCGCGGGTTGAAGAAGCTCGCGCGCACCCAGGGCGCGATCCTCGAGCGCGTCGCCTGCTGCCTCGCGCCGGGCGGGCGCCTGATCTACGCCGTGTGTTCACCCATGCGGGAAGAGGGTGCGGCCGTGGTCGATGGGTTCGCGGCGCGCCACCCCGAGCTCACGCGTCGCGCGCTGCCGCTCGCTCCACCGCCTGCGGACGCCGACCTCGTCCATCGCCTCGGGCCTTGGTGGGCGCCGGCTGAGGCCGATGGGACCGACGCCTATCAGGTCTTCTGCTTCGAGCGCGTGGCCGCGAAGTAGCAGCCCGACGCGTCGGGCCCAAGATCACTCAGCCGCTTGGCAGCCTTCGCGCAAAGGCGGCTCCTGCTCGGGTGCAGGATCCGTGATGCGGAACTCCACGCGCCGGTTGTTCTGACGCCCGGCACGAGTGCGGTTCGTCTCCATGGGGTAGGTCTCTCCGCAGCCGTAGGCCACGAGGCGCTCAGGGGCGATGTCGTGCTCCATCAGCCAACGTCGCACGCTGGCCGCGCGTCGTCGTGAGAGGTCCATGTTGCGCCGGTCGCGTCCGCGATCATCCGTGTGACCCTCGACTCGGATCTCGAGGATCTGTGGGTTCGAAGCCAGGATCGAACCCACGGCCGTAAGCACAGGTTCACTGCGTTCGAGGATGCGGTCGCGGTTGGTCGCGAACTCCACGCGCTGCAGAATCACGATGGAGCCCGTCGTGCGGTCGACCCGAGCCTCGGCTGGGCAGCCGTCGTGCTCCGGTGTGCCGGGGGTCTGTGGGCAGGCGTCCTGCGGGTCGAGCACGCTGTCCTGATCGTTGTCGGGGTCGGGGCAGCCGTCCTCGTCTTGGAAGCCGTCGCGATCCTCCGCCTCGTTGGGGCACTCGTCGTCCGAGTCGAGGATCGTGTCTTCGTCGTTGTCGGGGTCGGGGCAGCCGTCTTCATCTTGGAAGCCCTCTCGATCCTCCGCCTCGAGGGGGCACTGGTCGTCGGCGTCGAGGATCGTGTCCTGGTCGTTGTCGGGGTCGGGGCAACCGTCTTCGTCTTGGAAGCCGTCCGGGTCTTCGGGTTGCGCGGGGCAGGCATCTTCTGTGTCGAGGATGCCGTCTCCATCCGTGTCCGCGGGCGGCGCTGGAGGTGTCTCCACCGCGGCCGGTGCGGGCGTGGTGTAGCCGAGCATGCCGACGATGCGCACGTCGGGCGATCCGTAGCCGCGGCTCAGGCCAGGCCCCGCGGCGAGCCCGGCGACGAAGCCGCTCTCGTGCTGGTACTTGGCTCCCGCGAGCACTCCTAGAGCGGTCTGTTCTCGGACACCCATGTCGTGCAGGTTGGTAGCGCCGGTGAATTCGATATGCGCGACCAAGCGATCGTCCATCACTGGCACGCTCAGGCCCACACCGAAGGTGAGGTCGTCGTTGGCGACCAGATTCCCGAGAGCGCTCTGCCCGCGCAGGCGCACGCCGACGTTGGTGGCGAAGGTGACCGGCCCGAGCTTCACGTCGAAGAGCACCTCCGGTAGCAAGCGCACGGTGCGATCTCCCGAGTAGACCTCTTGGCTGTCGATCAGTTGAGCCATGGGCAAGCTGAGGGTCGCGCCGAGCGCCAAGCTGTAGTCGTCGTCTTCAGCGCCTCCGAGCAGGCGCACGCGCGCGCCGAGCCAGAAGTCGCCGAGGCCAGCGCCGTCCGTGGTGGAGCTGCCGCCGAAGCGATCTCCCGACTGCAGGGCGTTCACGGGCAAGCCGCCGTAGAGGACCAAGCGATCGAAGAGGCCGATGGCGCCTCCCACGTGGGCCACGAGCTGATTGGCCACCAGCCTCGCCGACTCGGAGCTCCGATCTCCAGCGACGGACTCGAAGACCAGAGGGTCGTTGGCGTAGTCGAGGTTCAGGGACAGGGAGTAGCGCATGTGGCCGAGGCTCTGGGCGTTGGAAACGGAGAACCCTTCCGTCGCCACCTCCGATGGGCGGAAGCGGTCGATCTCCACCTGCGCCTGCGCGCTCGAGGCGAAGAGCAGGAGACCGAGTCCGAGGACTGCGAGCTTGGACGCGCGGGCGCGCGCGCGCCGCTGGGCCAGGCCGTGGCCACGACGCCGCACCCAGAAGACCGCGAGCAGCAGGAGCACGAGCCAGCTCAGCTCGGCGCCTCCTTCGTCGAGGGAGCTCGTGCTGCAGAGCGCGCCTCCGGCCACGCTGCCGCCCGCCGGGAAGCCGCCGTCACCCACGCCGCCGTCACCCACGCCGCCGTCA
>JAADHO010000156.1 GCA_013151775.1 Deltaproteobacteria bacterium | reverse complement strand
GAAGTGTCCCAACTGCGGGGGCGACGTGCCCTTCAACTTCAAGTTCTGCGGGACCTGTGGGCACAACATGTCCGAGGTGCAGGCGGCCGCCAGCGCCGCTGCGCCTGCTCCTGCCGCAGCACCGGCACCCGCCGCACCGTCGCCCGCCGTCGCCAACGCTCGCGGGAGCCTGGTGTTGATCCGTCCCGACGGAACCGAGGGCGAGAGCTACCCGCTGGGTGACAGCGCGACCGTAGTGGGTCGAGACTCGGCGGGGCCCTTCGCCAGCGACGCCTACCTCTCGCCCCAACACGCCGAGTTCCGCTTCGACGGGGACAGCGTTGTCGTCACCGACAAGGGCAGCCTGAACGGGATCTTTCGCAAGATCGCTCCCGAGCAGCCCGTGCCCCTCGCGAGCGGAGCCGTGTTTCGTGTGGGCCAAGAGATCCTGCGCTTCGAGGCGTTGCCGGAGCCCGAGAAGCTCCCCGATGGCACGGAGCGCATGGGCAGCCCCAACCCCGGGTTCCTCGGTCGCATTCGCCTGGTCGTCGGCCGCGACGCCTATGGCAGCTCCTACTGCGTGCCTCCCACCGGGATGCATCTCGGACGTGACCGAGGCGACATCATCTTCCCTGACGACGGCTACGTCTCCGGTCTGCATTGCCGCATCCACGGCGAGCTGGACAACGTGCAGCTCACGGACGTGGGCAGCTCCAACGGCACCTTCATCCGTCTCGAGGAGGCCACGCCTCTGCCCACCGGGACTCTGCTCTTGATGGGCATGCAGCTCTTCCGCGTCGAGTATTGATCCGCTGACGTCCGCGCTGACGTGGGAAGGTCCTCGCGGAGCGAGGTCCGTCCCATTCGACAACACACTTGTCTCACGCGACGTGCGTGCGGCGCGACGTGCGTGCCGCAGAACGACGGGCAGTCCCGGGGCGGCGTCTGGCTACCAGCCGTCGGGGATGTGCTCGAGCAGGAATTTCTCGAGCCGCAGCTCGATGGTCCCGGGCTGCTCGACCGGGGCCGCGTGGCTGCCTCCGCGGATCAGCATGAACTCGGCGCCTGGGATGGCGTCGGCCATGGCTTTGGCGAGTTCGGGTGGCGTGAAGGTATCGCGCTCCGCCGCGATGACCAAGCAGGGCACCTCGATCTGTGGCAGCAGATCCTCCGCGCTGTGGTCCCCCGCGAGGCGTAGCATCGAGAGGAAGACGTCGGGATCCATCACGGAGATGTGATCCCAGTAGGTGACGAAGTCGTCCTCGCGGATGGTCGCCGCGTCCACCTCACCGCTGAGCTTGGCGATGCGGTAGGCGAGGCGTGAGGGCACCCGGCTCCACAGCGCCCGCGCGAGCCCTCGACGGCTTCGAGCCGTCTCGATCACCCGAGGCAACACCTGACTGAGCAGATCCGTGCCGTGGAAGCTGTGCGTGACGCGACCGTAGCTGCCGCAGAGCAACAGCATCCCCACCACCCGCTCGGGCATCAGGCGATAGGCCTCGAGACAGACCTGCGTGCCCATGGAGTGTCCCGCGAGCAGCGCCGACTCGACCTCTAGATGGTCGAGCACGACGGCCAGATCGCGCGCCAAGGCGAGCATGTCGAGGCGCGCCGTGTCCACGGGTGGGCCGCTGCGTCCGTGACCTCGATAGTGCCAGCGGATCACGCGATGGGTCTTGGCGAGCTGCGGCCCGAGGTAGCGCCAGGCGAAGCCGTCACAGCCGATGCCATCGTTGAGCACGATGGTCGGGCCCTCTCCCGCGCTTCCCCAGAAGAGGCGCGTGCCGTCCTCGGCGGAGACGAAGCCCTGTGCGTCGAAGTCCAAGCTAGCTCCAACCGGGCCACGGCCCAGTGCGTCAGGGCGGCTCTCGCCGCTCAATCGTTCGGGGTATCGGGGATATCGTTCACCGAGGGCAGCTTGCGGATCTCGGAGAGGCCGATTTTTACGCAGCGCTGCACGATCCAAGACAGGGAGCGGTCGAGGCGCGCGGCTTCCTGCTGAATCTCCTGCAGCATCACCTCGGGGAAGTACAGGCTTTGCTTGCGTTTGTCCGTCTTCACCGTCATGCCGTACTCCTTCTTGCGGGCGTGTCCGTGTAGACTCGCCACCTCGGTGTCGCTCAGGCTACTACATCACCCCGGATGTCTGTCAATGCTTGGCGAGGTCGCGGCATCCTCCGCGACCGCTTCTCGGATCCCAGGAGTCTGCATGCGCGGAATGATCAAGGCTCTCGCCCTCGTGGCAGTGGGCGGCGTGATGGGCGCCCTCGGCGTGGCCCGGGCTACGCCCGAAGACGCGAGCCCGTACCCCAACCTCGGTGTGTTCGCCCGCGCGCTGGTGCACGTGGAGACGAGCTACGTCGAGGAGGTGGATCAAGACGCTCTGGTCTACGGCGCCATTCGCGGCATGGTGGCGACGCTCGATCCCCACTCGGCCTTCCTCGATCCCGAGGAGATGCGCCTGCTCGAGAGCGACACGGACGGTCGCTTCGCGGGCGTGGGCGTGGAGATCTCCGTGCGTGACGGTTGGCTCACCGTGCTCTCCGTGTTTCCAGGCGGTCCGGCGGCGCTCGCGGGGGTGAAGCCAGGGGATCGCTTCCTACGTCTCGAGGGTCGTCAGGCGCGTGACATGCGCATGGATGACGCCGTGCGCATCATGCGCGGGGAGCCCGGCACGCGCGTCCACGTCGCCATCCGGCGCGAGGGCGAGGAGTCCGACGTGGAGCTCGATCTGACGCGCGCCATGATCGAGGTCCCGCCGGTCGACGCGCGCCTGCTGCCCGGAGGCGTGCTCTACATCTCCCTCGCGTCCTTCCAATCGAACACCGTGGACGAGCTCGACGCCGCGCTCGACGCGGGT
The DNA here is from genome assembly GCA_013151775.1 of Deltaproteobacteria bacterium. Classification (GTDB taxonomy): domain Bacteria; phylum Myxococcota_A; class Polyangia; order Polyangiales; family Houyiibacteriaceae; genus JAADHO01. The sequence goes on along the minus strand of JAADHO010000156.1, from coordinate 7,869 downwards.
GTGCGAGAGGCGCGTGCGTCGGGCGGGGTGCGTGGGCTGATGCTCGATCTACGCGGGAACCCCGGTGGCTTGGTCGATCAGGCCGTGCGTGTCAGCGACGAATTCCTCTCCTCGGGGGTGATCGTCTCGACGCGCGCTCGTGGTGGACGCTTGCTCTCCGAGTCCCACGCCTCGCGCATCGGGACGCGTCCCGATTGGCCCATGGTGGTGTTGGTCAACGAGCTGTCGGCCAGCGCCGCCGAGATCGTCGCGGGCGCCCTGCGGGATCATCACCGGGCCACCCTCGTGGGTGATCGCACCTTCGGCAAGGGGAGCGTGCAGAACATCATCGATCTGCCGGGAGGCAGCGCCTTGAAGCTGACCATCGCGCGCTACTACACACCGAGCGGCGAGTCGATTCAAGCCCGAGGCATCGAGCCCGACGTCTCCGCTCCTCAGGATCTCGGCGGCCGCCGTGGCCCCGAGGGCGCCTTCCGTGAAGCCGACCTCGAAGGGCACCTCGACGGCGCGTCCCCCGAGGGCGAGACCTCCACAGCTCGCGACACCCCGCGCCTCCCGCAGGCGGGCGCTCACGACTCGAGCTTCGCGAGCGACAGCCAAGGGCGCACCGCCTACGGGGTGCTGAAGGCGCTGATCGAGGCGCGCGCGTCGGAGGCTGAGTAGCCGCGCTAGAAGCCGAAACCCAGAGAGAAGCGCAAGGAGGGCAGGACGCCGCTCGCGCCCGCCACCACGCCTCCGCCGTCCCGCACCGTGATGTCTTGGTAGCGCACACCGCCACCGATGCTGAGCGCGAAGACGCCCCAGATCCAAGTGTAGCCGAGCTGCGCACCGATCTCGTAGCCGAAGCCAGTCGCGCCCTCCGCGGAGGCCGCGACGACGGAGGTGTTGGGTCCCATCCAGAAGCCTGCAGGGGCTGCTCCGGTGACGAAGAGTCGCAGCGCTGCCGAGACGCCATAGGCGCGGACGTCGGAATTGAAGAGCAGCAGGTCGGGCCCGACCGCCAACGAGACGCGGTCTCCAAAGGCGTGCTCGTACTCGAGGGAGAGCACGCCGAAGATCAGGCTCAGGGGGTTGATGGTGATCAGATTGCGAAGGGGCGGCTCTTCCGGCATCGGGAGCGGCGGCGTGAACGGTTGAGCCGCGTATTCAGGCGCCTGTCCTGCAGGCGCAGGTGGAACCGGACGGCTCGGCTGAGCCGGCGCTTGGTCCTGCGCCGGCGCCTGCTCTGTGAACTGCGCGCGGGCGCTCGTCGCCACGGACAGAGGAATGAGAAAAACCAAAACGAGTTGAACGAACTTCATCGATAGCCTCCATGCCGGAGCGCGAAAGCAGGAAGTGAGCCAACTCATGTCCCGCAATTCAGCCGCGTTCATCGCGCCACATCGCCCCCAGTGAGAATGAGTGGATACACGTGTGAACGTTGTCCAGCTCCTCGGTTTCGGGGACGTCCCACCGCTCAGCTGCGTCGGCGCACGAGGTGCACGAATTCGACGTCGGTCTCGGTCTCGGCGGGGCGACGACTGCGTTCTTCGAAGTCGTGGCGATCGAATTCGGGGAAGTGGGCGTCTCCCTCGACCTGGCGGTGCACCTCGGTGAGGAAGAGCTCGGTCACCTGCGGCATGGCGAGCCGGTAGATCTCTGCGCCGCCGATCACCATCGGCAGTGCGTCGTCCGCGACCCGCTCGGCGCCCTGCGCGATGGGCGCCTCACTGCGGCTGAGCACGAGGTTGCGGCGACCGGGCAGAGCCTTGCCGATGGAGTCGTGGGTGCGCCGGCCCATCAGGATGGCGTGGCCCATGGTGACGCGCCGGAAGTGCTTCAGATCCTCTGGGATGTGCCAGGGCAGGGCGCCCGCGCGGCCGATCACGCCTGCATCGTTCAAGGCGACAATGGCGGCCAGGCGGCGCATCAGACGCTCACCTCGGCGCGGATGCGTGGGTGTGGATCGTAGCCGGTGAGTTCGAAGTGCTCGAAGCGGAAGTCCTCGAGCTCACGCACGCTCGGGTCGAGCTTCAAGCGGGGGAGCGCGCGCGGCTCACGCCCGAGCTGCAGGCGCGCTTGCTCCAGGTGATTCTTGTACAGGTGGACGTCGCCGAAGGTGTGCACGAAGTCGCCGACCTGAAGGTCCGTCGCTTGGGCGACCATGTGCACCAGGGCGGCGTAGCTCGCGATGTTGAAGGGCACTCCCAGGAAGAAATCGGCGCTGCGTTGGTAGAGCTGCGCGCTCAGCTCGCCGTCCTGCACATAGAACTGAAAGAGCGTGTGACAGGGCGGCAGGGCGACCTCGTCGGCTTCCTTGGGGTTCCAGCCCGTGACCAGGATGCGCCGACTCGAGGGGTCGTCGCGGATGCTCTGGATGGCCCGCGCGATCTGGTCCACGCCGTCGCGCTCGTAGCCGCCGTCGTCGCGGAGCGTCGCGCCGAAGTTTCGCCATTGGTGTCCGTACACCGGCCCGAGATCACCTGGCGAACGCCCGAAGCGCGCCGTCTGCTCCGGTGTCGCCCACTCGTCCCAGATGCTCACCCCTGCGGCCTGCAGGCTCTCCACCGTCGTCTCCCCACGCAGGAACCACAAGAGCTCGTGCAGGATCGACTTGAGGTGAACCTTCTTCGTCGTCAGCAGCGGGAAGCCCTCGCGCAGGTCGAAGCGCAGCTGCCGCCCGAAGAGCCCGAGGGTGCCAGTGCCCGTGCGGTCTTCGCGGCTCTTGCCCCGCGTGAGCAGCTCCTCGAGCAGCTCGAGATAGACGCGCATCAGGGCGCTTCTTCGATCTCCGGCGGCTGCTCGCGCGTGCGGTCTCGCCGGATGGAGTAGCGCACCAAGGCGCGCAAGATGTCGTTGCGCTCGAGGTCTCCCACCAGGCGCTTCACGTCTTCGTAGATCGACGGGTCGGTCAGCAGACCGCCGAGGGTGCCGCGCCCAGCGCGCACGTCCGCCGTGATGGCCGCGAGATCCGCCGTCGCCGAGTTCAGGTTGCCGAGCATCTCACCGCCGGCCTCGCCGTAGACCAGCTCGTGCGCCGTGCCCTCGCCCTCGCGCACATCGTGCAGAAGTGTCGACAGCTCGCCCGCGGCGTCTCCCATATGAGTCACGGCTTCGGCGCCCTCGTGACCGTAGAGGATCGCGTGGGCGCTGCCGTCGCCGTGGGCGATCTCGTTCGTGATGGATCGAATGCCGCGCGCGGCCCCGGCGAGTTCTCCGCTGGCCGTGCGCATGCTGCGCAGGGTGGCGGTGACGTCCTCGGCCATGCGCGGATCCGTCATCAAGCGCTGCACGGCGCCGTCGCCGTTGGCGAGCATGCCGGTGAGCTTGGCGAGGTTGTGGGCGGTCTCCGACATGTCCCGGGAGAAGGCTTGATCGGCGAAGGGATCGGTCGCCAGGCGCAGATTGCGGGCCACGCGTCCCACCGAGTCCATGGTGTCGGTGGCCTCTCCGAGCATGGCCTCGAGTCCTCCGCCGACCTCTACGGGGAGCTCGTCCTCGGCGTCCCACGTGGGCAGGCCTTGGCCCACGCTGATGGCGATCAGGCGATCGCCGAGCATGCCCTTGGAGCCGATGGTGACCACGCTGCATCGGGGCAGCTCGGGTTCGTCGGGCAGCGCCTCTCCGGCGACCACGGCGGCGCGTCTGCGTGCCTCGCGCGCCTCGCGTGCGGTCTTGCGTGCCGCGCGTTGCACCGGCGTGCAGTCCTCGGGCGTTCCGCGGAGCAGCGCGGCGGCGGAGTTCACCACCTCGAAGCTGACCTCGATGCGCCCGTCTTCACCGAAGTCGACGGCCCCGACCGTGCCTACGGTCACACCCGCGACCCGCACGGGGCTGCCCGCGCGCAGGCCGCCCACGTCCTCGAAGGAGGCATGGAAGCTGGTCTTGCGCCGAAAGACGTTGCGCTGGTTTCCGATCAGAAAGGAGACCGAGCCACCCACCAGCAGGGCGACCACCACGAAGATGCCCACACGCATCTCGATGCGGCGATTGCGTCGCATCAGCCGACGCTCCTGAGCAAGGTCTCTGTATCTTCCTCTTCTGGGGCGTTGCCGTCGATGAAGTCGCGCACGATGGGCTCCGAGGTCTGCCGGAACTCTTCCGGCGTGCCGCTGAATACCACACGTCCGCTCTGAATCATGGCCATTCGATCGCTGACGAGGAACGCGCTGTGCATGTCGTGGGTCACCACGATGGAGGTCACGTCGAGGCTCTGCTGCAAATGGATGATCAGCTCGCTGATGCGCGCGACGTTGATCGGGTCGAGGCCGGTGGTCGGTTCGTCGTAGAGCAGCACCCGGGGTTTCATGGCGATCGCCCGCGCCAGCCCCACGCGCTTCTGCATGCCCACGGAGAGATCCGCGGGCCACATCTCCTCGGTCCCCGGCAGACCGACGTACTCGAGGGCCTCCGCGACCCGCGCGGCCATCTCTTCTTCCGGCAGCTGATGGTGTTCGCGCAGTCCGTAGGTGATGTTGTCCCGCACCGACAGAGAGTCGAAGAGCGCCGCGCCTTGGAACAGCATCGCCACCTCGCGGCGTATGCGGCCGTACTCTTCTTCAGGCAGCTCGGAGACCACCTCGCCGTCGTAGGTGATGCTGCCCGCGTCCACTCGCAGCAGCCCGATGAGCAGCTTCAGCATCACGCTCTTGCCTTGCCCCGAGCCGCCGATGATCGTCAGCGCCTCGCCCTCCTGCACGTCGAGGTCGAGGTGCCGATACACGACCTTGGGGCCGAAGGCCTTCCGGACCCCTCGAAACTCGATCAACGCCACGCCGGGAGTCTACTCGACGCGCGCCCTCTCAGCGAGACGACGCATCGGACTGCGGGACGGCTCACTGAGCTACCGCGCGGTGTGGGATAGGGGCTACTCGGTGATCACCTCGGCCACCGACCCGAACGGCTTCGTCACGCGGGCGACCTACGACGGTCTCAGCCGGCCGACCTCGAGCACGCCTGCCCTCCGTGCCTTCGGTGACGGCGCGCCTAGCGAAGCCGAGGGATCACACCGGTGCCGCATCGCTCAGCGTCCTGCCTGGCTTGGATCTTGCCGGTGCATTCGCTGCGTGGCAACGGATCATCGGCTACCGGACGCGAGGCACGGGGCCTCGTACAGCTTGGTCATCTGGTCGAGGCGCTCCAGCATGGTCAGCTCCGCATCGGCCTCTCCATGCCGACAGGCTAGCGTGTCGGCGCAAGGGCAGTCAGTGCGTCTGTCCCGTGGCTTGGCGGAGGCCTCGCAGAAGAATCAGAGCAGGTCCGTGAATTCCGAGACCGTCAGGCCGGCCTGTCGGATGAGCGCGCGCAGGGTGCCCTTGGCTAGCGTCTTGTGGTTCGGCACGGTCAGCCTTCGATGCGGAGCTCTCCCTTGGCGCAGGATCATGTGGCTGCCGCTTTGTCGGTCCAGGGTGTAGCCCAGTTTGGCGAACGCTTTGACCGCAGCTTGCCCGGAGACCACGGGCAGCCGGGTCACGCCGAGATCTCGATCACTTCTTCATCGATGCTCGGCGGAATGGGCTCGCTGTGCGCGGAGAGGCTCTCCAGGTACCCGCTCATAGCGTCGTGGATGTTGGCGACAGCTGCTTTGCGCGTGTCGCCTTGCGAGACGCATCCGGGCAGGGACGGACAGGTGGCGACGAAGACACCGTCTTCGTCCTGTTCGATGATTACTCGGAATCGCAACGTCACCAAACCCAGTCTACGCCTTGGCGCCTGTCGTCGCCAGCCTGCGCAGGACGGCGGATCTATCCCTACTGTCGATAACCGACCACGACCACGACCACGACGATGACGTACGACTCGGCGGCGGCGGACTACCTCTCGGACCTGGAGGAGGCGGCGGCCTCGGACCGCGTGGTGTCCCAATATTCATCCGAGGTGCGCCTGCTGGCCCACCCCTGGGCGAGGTTGGCCGATCAGATCGGGCTTCGCTCACGTCGGCGCGGGACGTCGTGGTCTCGAGGCGCTAGGCTCTGGCTGTGGACCTCACCTTCTTACTTCCTCCGGCGGTCGGCATGGCCCGCGCCCGCGCCCGAGGAGAGCTGCTCGCGGCCAGCCTCTCGCAGGCCGTGGGCCGCACGCTTCAGGTGGAGATCGCGGAGGACTACGCCGACCTCACGCGACGCGCTCAGACCGGCGCGGTGCATCTGGTGTGGGCTCCTGCCATGGCTTGCGCTCATCTCGAGGGCGCCCGCGCTCTGTATCGCGTGATTCGCCACGGTCGCGATCACTATCGCTCGGCGCTGATCGCCCGTCGCGATGGGCAGGTCTCCCTCTCGGAGCTGGCGGGAGTGCGCGCGGCCTGGGTCGATCCCCTCTCCCTCGGCGGCTACTTGCTGGCCGTCGAGCATCTTCAGGGGTTGGGCCTCGAGCCACGGACGGGCCTCGCCTCGCAGGTCTTCCATGGCTCTCACCCCGCGGCGCTCGCGGCGCTGCTCGCAGGAGACGCCGAGCTCTCCGCCATCTCCGTGGCGGCCGACGGAGACGACGAGATCGCCGAGGCCATCGCCTTGCACGTGGGCCGCGCAGGGCCCGATCACCTCCACGCCCTGGCCGTGACCCGCGCCGTCCCCTCGGACGCCCTCGCGCTCACCTCCGGGCTCTCCGTCGACGAGGCCGAGGAGATTCGCTCACGCCTCTTCCCCGATCCAGATGGTGGCCGTGGTGCGTCGGCCCTGTGCCTCGCGATGGAAGGGGAGGGCTTCGTCCGCGCTCAGGCGGCGGACTACCAGAGCCTGCGATCCCTCGACGCCCTCGCTCGCCAGAGCTGACGCTAGCTCGCGGCCTTGGGGCGCGCCTCGTGGACCACGTGCTCTTGCGCGTGGCCAGAGGAGGTATGCCGCTGCTGCAGCACTACGGTGGGGCTGCTCGCGAGGATGCGGATGCGGCGGCAGCCGGGTTGTGCCGCGGCCACGCGCTTCACGTCGGCGAGCAGCATCAGCTCGGGTTCGTCGAGGGGGAAGAGATCGCGCAGATCCACACGCATGGCGAAGGCCGCCCCGCCCGTCGCCTCGAGGGCGCGCGCGTGTGCCTCGGCCATGTCTTCGAGCTCGGCGAGCAGCACCTCGCCACGGATCTCGACTCCCAACAGGGCATCATCCGGGCTGTAGTCGACCCGCCACACCCAGAGAGCATGACAGATCAAAGGGGCTGTGGCGACACGAGCCACAAGATTCCTGGGCTGTGGCATATGCAGCCACAGAAACCGGCGCCGTGGCACCCGCGGTCACAGCTCGGTCGCGGCTACTGAACGCCGCCCGGGTTCTCGAAGGTGATGAACTTGAAGCTGCCATCCGGGAAGTTGCAGGCGCCGATGCGAGCGCTCCCCGAGGTGTACATGTAGCACTGGCTGACGTCCGCCCCGAAGGACGCGGCGGTCGCGGCCTCGGGCTGGCCCACCATGGTGTGCGCCTCGGAGCGGTTGTTGTCCGCGAAGGCGTCGATGGTGTTCTGGGTGACCTGGCAGATGCTGCCCTGCACCTGAGGCATGACCTGCGGGTGGAAGCGCGCCGCGCTGGCCGCACCCGAGGAGTCGCTCGAGCACTCCGACTTGATCGCCACCAGCTGCAGACCGAGGGTGATGCGTTGGATCTCGGCGGGGGCATCCTGGGCGAAGCTCTGCATGCCTTGGACCGCCTGCTTTGCGCGATAGTAGATGTAGCCGCCGACGCCGCAGACGAGCAGGATCAGCAGCAGGCAGCCGACGCCCACACCGATCAGGATCTTCTTCTTTCCGCTGCCTCCTCCACTCGCGGGAGCGCCGCCGCCCGGGGCAGCTCCACCGCCGCCGCTGGCTCCGAATCCACCTGCGGCCTGCGCTGGCGCCGCGCCGAATCCCTGAGCTGCGGGCGCCGGGGTGGCCGCGCCGAATCCACCTGCGGGCTGCGCTGG
>JAADHO010000101.1 GCA_013151775.1 Deltaproteobacteria bacterium | reverse complement strand
TGGCGGACGACGCGAGCCCGGCGTCCCCGGACAGCGCGACCCCACGGCCGGACTCGAGCCCGCCCGCGCGAGACTCGTCCACGCCCGACACGGCGAGCGCGCGAGACGCTGGCGGCGTCGACTCGTCCCGGCCACGCGTGGACTCGGGCCCCGTACCCACGCCGAGCTGCGGAGTGCTCGGGACGCCCTGCTGCGACCCGAACCAGCGCTGCGATCTCGGCGCCTGCCTGCGCGGAACCTGAGTCGCCTATGGCGGAGCCTTCGGCAGCCTGGCGAGCTGCAGCCCGAGCTGTCGCAGCCGCAACACCTACACCGCTGGCTGCTCCTGCCCGCGGGGCTTCACGGCGTCGCCGGTGATGGAGATGCGGGCGGCGTGCGACGGAGCGCCCACCTCTGCGACTCTGTCCATCTGCACCTCGTCGGACCGCACGGCGCCCACCGACTACGCGGGCGCCTGGCTCGAGACCTTCGGCTGCGGCGGCGGCTGCACCCAGCCCAACGCCTTCACGGGGGGCTGCTCATGCCCCTTCGGGACGGTGAGCGTCGCCATGGACGTCGAGGTGGAGACGAGCTGCGGCACGACCCCCGCGACCTTCGCCCTGTGCGTGTCCTCGAGCGCACCCACGGGGACCTTCGGTGGCGCGTATCAGCTCGGCGCCGCCGGCGCGCCTGGCTGCACGGGACCCAACCCGCGCACGGGCGCCTGCAGCTGTCCGGCGGGCGCCACCTCCCAGAGCGTGCCCGTGATCAACGACATCCCGGGCGGCTTCACCACGGCGCCGATCGTGATCTGCTCGCGCTGAAACACGCTAGGAGGCGAGCTGCCAGCGGATGTCCAAGCTGCACGCGGGCTCGTCGCCGCAGCCGCTGAGCACCTCGAGCGTGACCTCCCGAGCGCCGCTCTGCTCCAGGCTCGCGACGATGCCGCCGAAGATGTCGGACCAGATTCGGCGATCGAAGCCGTGGCAGCCCTGCAGATGGACGCGCACATGGGAGCGCCCGAGGCGCTCGATCTGCATCTGGGCTCCCTCCCAATAGGTGCCGAAGATCGGCGCCGCCCGGGCGACCAGGCTGTGGGGTGAGAGAAAGTAGGTGATCACGCGGTAGATGCCCGAGAGGTCCGAGCACATGGCGGCGTGCCCGATGCGGCGCGCCAGGTCGGGCTCCATGGGCAACGCCGTGGCTGCGGCCGCGTGCAAGGCGCGGTAGGAGGCGACCGAGTACCAGTCGCCGGTCTTCAGTCCGCCGCCGGTCATGAACGCCCGCAGCTCGGAGCTGGCCTCCGCGAGCACGCACCCCCAGGCCTGCTCGCCGAAGAGCTCGCGCACGGCGCTGCGGAAGCCGACGAAGTTGGCCCCCTTGGCGCGGACACCTCCCCCACCAGGATCTACGGGGTCCACCCCGGAACCATGCCAGAGCCAGCGGCGATGGGACAGTCCGGCCCACGAGGCTCTCCCCGGAGCGTCGACAAATGTCCATGCATGGGGACATGGGCCAACCCAGTCCAGTGGTCTATAGTCAGACGATGCCCATGGATGATGAGGGAAGGCCGTCGGCGGAGGAGCTGTCACTCGCGGAGCGTCTCGGTGGGCTCGGCACCTGGGAGTGGGACGTCGCCAGCAACAGCGTGCGCTGGTCGACGGAGCTCTTCCGCATCTACGGGCTCGATCCGGAGTCCTTCGGCGCGAGCTTCGAGGCCTACCTCGCGCTGGTCCACGAAGACGACCGTGAGCGGGTCCAGAAGGTCATCCAGCAGGCCCTGGCGGATCGAGAGGATTTTCACTTCTTCGAGCGCGTACGGCGACCCTCGGGTGAGCTGCGGGAGCTCGAATCCGTCGGGCGCGTGCTGCGAGACGACGCCGGCGCGCCACTCAAGCTGGTCGGCGCCTGCATGGACGTCACCGAGCGCAACGCCGTGCGGCGCCGGGAGCAGCGGCGCGAGCAGGATCTCGCCTTGACGCTGGAGGCGGCGCGCATGGGCGCGTGGAGCTGGGACGCTGCGAGCGGCGAGGTCGTGTGGAGCCCGGAGGTGGAGAAGATCTTCGGCATCGAACCCGGGAGCTTCGAGGGCACGCTCGAGACCTACATGAGCTTCGTCGTCGAGGAAGATCGCCCAACGCTCGAGGCGGCGATCGACCGGGCGTTTCAGTCCAAAGACGGGCGCTACTCCGCGCGGCATCGAACCCTCCGCCCAGATGGAGAACTGCGCTGGGTGAGGGGCTTCGGCCAGGTGCTCTTCGACGACGAGGGCCGGCCGACGGGCCTGCGCGGTCTGGTCACGGACGTCACGGACGAGGTGGAGCTCGAGGCGCAGTTTCTTCAGGCCCAGAAGATGGAGAGCGTCGGGCGACTCGCGGGCGGCGTGGCCCACGACTTCAACAACCTCTTGACCGTGATCTTGGGCGAGCTGGAGATGGCCCGCGAGTTCATCCCGCCAGGTACACCCATGGCCCAGGCCTGCGACGGCATCCACGAGGCGAGCACGCGCGCGGCGCGGCTCACCCGGCAGCTCCTGACCCTGGCGCGCAAGCAGCCCATGGCGCCGCAGCGCATGGATCTGAGCGCCGCCGTCGAGGAGCGGCTCGAGCTGCTGTCTCGTCTGGTGGGTGAGCTCGTGGACGTCCGCCTGAGCTCCCAGGGCGAGGCGTGGGCCGTGCGCATGGATCCGGCGCAGCTCGACCAGCTGCTGCTCAACCTAGTGGCCAACGCGCGCGACGCCATGCCCCAGGGCGGAGAGCTGCTGCTCGAGGTGGCGGAGCTGAGCCTCGACGCCCACGCCGCCGACGAGCTACCCGGCGCGTGCCCTGGCGAGTGGGTGCGCCTGCGCGTCACGGACACGGGCGAAGGCATCCCGGCCGATGCCATGCCCCATGTGCTCGACCCCTTCTTCACCACCAAGGAGGCGGGCACGGGGCTCGGCCTCTCGACCTGCTACGGCATCGTCCATCGACACGCCGGCGTGCTCTCCATCGACAGTCACGTGGGCCGAGGCACGTGCGTCTCGATTCATCTGCCACAGCTCCAGGGCGTCGTCCCACCCGCCGAGCGCGAGAGCACTCCCGTCGCCCTGCGCGGTGACGAGACGATCCTGCTGGTGGAGGACGACGACCGCCTGCGAGCGTTGACCCGGCGCACCATCGAGAGCCACGGCTACCACGTGATCGTAGCGTGTGACGGCCAGGACGCCCTGACTCAGCTGGAGCAGCACGAGCGCGAGATCGACCTCTTGCTGACGGATGTGGTGATGCCCGGCATGGGCGGCGTGGAGCTGGCCGAGCGCCTGCGCGAGCTCGTCGAGGTGCCCGTGCTCTTCGTCTCGGGCTACACGGCTGAGGCCTTCACGGAGGGGCTCCCGCCGCGGGCACGGCTGATGAAGAAGCCCTACAGACCCAGTGAGCTGCTCGCGGCCGTGCGCGAGTCCTTGGCCGACGCGAAGGGTTAGCTCGAGCCGCCCGAGAGGCGCGCCAGAAGGGCCTCGGTCATGGCCGCGACCTCGTCGTGGCTCATCGCCTCTTCACCCTGATGATGGTACTCCTCGTAGGCGTCCTCGGGCATGCCCTCGAGGAAGCGGCTCGGCACCAGCGGCACCACTCGGCCACGCGTCGTGCGCTGACTCGGCACGACCAAGTAGAGCCGGTCGCGAGCACGCGTCACACCCACGTAGAAGAGCCGGCGCTCCTCCTCCACGTCCGTGGGCAGCGCCTCCGTGATCTTGGGATCGAGGCTGCGGCTGTGGGGCAGCTGTCCCTCCACCAAGCCGAGGAAGAAGACCGTGCCGAACTCGAGCCCCTTGCTCGAGTGCAGCGAGGAGAGGGTCACGCGATCCCCCGCCTCGACCTCCTCGCTCGGACTGTCGAGCGAGATCTGCGTGAGAAAATTCGCCAGTGACGTCCCACGTTGTCGCTCCTCGAAGCGCTTCAGGCTGCGGCGCAGAAAGTCCAAGTTGGCGAGCCGGCGCTGCCCCACCGGACCAGACTCCGCACCCAACTCGGCCACGAGTCCCGCGCTGTCGAACAGCCGGGAGGCGATATCGGCGGGCCCCTTGCCCTGCTCGAGCTGCTGTCGCGCGTCGTCGAGGGCGCCCTCGAGCAGCTGTAGTCCGCGCTGAGCGGATGCGGGCACGCCGGGGATCTCCTGCGCGCGAGCCATCGCCCGCCCGAAGGGGATGCCTCGCTCGCGGGCGAACTCACCGATGCGCTTGACGCTGGTCGCGCCCACGCCGCGCGCTGGGTAGTTGATGATACGGCGCAGGCTCAGCTCGTCCCGCGGGTTCACCACAGCGCGCAGGTAGGCGATGGCGTCCTTCACCTCCTTCTTGTCGAAGACCTTGCTGCCGCCATACACGCGGTAGGGGATGTCACCGATGCGCAGCTCCTCTTCGAGCACCCGGGCCGTGAGGTTGGAGCGGTAGAGCACGGCCATCTCGCCGCGCCGCGCGCCCTCTTTGATCAGGCGCCGGATCTCGCGGACCACGAGCTTCGCCTGCGCCTCCGCGTCGGGCACCTTGGCCAGGCGCACACGCTCTCCGTCGCCCCGAGCGGCCCGCAAGGTCTTGCCGTGGCGGCGACCCTTGCTCTGCGCGATGGCGGCGTTGGCCACCTCGAGGATGGGTCGACGGGAGCGGTAGTTCTCCTCGAGCTTCACCACCTTGGCGCCAGGAAAATAGCGCTCGAAGTCGAGAATGTTGCCCACGTCGGCACCGCGCCACGAGTAGATGCTCTGATCGTCGTCGCCCACCACGCAGACGTTGCGCGCGTCGTTGGTCAAGAGCCGCACGAGCTCGAGCTGCGCCTTGTTCGTGTCCTGAAACTCGTCCACCAGGAGGTGCTCGAAGCGCGCCCTCCAGCGCGTCCGAATGCCCACGTCACGCCGCAGGATGCGCACGGGCTCGCTCACTAGATCGTCGAAGTCCACGGCGTGCATGCTGCGCAGGGCGTCCTGATAATGCGGGTAGGCCTCGCGCGCGACGGCGTCGTACTCGAAGTCGCTCTCGGGCACGTCTTCGGGAGCGAGGAAGGCGTTCTTGTACAAGGAGATGCGCGTGAGGATGGCCGACGCGTCGAGGCCGCGATCGACGCCCACCTCGCGCCGCAGGATCTCGCGCAGCAGGCCCATGGCGTCGCCCTGATCGAAGATCACGTAGCGCGTGCCGTAGCCGAGGGCCGCCGACTCTTCACGCAGGAAGCGCACGCCGAAGCTGTGAAACGTGCTGAGCCACAGGCGCTCGGCGACGTCCACGCCGACCATGGGTGCGAGCCGCTCGAGCATCTCCGCGGCGGCCTTGTTGGTGAAGGTGACGCCGAGCAGGCGGTCGGGCCGCACGCCTTGGCGCACCAGACGCGAGATGCGCTCGGTGATCACGCGGGTCTTGCCGCTGCCGGCGCCAGCGAGCACCAACATCGGCCCTTCGCCGTGCTCGACGGCGGCGCGCTGCGCGGAATTCAGTCCTGCCATGAGGCGGCCTGCTTAGCCCGGGGCGCGCGCGGTGTCGACGTCAAGCTGTGTCGACTTCACACCGTGTCGACGTCAAATGGGGACGGTGCCCGGCGCGGGCGTGGGCGCGCTCGGAGCCGTGGGCGCGCCCGCCTGCCGACGCGCGAGCAGCTGATCCACCCGGCCCCGGTCGAAGCCCTGGAGGATGGTTCCGTCGATGTCCACCACGGGGATCCCGGTGGCCTGAACGCCCGCGGCCCGCGTCTTCTGCTGCATCTCCGCCCGGGCGCTGGCGTCGCTCTCGATGTCCTTGTCGATGTGCGGCACGCCGATGGAGTCGAGGTAGCCCTCGAGCGCGCGACAGGCACCGCACCAGGGCGCGCCGTAGATGATCACGGGATCCCCCGCCATCGCGACCTGCTCGACCTGATCATGACCTGTGGCGTGATCGACCCAGGCGTCGAAGGTGTCCCGCGGCAGCCGTCGGACGGCGTAGTTTCCGTCCGCTCCGGCTTGGCGAAGATCGGCGATGTAGACCGAGTCGGGGTCGAGGCGATCCCCCGGCCCGAGGCGGGGAGACTCCACGCGCACGCGATCCCGAGCGACCTCGGGCACGTCCGAGCGATGCTCCACCGCGTGAACTCCGTCCTCGTCCATGTAGTAGAGGAAGAGCCCATCGCAGTCGCCCGTCACCGAGAAGGGCGGCGTCACCAGCTCGCCCTCGGCATCGGCCGCGCTCGCGGCGGAGCCCTCCGCGGGACCGCCGCCGTTGCCCCCGCAGGCGCAGAGGAGCGCCAAGCAGAGGGCGAGGCTGGGGCGGAGAGCGGGGAGAAATGCGTCCACGGGCCCAGCCTACCGCAGCTAGGCGGAGAGGCCAGCGGAGCTGGACGTCAAGGTCTGCGGACACCGAAGCGGGTGCGCAGGGCGGCGGCGCCGTCCATGCACGCGCTGCGCTCGTCGCGCGCCTGCTCGAGGGCGCGGTTGCTGCGATCGAGGGCCTCCTCCAGCGCGCGCGGCGGCGGCGGG
>JAADHO010000160.1 GCA_013151775.1 Deltaproteobacteria bacterium | reverse complement strand
GACGATCCCCTCGAGTCCGAAGGCCATCGCCTCGACGCCGCCGCCCGCCATGCCCGTGCCGCAGGGCACGCTCGCGTCGAGTCCGAAGGCCATCGCCTCGACGCCGCCGCCCGCCGCCCCGGTGTCGCCAGCCGCGCCTCAGGAGACGCCTCACCAAAGCCCGAAGATCGAGCTGGCCCTCACGTCAGCGCGATTGCCTGCAACCTCTGCGGAGAACGAGGGCGTGGTCTTCCCGTCCGAGCCAAACAGCGACGAGGTCGTGCTGCCGATGGAGCGCCCTCGCGTCGTCCTGGCCGCGGCGGCCCTCGGGGCGCTGCTGCTGATCGGATCCGCCTTGACCTTCGGGCTCAGGGCGTACTCGAAGGAAGGCGACGCTGAACTCGACGCCGCCCAAGCGAGCCGCCTGGCGACGCCGCCGAGGACGGTCACCGCCTCGGAGGCGGCCGCGCAGGTGCCTAGCGCTGCGGTCGCCAACCCTGACACGCATGCCCGGACAGCCAAGCGAGCCCTCGACCCCGACGGTGATGAGGGCGCTTCGGCGCCCGCGCCCGACGCGTCCTCGGCGATGGTCGAAGAGCCTGACTCCCAAGCGCTGGTCGAGGTCGCCGCGGACCCCGCCGCGGAGGCCCCAGCTCCCGTGGCTGGAGACGCCGAGGGCTCACGCATGGCGTCGGGCACCGCCTCGGTCACCATCCGCACCGACCCTTGGGGCAGCGTCTGGGTCGACGGCCGCTACATCGGTCGCTCCCCCGCGATCGTCGTGCTCCCCGTCGGGCCCCACCAACTCGGGGGCGGCGTGGGGCATATCATGGGCACCCGTGACGTCCGCATCAGCGCACGCGCGCATCAACACTACGTCGTACACGTCGACTACCCTGGGCATTGAAGCTGCAATTCGACGCGGAGGGGTCTAGCCGCCGCAGTGCTTTGGCGCTAGATCGCCCAGCTCCACATGACCGAAAAAATCCTCCGAACACTCCCCGACGCCCTCGCGCGTGCCACCGAACGCCACGGCTACGGCTTCACCTTCGTGGCCGACGACCTGAGCGAGACCGAGGTCCCATGGCTCGATCTCTTGGCGCAGGCCAAGTCCATCGGCGTCGCCCTGACCGAACACGGCATGAAGAAGGGCGACCACGTGGCCTTGATCCTGCCCGACGCGGAAGACTTCGTGCCCAGCTTCCTCGGCGTCATTCAAGGCGGTGGTGTGCCCGTGCCGCTGTATCCGCCCATGGGCGTCGGCCAGCTCGGCGGATACCTCGAGCACTGTCGTCACATCGTCAGCGCCTCGAAGAGCCGCCTCTTGGTCACCACGCGCCAGATCAAGGCCGTGATCGGCAAGGTGCACGAGTCCGCACCCGATCTGCGCGAGATCCTGCTGATGGGCGATCTCGAGGGCGACGCCAGCCTGTGGCGCGATCCCGGGCTCGGCCTGGACGACACGGCCTTCATCCAGTTCACGTCGGGCTCCACCAGCAAGCCCAAGGGTGTGATCGTCACCCATGGAAACCTCGCAGAGAACGCCTGGGCCATCATGCACGAAGGGCTCGGAAGTCACGACGACGACCGCGGCGTGAGCTGGCTGCCGCTCTTCCACGACATGGGCCTGATCGGCTTCGTGATCGCGCCGATTCACCATCGCGTGCCCGTCACCTTCATGTCGCCCATGACCTTCCTGAAGCGCCCCGTGACCTGGCTGGAGATCCTCAGCCGACACAAGGGGACGATCACCTACGGCCCGAACTTCTCCTACGCCATCACGGCCAAGCGCGTGCGCGATCGCGATCTCGAGGGGCTGGATCTCTCCCACGTGCGCGTGGCGGGCTGTGGCGCCGAGCCGATCCAGGCGGCTACTCTGGCGGCCTTCGCCGATCGCTTCGCTTCCATAGGTTTCTCCCACTCTGCCTTCGTGCCGAGCTACGGCATGGCGGAGCACACGCTGGCCATCGCCTTCTCTACCGGCGTGCCGGTGGATCGCGTGCTGCGTGACGAGCTGTGGACCGAGGGCGAGGCCAAGCCCGCCGCGGAGGACTCGCCTGCCGACGAGCTGCTCGAGATCGTCCACTGCGGAGGCGCCTTCCCCGGGCACGAGATCCGCATCGTGGACGTGGAGAGCCGGGAGGTCTTGAGCGAACGACACGTGGGCGAGATTGAGCTGCGCGGTCCGAGCGTGATGCGCGGCTACTACGAGATGCCCGAGGCCACGGCAGAGACGATCGGCGAGGACGGGTTCATGCGCACGGGCGACCTCGGCTACTTGGCGGAGGGGAACATCTACATCTGCGGGCGCGCCAAGGACGTCATCATCGTCAACGGCAAGAACTACTACCCACAGGATCTCGAGTGGTCAGCCTGTGAGGTGGACGGCGTGCGCGCGGGCAACAGCGTAGCGTTTCCGAGCTTCGAGGACGGGCTCGGGCGAGAGGCCGTGGTGATCGTCGCCGAGACCAAGGAGATCGCACGGCGGGAGCAGCTCGAGCAGGCTATCCGCACGCGGGTGTCACAGGACACGGGCCTGACCGTCGACGAGGTGGTCGTGGTCGAGGCCGGCACGATCCCCAAGACGAGCAGCGGCAAGCTCCAGCGGAGCAAGGCGCGGCAGCAATACGAGGCGGGCGCGCTGTCCAAGCGGGTCGACGAGGGCAAGCTTCAGCTCGCCGGTCATCTGGTGGGGAGCCAACTCGCCCACCTGAAGCTGAGCATCTTCGGCAAGAAGAGCTGAGGGCTTCGTTCTAGCGATCAGCCCTGAGCTCTGCCGCTCAGGTCTGATCGCAGCCCGCGGCTATTGCCCCAAGCTCAAGATCACGGGAGACGACTGAGAATCCCCCACAGGCGCCGCGATGATCGTGGTGCGTGAGGAGCGCGCCAAGGCCTCGAAGCCAGTGATCATCTCGTGCTGCACGTAGAGATCCGTGAGCGTCTCGTTGACGATGCGCTGCGCCGCGGCGCGTCCGCGTGCGTCGGTCATCATGATCTGCGCCTCCTGCTCGGCGATCTGCCGCTCGCGCTCTTTGCGCTCTAGGTTCTGCTCCGCCGCGAGCTTGCGTTGAATCTCTTGGTTGATGGCGTCGGGGTACGACAGGTTGCCGATCGACATGGTCTCGAAGACGATGGAGGTGTCGCCGTATTCTTCCTGAAGTCGTTCGAGGACATGCACGCCGATCTCAGCCGTCTTCGACTGAATATCATAGGCATCGTATTGATGAACGATGTCGCGCACGGCTGCACGATAGGGCCGCTGCACGTTCCGCAGGTACCACTCGGGCAACCCCTCCTGCTGGTCCATTCCCGCTCGGTTATCACCACCGAGAGACTCCACGACGTCACGCACGGATCCATCCTTCAAGCTGATGCGCGCGTGAGCTTCGAAGCCGACGTTGAGGTTATCCTTGCTCAGGATATGGAATTCCTCGGAGTAGTTTTTCGGCCGCATATCCACATTGACAACGAATTCTCGCCAGACCATGCCCGTCGACGTAGGGCCGATCTGATTGCCCACGTACCCAGCCTGTCCGAAGATCAGCGGGACATGCGTGATGTAGCCTTCGAAGCCCTCGGGCGTCGACTTGTTGGCGCAGGCGGAAAGCGTCAGTGAGAACAGCGCGAGCAGCGCCAAGGTGGTGATTCGATGCTTCATCGGCCGTCTCCTTGATAGACGCGGGGCACGCCGGCGCGGTCTGCGCGCGTGGGCAAGACGATCACGACTCGGGCACGGGAGACGCCGTCCTCGTCGTCCGTATCATCGGCGAGCGTGTTGTATAGGTCCGCCGCCTCATGTTGCACATAGCGTGAGGTCAGCGTCTCCTGCTGAATGCGCTGAGCCTCCGCCTCTCCGCGAGCTCTCACCTCGCGGATCTGCGCATCTGCCTCGGCGATCTGGCGCTGCACTTCCATGCGTTGGCGTCGCTGCTCCGCCGCGAGGTTGGCGACGACGCTGGCCTCGACCGAGTCGGGATAGTCGATGTTGCCGATGGAGACGGCGAGGAACTCGAAGGGCGTGTCCGCGTACTCGCTCTGCAGCCGCGTGAGGATGGTCTCGGCGATGCGTTCGCTGTCGTCCTTGATGGCGAAGGCGTCGTGCTGTCGCACCTCCTCGCGCACCGCCGTGCGGTAGGGACGTTTCACGTTGTTGTCGTACCAACCTTCGCCGCTGAAATGCTCGACGACGGCCCGAATCGTGTCGGGCCGAATCTGGATGCGAGCGTGCACATCGAAGCTGACCTCGAGGTTGTCGGAGCTGAAGATGTGCATCTGCTCCGAATGGGTCGCAGGCCGCACGTCGATGTTCTGGACGGACTGCCGCCAGCGCCAACCGGTGGACGTGGGTCCGGTCTGCGCCTCGACGAACTCGCGTTGGCCGAAGATCAGGGGACGATAGAGCACGTAGCCTTCATAGCCAGCCGGCGTGAAGGGGTTGGTCCCGCCGAGCAGATGTACCACGACGCCGAAGGCGCCGATGGCGATCAGCCCAGCGAAGATCAGGGAGATGTTGTTTCTGCGCATGGGGGCTCCTCGCCGGGACCCTATCACCGTGAGAGCGGGTCGGCTCGAAAGCCTGAGCGAGGGCGAGTATGAGGAGGCATGCGGCTGCTCAAGCTCGGTCTGTGGATTCTGCTCGCGGTGGCGTCGGCGCTCTTGTTGAGGAGCGCCCGGCTCGGACACTCGGGGGCTGCCTTGGGTCTGGCGGCGATCGCCGCGGGCGCGCTCTTGGTGCTGCGCGCCTCGCCATTGAGGCGTGCGGCCAAGGGGCTGCGCGAGGTAGCGCGTCAGCTCACGGACGCCAGACCTCACGAGCTCGTGCCCACTCGGCTGCACGATCACGATCACCTCGACCGACGCTTCTTCGACGTCACGACCAGGGAGCTGTTCGAGTTGGGGTTCATCCACCTCGGGGATCTGGAGGATCGCACTCTGACCGCGAGCATGACCCTCGATCGACGCTTCGGAAAGAAGCTGTCCGTCTGTCTGCGCGCCTTCCGCCACGAGAGCGGAGCGGCCAGCGCCGTGATCGCGCAGCTCGGCCCGGCGGAGAGCGCGAAGCACCTGCTCGAATTCTCCAGCAGCTGGCAAGATGGACGCGAACTCTTGACCAATCGCGTGGGGCGCGTGGGTTTCGATTCACCTCCCTACCGTCGCACGCAGATCCTCCCGCCAAGCGCGAGCACGCTCGAGCTGTGGCAGGTCCACGCGGACGCCCTCGGAGACTCGCAAGAGCTGGATCCCGAGGTCGTCCGGATCGCGGACCTCGACGCCTTCATCCGCGAGTACAACAACGCCATCGCCCGCGCGGCGCTGTTTCGCGCCGGACGCGGCGGTGTGCGCCTCGAGGAGCTCGAGCGGGTGGCCGGTCCAGAGCGCCGAGACGTGCTCGAACAGGTCCTGAACTTCATGCGCATCGAGGGGGACACCGTGGCGCCGGAGGTCAGCGAGTCAGGCGAGTCCAGCGACTAGCGTCGCGCTCACCTGAGGCCGTGCTTCTTCGCCAGCTTGCTCAGGTATTTTCGGTCCATGTCGGCAGCGCGCGCGGCGGCCGAGACGTTGCCCTCGTGACGTTCGAGCAGCCAGCGCACGTAGCGGCTCTCGAAGTCCTCCTCGAAGCGCG
Organism: Deltaproteobacteria bacterium; assembly: GCA_013151775.1. GTDB lineage: Bacteria > Myxococcota_A > Polyangia > Polyangiales > Houyiibacteriaceae > JAADHO01. The sequence goes on along the minus strand of JAADHO010000160.1, from coordinate 21,573 downwards.
TCTTCGTCTCGCGGTAGCTCAGCGCCGGATCGAAGGTCGGCAGGCTGGTAGAGCCCATGGAGACGCCGGCGAGACCCGCGGGCAGATGTGCGACGCCGACCTCCGTCTGCCCCATGGCGAGCGTCATGTAGCCGGCTCGCTCGAGCACGTTGCGCAGCTCGCGCACGTTGCCGGGCCAGTCGTGGGCACGCAGCCCGGCGCTCGCCTCCTCCGAGAGCTTCAGGCTCGGCCGCCCCATCTGCTTCTGCACGAAGGCGGCGAGCAGCGTCTCGGCCAGCAGGGGCACGTCGTCGAGGCGCTCGCGCAGCGGGGGCACGGTGACGGGGACAACGGCGAGGCGGAAGAAGAGGTCTTCGCGGAACTTGCCCCGCGCCACCTCCATCTCGAGGTTTCGCTTCGACGCCGCGATGATGCGCACGTCCACACGGATCTCGCGACTCCCTCCTACGCGCCGAAAGCGCCGCTCCTCGAGCACGCGCAGGAGCTTCGGCTGCAAGTCGAGGGGCAGCTCACCGACCTCGTCGAGAAAGAGAGTGCCCCCGTCGGCGAGCTCGAAGGCGCCCTCGCGCCGAGCGTTGGCTCCCGTGAAGGCGCCGCGCTCGTGACCGAAGAGCTCACTCGCGATCAGCGTGCCCACGACCGCGCCGCAGTCCACCACGATGAAGGGCTTGTCCGCGCGCGGGCTCGCCGCGTGGATGGAGCGGGCGAGCACGTCCTTGCCCGTGCCGGTCTCCCCGCCGAGCAGCATCGTCGCGTCCGTGGGCGCGAGGCGCTCGAGCAGGCCGAAGATCTCGCGCATGACCAGGGAACGACCGAAGGCCAGCCCAAAGCGCTCGGACTCACTCGGCAGCACCTCGATGCGCTCCGCGTGGGGGCGCACCTTCAACTCCACCTCGCCGACGGTGATCACGGCGCCCGGCTTGAGATAGGCCTCGCGGATCTCCGCACCGTCGAGCAGCGTGCCGTTGGTCGAGCCGAGATCTCGCAGCAGGAAGCCGCGCGCCTCGCGCAGGATCTCGCAGTGAGCGCGCGAGACGGTCTCGTCGTCGAGCACGAGATCGTTCTTGGCGCTCTTGCCGATGCGGTAGACCTCGCCCGCCATCAGCGCCTCTTCGCCGCGCTGGTCGCCACTCAACACCACGAGCTTGCAGCGAGGCAGCTCCAGCACTTGGCGTCCGCCCTCACCGCGACCGAAGGCGCGCGTGCCGGTCATGGGCTGAGCTCCCTGTGGGCGCGAGCGAAGGCCTCGGGAGCTTCGTACAGGCGGATCCGTACGCGTCCCTCGGCGGGCGCGACGAGCGCACGTGAGAGGTCTTGGTTCAGGTCCGGCCCACGCAGCTCGGCTTGGATCACGTAGCGCCCGGCGGCCAGCTCCAACGTGTGGAAGACGCGTTCGGGAGCTCCATCCTCATAGTGAAAGTGCGCCGCGCGCACCAGCTCGCCATCGTGCTGATAGCTCAGCCACAGATCGTGCACGCGCACGTGATCCGGGCCGAGGGCGTATCGAATGCGCACCTCTCGCGGATAGGCGCGGAACACGACTCCGCCCACCGTCAAGGCAGCCACCACCAAGACGAGCGGCGCCACGCGGCGGCGACCGCGCAGCGCGGCCAGCGCCTTCTCCTTCAAGCTCAGCATCGGGTCCTAGCCTACCAGCTGCGCGAGCTCGCGGCTTGGCTCGATCGAAGGCGGTCCAACGTGATGAAGCTTGCACAGATCGGTCTCTTCAGGCATTCCACGCTCGCGCCCTCGGCCGCGTCGGGAGAGTGGAGATGGGGAAACGAAGTTGTTGTTCGAGTGTGCGCGCGCTGTCGCTCGCCGTGGTCTGCGCGGGCCTGCTCATGGGTCGAGTCGTCGCGGCCCAGCCCGCCAGGCCTGGCGAGTCCGATCCGCTGCTGCGTTCCGCGGATCAGCTGATCGCGGCCGGTGAGCACGCTGGGGCTCTGGCTCTGCTTCGACAGCTCGAGACGCGTGGAGGCGATCCGGGGGTCGAAGGCCGGCTGGCGCTCGAGGAGTCTGCTGTCGGTGACTACCGTCGGGCCGAAGCGCACGCACAGGCGGCGCTGCAGGCGCCGGATGAGTCGTGGGTGGCGGCGCACGCCGAGGCCCTCGCGCTGGTGGTGACCGAGTCCGCACGCCACCTCGGCACGCTGATCATCGACGGCCTGCCTGCGGGCACGACGGCCAGCGCCGACGGAGCACAGGTCGCAGTGCTTCCCGCTCCCCTGCGCTTGGTCGCGGGCGCGGTCGTCGTGGTGCTGACGCTACCGGACGGGCGCGGCGGCACCTTCCGGGGCACGGCCGTGGCGCAGCGGACGACTCATGTCGACGGCACACGCTACGTCGGCCCGGCCGCTCCGCCGGTCCCGGGCTCGCCCACGGCGACCACGCCAGCTACGCCGCCCACGGCAGCTGCGCCCTCCTTGCCAACCACGCCGGCGCAGACGACGGACGCGAGCGCGCCCGCCACGACCGGACTTGCCGTCACGACCTCGAGCGTGCAGGCGTGGCGCGACTTCGCCGCGAGCCCCCATCCGCATCGGCAAAGTCGTCTTCGCCGGGCCCAAGAGTTCGCGGCTTGGCGCGCGACTCGACCCGGGCCACGGTTGGTGCTCACCGTGAGCGCAGGCATGACTGGCATCGGGAAGCCATTCAAGTGGCCGACCAGCGAGTATCTACAAGATTCATCGAGGATAAACGCTCTCGCCGGGCTGGGCGCGCGACTCGTCTACGCGCTTCGGTCGAATATCGAATTCTCCAGCGGACTCGATGTGTCGTGGCTCGGCACCTACACCTATTGGAACCGTCAGCGTCTGTACTACGACCCCGACTACTCTCGCGTAGATCATCGTCGTCGTGGTCAGCTCCTGCGCGCGGCTCTCGACGTCGGCTTCCGCTTCGGACCGGGGCTGACCGAGCAGAAGCCCACGTTCTATCTCGGCTTGTTCGTCGCGCCGGCGTTGGATCTCTTCGTGCTCGAGGCCGACAGCTATTGGTATGCCCCGACGTCGGGCCGGGAGAGCCGCACGGATCGCGGACCCACCACTTCGTCGGTTGCGGCGCGCTTGTCGCTCATCGGTCGGCTCGAGGCGGGCGCCTACCTGAACGCCTCACACAGCCTGGAGTTGGCCGCCGCCTTCGGCTTCGCGCCACATGGATGGGACGCCACGCTGCGCCTAGGCATCGTCATCGCTGGAGGTCAGCGTCGACAACCCGAAACCGAAGAGGCGAGTAGGCAATGAAGAGTCCATCGATGGTCGCGTTGCTCTTCGTGAGCACGCTGAGCGGTTGTTACAGCTGGGTCCCGATCCGCACGACGGAAACGCCGCTGCTGAACAACATGCACGTGACGCAGGTGGGGAGCGCGGTGGGCACCCACGGTGAGAGCATCTCGATCAACGAGGTCAGCGTGCGCAGCCTTCACCGACCGGACGGACGCACGGTGCGGATCGCGGGGGAGCCCGGCCTGCGCGTGAACACGACCGCCGGCGCCATCGACTTCGACGACCCGGTGATCTCCTCGCTGCAGCCGGGGCAATCGCTGACCGTCGCGGGCTCCAACCGCAGCGCCGTCACCATCCCCCTCGATCAGATCGAGCTGGTGGAGGCGCACGTGTATTCCCCAGGCAAGACGACCGGACTCTGGCTTGCGATTCTCCTGAGCGCCTCGGTTGCGACTACCGTGGCCGCGTTCGCCGCTATCAACTGACGACGTCAGGTCCGCGCAGCGTCTGGATCCCCCTTCAGGATTCTGCTGCTGTCCGTTTACTATCGTCTGTAGTGTCTCTCTCGGACGAATGGTCGGTGTGTTGGTCTTCGCCGCGCTCCTCGGTGTTGGTGGTCACCTTTCGTGGTCGAGTGACCGTCGAAGCTGGGGAGTCTTCGGCCGGTCGATTCCTCGAGCTCCTGGGCTCTCGCCGGGCGCATGTGGTGATGGACGTGTGCTGCGTTCAGGGCTACGCGAGCGCCGCGCGCAAGGCGTGGCAGACGGCGCTGCTGCCCCATCGCAAGCAGCTGCTCTCGCTCACCATCGCCTCGGACTCGAGCCTGACGCGCATGGGTGGAACTCTCTTCGGGGCGTTCCTCGGCACGCCCTGTCGATCCGTCCCCGAGCTCACGCCGGAGCTCATGGCGCACATCGAGGCCATCGAGCTGGACGCGACGGCCTAGACAGGATGGAACGTGGACCGTCCCGAAATGGTGGCGGCTTGCTTGTCCGGCTCCCATGGCAGTGTTAGTTTGCACCTGATTGGCTAGTGCTCCCCCCGATATGGACTCGTTCGACCTGCGGCCGCTAGCCGCAGAGCGGCGAAGTTCGCAGTGCGCGTGTTGGGGCGCGCTAGACTGAACTGTCAGACCATGGCGCCTAGATGACGGTCCGGCTCACGGATATCCTCAGTAAAGTTCGGAGCTACGATCCGGCGGCGGACACCGATCTGATCAACAAGGCCTATGTCTACGCCTCGCGCATGCACGAGGGCCAGAAGCGCAAGTCGGGTGAGCCTTATTTCGTGCACCCCGTCGGCGTCGCGGACCTGATCGCCGATCTGCACCTCGACACCGCGAGCATCTGCGCGGCCTTGCTCCACGACGTGGTCGAGGACTGCGAGGGCGTCTCGAACGAGGACATCGCCGCGCTCTTCAGCGAGGAGATCTCCTTCCTCGTCGACGGGGTCACCAAGCTCGGCAAGGTCAACTTCACCTCCAAGGAGGATCGCCAGGCGGAGAGCTTCCGCAAGATGCTCGTGGCCATGGCGCGCGACATCCGCGTACTGCTCGTGAAGCTCGCCGATCGCCTCGCCAACATGCGCACCCTCGAGCACATGAAGCCCGAGTCGCAGGAGCGCATCGCGAGCGAGACCATCGAGATCTACGCGCCTCTGGCCGGACGCCTCGGCATTCACTGGATCAAGGCCGAGCTCGAAGATCTGAGCTTCCGCTACCTCTACCCCGAGGTGGCCGTCGAGCTCGAGCACAAGGTCAAGAAGGCCACCAAGGACACCACGCGCTACATCGCGGACGTGGAGAAGCGCATCAAGCGCATGCTGATCACCCGCGGCTTCGCCATGGAGGTCACGGGTCGCCGCAAGCACGCCTACTCCATCTACCGAAAGATGCGTCGCACGGGCTGCGCCTTCGAGCAGATCCACGATCTCGTCGCCTTCCGCGTGCTGATGGAGAACGTCTCCGACTGCTACGCGGCGCTCGGGGTGATCCACTCGGAGTGGACGCCCATCCCCGGCCGTTTCAAGGACTATATCGCGCTGCCCAAGCCGAACATGTACCAATCGCTGCACACCACGGTGATCGGTCCAGGCAACCGGCGCATCGAGGTTCAGATCCGCACGCAGGCCATGCACCGCACGGCGGAGCTCGGTATCGCGGCCCATTGGCAATACAAAGCGCAAGGCAGCGGACCGAGCGGCAAGGACGCGGAGCGCTTCGCCTGGCTCAGGCAGCTGATGGAATTCCAGAAAGATGTCGCGGACCCGGCGGAATTCTACGAGAGCATCAAGGTCGATCTGTTTCCGGACGATGTCTACGTATTCACCCCTCAGGGTGATGTAAAGACGTTTCCGCGTGGCGCGACGCCGCTCGACTTCGCCTACTCGATTCACTCCGAGGTGGGCAATCACTGCACGGGAGCGCGTCTGAATGGTGTGATGGTTCCGCTGAAGCACGAGCTGCACAATGGGGACGTCGTGGAGATCCTCACGCGCAAGGACCAGAGACCGAGCAAGGATTGGCTCGGCTTCGTCGCCAGCGGGCGTGCGCGTTCCAAGATTCGCGCCTATCTGCGCAGCGAGGAGCGCAAGCGCTCCATGAGGCTCGGACGGGATCTGATCGAGCGAGCCCTGCGCAAGCACGACATCTCGCTCTCGCGTTTCAGCAAGAGCGGCGAGCTCAAGAAGGCGATCGAGAAGCTGCGCCTGGGCTCTGAGAACGAACTCTACGCCCAGGTCGGCTACGGAAGAATCTCCGCGGCGCAAGCCGTCGAGACCGTCGCGCCCGTGGAGAAGGCCACCCGCGAGAGTCTTCGGCCCAGCCTCTTCGAGCGCACGGTCAGCCGCGTCACGGGCGCCGACAAGACCGACGGAATCCGCATCGACGGCCTCGATGACATCCTGGTGCGCTTCGCCAAATGCTGCACCCCCGTGGCTGGCGATCCGGTGGTCGGGTGGATCACCCGAGGACGCGGCGTCACCGTTCATCGGCGCGCGTGTCCACGGGCCATGGAGCTCGATCCAGAGCGCCGCATCGAGGTCAGCTGGGCCAAGACGTCGACTGTCGACTTGCCCGTGGCCCTGCGCGTCATCACCTCCGACACGCCGGGCATCCTCACGCAGGTCTCCGCCGTGTTCACCGACAACGGAGTGAACATCAACGAGGCCACCTGCCGCAGCACGAACGGGCACGCGGTGAACACCTTTCAGTTCGCCGTTCGCGATCTCTCGCGGCTTCGCACCGTGATGCGAGGCATCTCGCGTGTCACGGGTGTGGAGGAGGTGGAGCGGCTGTGACCGACGAGTCGGGGGAGGCGAGCGGAGAGCAGGAGTTCTTCGACGAGGACGAGGCTACCGTTGTCCAGTCAGCCTTCGCGGACGGAACCTTCTTCGATGACCGATTCCGAATCGACGGAGTGCTCGGTCATGGCGGTATGGGCACGGTCTTCGAGGCGTGCGATCTGACGGACGACTCGGTGGTGGCCCTGAAGGTGCTCGGCGCCAAGCGTCTCCCGAGTGAAGAGGCGCGAGAGCGTTTCCGTCGTGAGTCTCAGATCCTCCTGACCTTGAAGCATCCCTGCATCGTTCAACTTCACGCCTTGGGACAATCGCCCGAGGGCGTGCCGTGGATCGCCATGGAGAAGCTCGAGGGGCAGACTCTGCGTGAGCGCATCGAAGACAGAGGATCGCTTCAACCTCATCAGGTGGCCTCGATCCTCGACGCCACGGCCGAGGCTCTCGAGAGCGCCCACGCGGCCGGCGTCATCCACCGTGACCTCAAGCCCGACAACATCTTCTTGCCGGTGACGGGCATCCCCGCGGCGAAGATCCTCGATTTTGGTCTCTCCAGCGCCATCGGATCGGAGAAGCTCACGGAGCAGGGCGTCGTGCTCGGGACTCCGCGCTACATGGCACCCGAACAGATCGCCTCGGCGAGCGCTGCCGACGCGCGCTCCGATGTGTATGCGCTCGGTGTGATCCTCTACGAAGCTCTGGCCGGACGCTCGCCCTTCGCGGTCTCGGATCACGCGCAGCTTCTCGGTGCGATCCTTCAGGGGAAGCAAACGCCCCTGTACGAGCTGCGCCCGGAGCTGCCGCCGGCGCTGACCGCTGTGCTCGAGCGGGCCATGTCGCCGCGCGCCGAGGAGCGATATCCCGGGCCTGCCCTGCTCGCCGACGCCTTCGCCTCCGCAGCGGGACTTCGCGGATCGAGCTTGCCGCCTCCACCGCCGCGCACGCCACCGACCGGCCACCCGAGCCCGACGAAGCGCGCGCTGCCTCCCCTCGCCATCGCCTTCGTCGTGGGAGTCCTGCTGCTCGCGTGCGTGGCGCTCGTGCTCTCTGCCCGCTGACACCACGAAGCCGTGGTAACATCCCATCGAAACGCGGTTCGAGAGGTGAACCTGGGAAGGCTGTGAATATCGGGCGCGCTCAGCCGTCGTCGGTACTCACCGCACACGGTGGAGGAGGTGCATATGAGTTGGTCCGTTTCCGGTGCATGCGCGATGACCTGCGCAGCGGTGATCTTTCTCGCTCCCGGCGCGCTCTCGTCGGCACATGCTCAGCGCTCGAATTTCGACGCAGTCACGCTCGCGCCCGGTTTCATGCCGGATCCGAGCGTCACCCAGGGCAGCAGCGGCGGGCAAAGTGAGGCGCAGCGCCTGAACGCGAGCTGTCGAGGTTGGATCGCGAGCAACCCGGATCACATCTTCAACGTGCAGCGCAGGTTCCGTTTCTTGCGCGTTTTCGCGGTCTCCAACCAGGACACGACCCTCGTGATCCAGACGCCCGACGGACAGCTGCGCTGCAACGACGACACCTACGGACAAAACCCCTCCGTGGAAGGCTCGTGGCCCGTGGGCACCTATCGCATCTGGGTCGGCAGCTACACGCGCGGCACGCGAGCGAGCTACCGGCTGCACTTCACCGAGCTCGCGAGCACGACGCCGTCGAGCGTGGGCAGCGCCCCGATCGCCCATCAGACGACCGTGGCGCAGAGGGCCCGGCAGACGCTAGCCGAGACACCGGGCTCGACCGAGACCGGTGCAGATCTCCGCCGCCTGGATCTCTCTGGTCGCCGCAGCAATTCGCAGGGCGCCTGGCTTCAGAGCGGCTTCACCCCGGATCCCCACGTCCTCACAGGCAGCAGCGGTGGTCGCATCGCGGCTCGCCGAGTCGCCACGGGCTGCGCGGGCTGGATCGCGCGTCGGCCGGACCACGTGCTCAATCTCGAGGGAGGCTTCGGCTTCTTCCGCGTCGCGGCCACGAGCAGTCAGGACACGACCTTGGTGGTGATGGCGCCCGACGGCAGCTGGTATTGCAACGACGACAGCCAGGGCACGAACCCCGAGGTGCGGCGCAATCGTTGGGAGCCGGGTCAGTATCTCGTGTGGGTGGGTAGCTACCGACAAGGCCAGAACGCGGACTACCGCCTGTCCTTCTCCGAGCTGCACGCGGGCACTTCCGGTTCGCGCGTGGCGCAGACTCAGCCCAACACGCGGAGCACCGCCGGGGCTCTCGACGTGTCGGGCAGGCGCAGCAACTTTCAAGACGCGCGCCTGCGGAGCGGCTTCACGCCCGATCCCCATCGACTCGCGGGCACCAGCGGAGGAGCTATCTCGGCCAGCGATTTGGGTCCGGACTGCCAGGGTTGGGTCGCGCGACAGCCCGACCACATCCTGAACCTACAGACGCGCACGCGCTTCTTCCGCATCTTCGCCGACAGCCGCTCCGACATCACCTTGGTGGTGCGCGCGCCCGACGGTCGCTGGCTCTGCAACGATGACACTAACGGCACGAACCCCGCGCTCGAAGGTGAGAGCTGGAACGCGGGCCGCTACTTGATCTGGGTCGGCAGCTACAACCGGGGCGAGCACGCCTCGTACACGCTTGGCCTCACCGAACTACAGAGCGTGACCCGCTAGCGCTTCGGTCGCCGACCGCTCGGGCGAATTCGTGGGACGCCTTCGCCTTTTTCGTTTCCGCTGCGCGCGCTACCGTTCGCGCATGTCGCACCCCTCGACGCTTTGGATGCTCTTGCTGCCACTCCTGCTCGCCTGCGGAGCGGGTCACGCACCGGAGCAGGCTTCGCCCACGGTCGCAAGCCCGCTGGTCGCCACGGGCGGGACCAATACGACGACAGAACCGAGTGAGGTCGCAGACGTAGAGCCTCCGGCCCCGGCGGACGCTCCCCTCGACATTCGTGTGCGTGGCGAGCTGGCCGAAGGAGGCGCTGTGACGGCGGTGGTCGAGGTCCACGGCGGGACAGCGCGCCTCGCTAGGACCATCGGCGTCGAGCGTGAGGTGGACGGACGCTTCGAGCCCGTAGGCAGCGTCGCAGGGCTCGAGCTGCGCGCGGACTGCCAGACTCCGGCACCCGAGTGCGTCGAGATCGTGGTGGGCGCTGAGCTGCGGCCACCGCCTTGGCTCGGCACACTCGGCGACGCGCAGTGCATCTGTACGCGTTGCGCTCCGGCGCCCGCCGGGACGTATCGCTTCGTGCTCACGAGCTGCGACGGCAGGCAACGCGTCGAGAGCCCGGCCTTCGAGCTCGCCTCACGCTGAGCTATTTGCCGCCGGCAGATCCGCTCGAGAGTAGCATCATCTTCTGCCAGATCTTGCGCTGCAGGCCGATGGTCAGCGCCTCCACGCCGTTGACTGCCTCGAGGGCCACTGCGTCACCGAATCCGTCGCCGTAGAGCGCGGAGATCTTACCCGTCAAAGACAGCATCTCGCTGCAATAGTCGAGGTAGCGCCCCATCTGAAAACGCGACAGGTGACGCTTCGGGCTGCTAGACGTCTGGACGGCTTCGGCCTCGGATTCGGGTCTGAGATCCTCCGCTCGATAGGGCGTCTTGGTCAGCTGATGCACGTCGATCAGATGCGCCATGCGCCGGAGATCGTGCAGGGCGCGCACTACGCGAGCGCGCTTGATCCGCCGCTCGAAGGAGGCCAAGAAGTAGATGGCGACGCCCACCAGCACCAGATCGTTGACGGCTGCCTCGGCGACCTGCACCAGATCGCTCCAGCTCAGGCGTCCACCCGTGCTCTGGGTCAACGCCGCCCACGCGGCGGCGACGATGGCGGCCAGCATCAGGCCGATGATCAGCACGCTGGCGACGCGGATGGGGATCTGAGGCCTTCGGATCTGCTCCGAGGTCTCGCGGGCGTGATCCGCGAGTTGGACGAGCCGCTCGCACACCCGGGCGAGGCCCGACTCGGGGAAGCGCTCGCAGATGCGCGCCTCGAGGCGCTCGCTCGTCTGCAGGATCTTGTCGGGGTCGAGCTTGGCGTGCGCCGTCATTCGCCCGCGTCGCTCGCGTCCGGCACGCCGCCGTCCGCTGCGCCGCCATCCACGCCTGCGTCCGACTCGCGCGCGGCCTTGGCGCTCTCGAAGGCGGCCATCACCGTGGGCGAGGTCCGCAGCGTGTCGAGCACCAGATCCGGTTGCCGCTCGAGGGCGGCGCGGAAGGCGTTCTCGGCCAGGTCCGCGCGACCCAGAGCCACGAAGGCCGTGCCGAGCACGCGCTGGATCGTCACGATCTGATTGCCCGTGAGCGCGCCCGTGCCGAGCAGGCGATTCGCCAGCGCCACCGCCTCGGCGTAGCGACCGTGGCGCACGTGCTCGGCCAGATGCGGCAGCCTGGCGTCGATGCGCTGCTGCAATGCGCGGGTCGCGCCCGCGGGAGGCGCGAGGCCGGTCTCCTGCTCGACCAGGCGCCGGCCCTCGTCCGAGAGTCGCAGATCCGAGAGCGGCACCAGCACGATGCGCCCGCGATCGAGCCGATTTCCGCGGACGAAGTTGAAGCGCCGGAGCTTTCGCCCACGATCGGAGCTCCCATAGTAGAGCTTGGCCAGACGCGGCATGCTGTCGCCCTGCGCAGCCACGTGGCGAAGCGGGTAGGGAACGACGAGCTCCGCGCCATCATCGGGCTGTTCGCCCGAGCTGCCCTGATTCGCCTCGATCAGCACGAAGGCGCGCCGCGCGTCTCCGTAATATTGCTCGGCGATGCGCGCCCAGGTCTCGCCCGCCGTGACGCGATGGTAGCTCACCCAGGGCACGGTCAGGCGCATGCCCACCACGATCGCCGCGCCGCCTTGGGTCGTGAGGCCGTTCTCCGCCACCAGCACGTTCTCGCGCCGCGGATCGCCGTAGTAGCGCTGGGCGATGGACGCGAGGGTCTCGCCCGCACGCACGACGTGCGTGAAGTTTCGGTCGGCCTGCGCGCCCGAGTGGAGCATCAGCCCAAGGCACGAGAGCAGCCCTGCCAGCGCGGTCAAGAGGACGACCTTGGACGGCTTCATGGCCCGCCCCTGGCGTGTGGCTGCTGATCCCCTTCGATGATCCCCGCGTCCTCCACCGTCAGCGCCGGCAGCTCGAGCTCCAGGCGTTCCGTCTCTCCGGGGCGAATGCGGATCTCTCGGTCGACCTGCTGAAAGTAGGGGTTCGAGAGCTTCAAGAAGTGTCGCCCCGGCGGCAGGGAGATGGGTCGCGCCGTGGGCGTCGTGGCGACATGCTGACCGTCTATGTAGACCTCGGCCCAGGGATCGACCACGACTAGCAGCGAGCCCGCCCGTTCGGGCACCACGGGCGCGCCAGACTCTGCGGCGAATTCGTCGGGGTCGCCCGCGAGTCGCCCCGCCTTGGCTTGAATCGTCACGCCCGCACCCACGATCAGCGCCAAGAAGACAGCGCTAGCCATGCCCACGTGGCGCACGAGGCGGGCGTCCACCGGCGAGCTCCTCGGCGCGCGGCTCGCGCCGGCGGCCAAGATCGCGTCCGCCTCTTGATCCGTGAGGATGCCGACGTCGCGCATGTAGAGCACGAGGCGCGCGCTGTAGTTCATGGGCACGCGTGGCGCGAGGAATTCCATCAGGTCGTCGATCAGCGCCTGCGTCGTCGGGTAGCGATTCGCCGGCATCTTCTCCATGCAGCGCGCGAGGATGCGCTCGAGCTGACGCGGCACGTGCGGGTTCGCCTTGCGCGGCGACACGTAGCGATCGAGGCGGATCTTCTGCATCACCGTGCGCGAGTCGTCCTCCACGAAGGGCTTCTCGCCGGTGATCATCTGGTAGAGCACGATGCCGATGGAGAAGACGTCGCTGCGGAAGTCGAGCTTGTCGCCGAGGATCTGCTCGGGGCTCATGTAGCTCGGCGTGCCGAGGCCCGTGCCCGTCTCCGTGAGGTCGGCGAGCTTGTCGCCCTTGGCGATGCCGAAGTCCATCAGCTTCACCTCGCCCTTCTTCGAGATCATCACGTTCGCGGGCTTGATGTCGCGGTGGATGATGCCCCGAAAGTGGGCGTAGTCGAGGGCGCGGCAGACCTGCAGGGCGATGATGCTCGCGACCTCCACGGGCAGGCGCGGGCTGTGCTCGAGCATGTCGTAGAGGTCGATGCCCTCGACGTACTCCATGATGATGTACATGGAGTGGCCGTCCTTCACGAAGTCGATGACGTGCAGGATGTTCTCGTGCTGCAGCGACGCCATGAAGTGCGCCTCGCGCTCGAAGCGCTGCGCGAATTGGCTGTCCATGGCGATCGACGGCTTGAGCGCCTTGATCGCGACGATCCGGCCCAGAGGCTCCTGTACGGCCTTGTAGACGACGGCCATGCCGCCGCTGCCGATCTCGCCGACGATGCGACAGTTGCCGATGCGGTCCGCCATGGGGTGTCGACATTAGGTACGCGGCGCCGGGATGTCAAAGCGGCCGGTGAAATTGCGGGAAATTCACAGACGTCGGATGAAAAACATTCATCGCCGGGCGGCCGTCGTTGACCGCGAGCGCCCGGGTTTGCGACTCTGCGTCTGTGTCGCTGCCCACGCCCTACAGCCACGCAATGGACGCCGCCCTGATCGAGGGCTGCGTCACGGGCGACCAGGACGCCTTCGAGGTGCTCTGGCGGCGCCACGGCCGCCTCTGCCTCACGACCATCGCGCGCACCTTGGACAGCCACGGACGCGGTGAGGCGCGGGAGGCCCCCATCGTCTACGAGCGCCTGCAGAAGGAGCTGCTCAGGAATGGGGTTGGCCGCCTGCGCAAGCTCGGCCCCGACGCGAGCCTGCGACATTGCCTAACCGTGCTCGCCCACGAGGCGGCCTCGTCTCATGTGGAGGAGGCGACGCCCATCGCCAGCGTGATGAGGCCGGCGCCCACGCCCGCCGAGATCTTGCTCGACGATCTCGTGGGGCTCGAGCCCGCGCATCATGTCACGCAGGCGCTGCGCAAGCTGAGCCCGCAGATCATGGCGATCCTGCGCTTCGAGCTGCGCGGCCTGACCTCGCGAGAGATCGCCGCGGCTCTGGGCACGACCGAGGAGATGCTCGCGGGTCACCTCGATCGCACGGCGCAGAAGATCGCCGAGATCTCGGCGGAGCCCACCGACCGCACGCTCGCCTCGCGCCTCTGGCGTTCGCTCTTGGGTTGCGCCAGCGTGGAGGAGCGGGTCGCCCTCGCCACACTCTCGGAGGACGATCCCGAGGTCGCCGCCCGGCGCGAGACCGCCAAGCGCACCTGGGCCGCGGTGCGCGAGCGTGCCCTGAGCGTACCGCAACCCCACAGCGTGCACTGCCTCGACGAGGTCACCTTGGCGAGCTTCGTGGCGGGTATGCGCGGCGCCGACCGAGCGCGCGCAGAGGGTCACGTCACCACCTGTGGCCGCTGCGCCGACTCGGTCGCCGGGTTGGTGCTGCACCTGAGGGCAGTGCCCACGCTGCGCGCCGCCGAGCCCCACGGAGAGAACCTGGCCATCGCCGCCGCCTGCGCCGCCACGGATCATCCCCGCCCTGCCCTCGCGTACGCCGAACAGGCCGAGCGCCAAGAGCTGCCGCGGGCGGACGAGATCCATCGCGTGTCCATGGCACGCCGACGACTCGCGACCAGCCTCGGTGAGCTCCCGCGTCAGGAGAGCTCGCGCGTGGTGTCACGGGATGACCTGCCCACGGACGACGAGGCGCCACTCTTGGCGCTCGAAGCGCTGATCACGGGTGACGCCTCCGCCGCGGCGCAGGCTCTCGACGATCACGTGGCCAAGCGCCTGGTGGGTGCGCGCCTTCGGCTCCTGGCCATGGCCTCGGGTCACGACCTCGAGGAGGCGACGCGCCTGTCGGAGCAGGCCCTCGAGGGCACGGATCCCGACCTCCGACGGGACGCCGAGATGGTGCTCGCCTTGCCCGACGAGCGTGCTCTGCCTCGTGAGCTGCTCGTGGAGCGCTTGGTCGATCTGCTGCCGAGCTTGATCCGCCTGATCCTCTCGCGGCCTCGATGACCTCCGACGATATGAGCGCCACGGACCGACTCCATGAGGGTGATCCATTTGGGAAGCTGGAGATCGTCTTCGGCGACAACCTGCCGCTGCTCCGCGAGTTCGCCTCTTCGAGTTTCGACCTCATCTACATCGATCCACCTTTCAATACTGGCAAGGTTCAGGCTCGAACTCGCATCCGAACTGTTCATGACCAAGATGCTGGCGATCGCACCGGATTCCAAGGCAGACGGTACCGGACTGTGAAGGTCGGCAGCGCGAGCTTCGCAGACGACTTCGATGACTTCATCGGGTTCATGCAGCCGAGGCTAGAAGAAGCGCGTCGTCTCTTGACTCCGACAGGGTCGTTCTTTCTCCACATCGACTATCGTGAGGTTCACTATTGTAAGATCCTGTTGGATCACATCTTCGGGCGTGACTCCTTCATGAACGAGATCATCTGGGCCTACGACTATGGCGGGCGTTCCAAGCGAAAGTGGTCCGCGAAGCACGACAACATCTTGTGCTATGTGAAGGATCCAAAGATCTACACCTTCAATTTTGACGCGATGGATCGCATCCCGTACATGGCGCCCGGGCTCGTAGGCAAGGAGAAGGCCGCTCGTGGAAAGACACCGACAGACGTGTGGTGGCACACTATCGTGCCTACAAATGGTAAAGAGCGGACGGGTTATCCGACCCAGAAGCCGCTCGGAATCTTGAATCGTATCCTCACGGTTCACAGCAACCCTGGAGATCGAGTTCTCGATTTCTTTGCCGGTAGTGGGACGACTGGGGAGTCGGCTTCTCGACTCGGGCGCTCGTGCGTCCTGATCGACAACAACGTCGAAGCGCTCGAGGCCATGGCCTCGAGGCTCTCATTCGCAAACCCGAGCTTCCGCGGCTGGAGCCCTCAGCTCGACGGGCCCGCGTCTCAGTAGGCCGCGTAGCTCTTCTCCTCGATCAGCGCGCTGCCCGTCAGCTCGGCGATCTCTCGTTTCAAGCGCGCGCGCTGATCGTTCTGTCGATACACGCTGCGCGCCAGCTCGATGAAGCGTTCCCCGAAGTCTCCTCGGCGCTCCTGCTCGCGGATGGCGTCTTCGATCGCCCACAGCGCCTCGTTGACGCGGCGCAGCGCAGCCGTGGTCTGCCTCAGGGCGTCCGTGTCCTCGATCTCTCGCGCTCGAATGGCGTGAAGCGCCTCGAACTCGCGCTGAACGTTCTCGAGCTTCCCCTGATCCGAGATGCGCTCCGCCTTGATCTCGAGGATCGTGATCTTGTCGATCAGCTCACCCACGGAGACGGGCACCCGGATCATGCGTCCTCGACTCGCTCTCGCAGAGCGCTCGCCACCCGCTCCGCGACGCCGCGCCAATCGCCCCGCTCGCTCTGGCGGAACACGCGCATGTTCGGATACCAAGGTGTAGTCGCGCCTTCGTAGCCCCAGCGGAAGTCGGGCGCGTGGGCCAAGAGCAGCCAGGTGTCGACGCCGAGGGCGCCCGCGAGGTGTGCGATGGCCGAGTCGCTCGTCAGCAGGAGGTCGAGCCCCATCAGCGCCGCCGCCGTCTCTGCGAAGGCGTCGCCCGACTCGTCGAGGGACGAGCCCAAGTCCAGCACGTCGAGGCCAATGGGCAGCGTCTTCAGCTGCTCGACGCCGTCGTACTTCTGGAGCGAGACGAACTGCGTGCCGGGCACGCGCAGCGCGGGCTCGAGGTCGCTCAGCGGGATGGAACGCTCGTGGTCGGCGCGGTAGCTCGGGTTGCCTTGCCAGGCCAGGCCGACGCGTAGACCCTCGCTGGGCAGTCGCTCCGCCAGGTGTTCACGGGCCGCAGCCGGAACGTCGAGGTAGGCCTCCTCCACGGCGAAGTCGCCGCCCACGCTCAAGAGGTGTGGCAGACTCGGGAGTCGAGCGTGCAAGGCGTTCATGGCGATGAAGTCGCCCTCCGCGACGATCTGGTCCGCTCCGGTGAAGCCGTCACGCAGCACGTGCACCAGCTTGGCGGGCACCGAGAGCACCACGCGCTTCACGCGCGCTCGCGCCCCAGCGACGAAGCGCAAGAACATGAAAGTGTCGCCCAAGCCTTGCTCGGCGTGCAGCACGAGGGTGGTCTCGGGCGCGGCCGATCCGTCCCAGGCTTGGCCCGGAAGATCCGGATAGCCAGGCAGCTGCTTGCGATGCTCATAGCGCGCCCAGCCCTCTTCGAAGAGGCCCAAGGACATCTCCGTCAGGGCGAGGTTCCACTGCGCCTCCGGGTCGCCTTCCGCTAGCTCCACGGCGCGTCGCTGCACCTCGAGGGCCGCGTCGGCTTGGCCACAGCTCTTCAGCGCGACGCCCAAATTGCTGGCCGCGCGGGCGTGCTCTGGCGCGCGCTTCAGGCACGTCTCGAAGGCCTCCCGTGCCTCGTCCGCGTGCCCCGCGCGCAGCTCGGCTGTGCCCAAGTTGTACCAGAGCTCGGGCTCTTCGGGCGCGAGGCGGACGGCGTGCTGAAGGCCCGCGACCGCGGCCAGCGCCTCCCCGGAGGCGAGGTAGCTGCCGGCGAGATCACTCCAGCACAGCGCCGCGTCGGGCGCCGCCGTGACCGCGCGCTCATGCGCCGCGATGGCTTCCGGGTAGCGCCCCGCTCGCTTCAGCGCGTTGCCCAAGGCGAGCTGAACGATCGCGGCGTCGGGGCTCTTCTGTGCCAGCTCCGAGAAGGTGTCGATGGCTCGCTCGAGTTCTCCCGACTCCAGCTCGAGCTGCCCGAGGTCGAGCTGTCGGTCGAGGTTCGCGGGATCCGCGGCCACCGCCTCACGCATGCGCCGCAGGGCGATGGCCTCCTCACCTCGAGCCAAGGCTGTGAGCCCCAGCAGGTGCAGTGCGTCGGGGCGCGTCGCCGGTTCTGAGAGCGCGAGGCTCGAGAGCCGCTCCGCTTCACCCAAATCACCCGCCTCGAGAGAGGCGAGGGCATCCTGAAGGCTCGTCATCTCCGAGGTCTTCGGACGCTTGGCCAGCGAACTTTAGCGGGTCGGCTAGTTCAGCTTTTCCCGCCGACGCTCAGCCTTCGCTGTCGAGCAGGCCGTAGCGCTTCAGTTTCCGCCACAAGGTGACCCGGCTCATGCCGAGGCTCGCGGCGGCCCGCCCGCGATGGCCCGCGGAGCGTTCGATGGCGTAGAGCAGGCGCCTCGCCTCGTCCGGCAGATCGTCGTCACCAGAGGCAGGATCGTGCTCGAGCGGCACGTTGCGCGCGGGCTGCGTGCGTGTGTCGCGACCGCGCACCTCGGGCGGCAGATGAGCCTCCGTGAGCACCGGACCTTCACCCATGGCGAAGGCGTATTCGATGGCGTTCTCGAGCTCGCGGACGTTTCCGGGCCAGGCGTAGGCGGTCATCTTGCGCAGAGCGGTGGGCGCGATCCGGGCGACCTCGCGCGAACCAGGATCGTTGCGCGCCTCGATGAAGCGCCAGGCCAAGAGCTCGATGTCGCTCACCCGTTCGCGCAGCGGCGGGATGAACAGGGGCACCACGCGCAGGCGATACATCAGGTCCGCGCGGAAGCTGCCGGCGGCGACCGCGTCACGCAGGGATCGATGGGTGGCCGAGATGATGCGCACGTCCACGGGCACGGGCTCGCGTCCGCCCACGGGGATCACGCTGCGGTCCTCGAGCACGCGCAGCAGCTTCGCCTGCAGGGCCAAGGAGAGCTCCGCCACCTCGTCGAGGAAGAGCGTGCCCGAGTCGGCTAGGCGAAAATGTCCTGGCTCGTCACGCACCGCCCCGGTGAACGCGCCGCGCATATGTCCAAAGAGCGTGCTCTCGAGCAGATGTGGTGGTAGCGCGGCACAGTTGATCGCGCGGAAGGGGCCGGCGGCGCGATCCGAAGCTGCGTGGACTGCGCGCGCCACCAGCTCCTTGCCGGCACCCGTCTCGCCACGCACCAAGACCGTGGCGGAGCGCCGCGCGACCCGGTCCACGTCACGCAAGAGGCGCTTCATGCTCGAGTCACGAGTGTGTATCCCGTGGACCACGACCGCGGCGCCCGGGCCCTCGCTCTCCCACGGCTCACCCTCGAGCAGCAGGATGAAGCCCACACGTACTCTCTTGGACAACAGCGGTGATGCGCGCACGAGGATCACGCGACTGCCACCGTCGGGCGTCGGCCTCGGGACCTCGGCGACGATGGCGCGACCCTCTGCCAAGGCTTCCGCCACAGGTCGTTGGGCGCCCTCGCCGCACAGCATCTGAGGCGCGAACACCCCCAACTCCACCGGCCCACCCACCAACGCGGGCACGTCCACGGTGTGGGCGATGACGCGCAGGTCTGCGTCGAGCACGATGGCCGCTCCCGCCACCTCGTGCAGGGCGCTGAGGAGGATGGAGTGCCGGTCGATGTCTCTGCGCTTGGTCATGGCCGTCTGGATCTCAGATAGCCACCATATCGCGTCTCGCAGCCGGGCGCGTCGTCCCCGACGATCGAAGCCTCAGTCGGGCTCGTGGCCGGGGTAGATGATCAGCCTGTCGAGGTTGCGAGGTCCGCTCGTGGGGACCCAGCCTTCGGCCTGCGCGCGGGCGAAGTAGTCGTCCACTTTGGCGGCGTCGTAACGCCTGACCGTGGGGTCGAAGTAGTCGATCACCGTGACCTTCTCACCCGCGTCTCGATAGGCGTTGATCAGCGGGATGCGGAAGGTGTCGGGGTTCAGCGGGTTGTTGGCGTCGCGCCCGCCTCGATAGAACACGTCCTCCACGCTGATCCAGTCGACCGCCTCGAAGAGCGCCGCGCGATGGGCCGCGTCGAGCGGTCGGCTCAGCTCCGCGCTCGGCAAGCTGCTGCCGTTCTGTTGGCAGACGATGAACTCTGGATCGACGGTGTGGGCGTAGTCGCTCAGGGAGCTCAGCAGGTTGGCCATGTCCGTGGCGGCGTCTGGGCGCTCGCCGTTGCCACCGTCGCCCGAGGGTCCCCAGTATTCGTAGCCGTCGACGATGTCGAGGAAGACTCCGTCGAAGCCCGCCGCGAGGATGCGATCGAGGTAGCTCGGTGCGTCCCCCAGCACGGCGTTGCCGCCCGGGTTATGGACGACCACGCCCTGCCACTCGGGATCCCAATAGCGAACTTTGTAGTTGCCGGCCCAGTCGGGGTTGGTGGGCCCGAGCCAGGCTGGCGCCGAGCGTCGCCAATCGGCGCCGGGCGCACCTGCGGCGAGCTCCCAGTAGAAGCGATAGTCCTCCGCTTCGCCCAGGCTCATGTAGGCGATCACGAGCTTGCCGTCGCCGCTGGCCTTCAGCGCGTCGATCTGCGCCCGCGTGAAGGCCGTGTCGTCCGAGCCGTCGGCGGAGTAGTCGATCACCAGCATGTCGAAGGCGCTCGCCCCGAGGGCGGCGAGGTCGGGATCTTGGATGAAATAGGCGAAGTCGTTGACCGCGGCGAGGCGCGCTAGGCGTGAGCCCGTTGGCCCCGCGTCCGCGCCGCTGTCTGCGGGCGCGCCGACATCGGCTCGCGTGGCGCTGTCCGTCGAAGCGTCGGCGCCCGAAGCGTCGGCGCCCGAGTCGACCGTGGAGGATCCGCCACCACAGGCGGTGAGCAGCGAGATGAAGTTGAAGAACAGCAGCCTTCTCATGCCGATCATGCTCGCAGCGTCCGCGCGCTGCGGCAAGGCAGTCGCCATTGCGATCAATACAGACCCTGGAACATCAGAGTATTTGATACACTAACCAGGTGCTGTCATCGGACCCGCCCATCGTCACGTTGACCCTTCGGGGACACCTTACGCGTACATCCTTGCAACTCGAGCTCGGGCGCGCGGAGAGTGAGCTGCGCGCGGGGACCTCCATGATCGTCGATTGCGCCTCCATGGACGACTACGACGCCGACGCTCGGGCGCTCTTCGTCGACTGGCACCGCGAGCATCGCAAGCAATTCGGCTCGGTGGCGGTCATCACGGACAAGCGGCTCTGGCACATGCTCGTCTCGGCCATGTCCCTCGCGAGCGGTCAGCGCATGCGCGCCTTCAACGACCTCGCCCAAGCTCGAAACTGGCTCGACGCCTCACGTCAGTAGAGGGTTCCGTCGCGCAGCCCGCGGTCCACTTGGCTGAAGCGCTTGCGCAAGAAGGCGTTGTCGGGCTCGAGCTCGACGGCGGCGGAGAGCGCCTTCCAGGCCTTTCGCCAATCCTTCGCCTTGGAAGCGGCCACGGCCTTGTCGAAGTAGGCGCGCGCTGCGGCTGAGGTCACGGGATGCGCGGGCTTCTTCTTGGGCTGTGCGGCGGGCTCGGGCGCGTGGGCGCGATCCATCTCTTCGGGGCTGAGCCGGAGGGCTTTGCCCGAGCTCAGCAGCTTGTCGTAGGCCTCGCGGCACTTCTTGTCCGTGAGCACTTGATACGCCTCGCTGCCGCGACGGTAGATCTGGGCCGCGCGCTCGCGCTTCTCCTCGGGGGCGTCCACATACACGTCGGGGTGATACTTGCGCGCGAAGCGCTTGAACGCGCGCTTGATCTCGCGCGTCGAGGCGCCTTCCTCCGCGCCGAGCAGCGTGTAGTAGTCGAGCCCGTCGAGGGAGCTACTCATGAACGCTCCACCAGCGCTTCCTGCCTCGCGCGCATGGCCTCGAGCTCCGCGTCGTCGGCGCCGCCCAAGAGGTTGATGTGGACGCTCTCCACCCGCCCCGTGTCTTCGTTCTTCGCACGCACCTCGAGGGTGCCATCGGCGTTGATCAAGAAGGCAACCTCGACCTTCACCTCACCACGTGGTGCCTGACGCAGCTCGCTGAGCTCGATCTCTCCGAGCTGCTGATTGTCCGCGAAGAGCCGCTCTTCGCCTTGGCAGACGCTCACACGAACGCTCGTCTGATCGTCCTTGGCTGTGGTGAAGATACGTGTCTGTTCTGCGGGGATGGGCGCATTTCGACGAATCAAGTGCTGGCAGAAGCCGCCCGCCATCTCGATACCGAGGGAGTAGGGCGTCACGTCCATCAGCAACGGCGGCGGCCGCGCGGACATGGAGAGCACGGGGCGCGCGCTCGACGCGCTAGCTTGGGGGACGGCCGGTGGCGCCGCGAACTCCACTTCGGCGGGCGCAGGCGCTATCGGAACGGGCGGCGGCGCGGCGGGAACGGGCGGCGGCGCGGCGGCCGGAGCCG
>JAADHO010000201.1 GCA_013151775.1 Deltaproteobacteria bacterium | reverse complement strand
CGCGCGCCTCGGGGACGACGCCGCGCTGCCGACCGATGACGCGCTGATCGCCGAGCTGCGGGGCGCCATGGACGACGACCCCGCCCACGGCGCCCGCGGCCGCTCCGCGCCGGCCCGTCTGTCGCGCGTCCTGGAGCGTGGACGTGCCCTGGGCGTGCCCCTGCCAGAGCTCGAGACGATCTCGTCGTAGTGCGTTTCGAACCAAGGGAGTCCAGATGGTCGTCGGACTGCTGTTTCCGCGAGGCACGCGTGCGGCGCGAAGGTCGAAGACGAACAGCGCGTCGACGTCGTATCTCAGCGTCGCCGGACGCGCCGCGGGTGCGTTGCGCGGTTCCGTGAGCTGCTGTAGAGCTACACCATGTCACTGACGCCCGCATGCTACGCCGTTGCATTGTTCTTGGCGATCTGCATCGCGCCGAACTTCGCAAATGCGTGTGCCTGCTGCGATGGCGGAAACCAACGTGAGGTGGTGGGATGGAGCGAGTCGGGGAGAAGCGCGCTCGTGCGAAGTCGCGGTACGGGATGCTCGGATACTCTCGTCTTCGAGATCATGAGACAGAGTCAGAACGAGCCTGTCGGTTGCTTCGACGCATACAGCGAGACACCCTCTCGCCGGATCGCATGTACCGGGTTTGTGAACGGTTTCGACCGCGATGACGAAGAGGGAGACCGCCCAACGACCACACCGCGTCAGCGGGCGTACCCACAGGTGCCGGACGAGATCGCCGCATCCCATGTGCGCGCGACCATAGACATTCCGATCGAAGGAGAGACGGGCAGGCGTTCGACGACCTTGCGAGTTTACGTGTTTAAGGACGGAGAATGGCTGCCTGTATTCTCACGTTCTTTCGTGCTTGGACGACCCGAACAGGACGTTACTTTCGAAGGATTGTCAGCCGACGATGAGACGGTAGTCGGTGCTGCGTTGTCTCTCTCCGTTCGTCTCTGGCCAAACCCGGACGGTCGCCGTGCACTAGTCGAGATAGGCGGCCAGGACGCGGACCCGGGAATGGGTTTCTTCCCCGACGAAATGTTCTGGGTCTCACTTCCAGAAAACTCACTTCCACGGGTCTCCCCGGAGACGGCTCAGCCTAGCTACGCCACTCCGCCAATGAGTACGGAGCGCGCCGGACGTGTCGAGCGCGTTGCTGCGCATCGGCTCAATATGAGGGCTCTTCGCGTTCATCGATCACGACACTTCTCGCGCGCCGCCGGGCTCTTCACGGCCGCGTTGTACATCGACCCCGCAGACGCGGTGGCCCGCTACAATCTCGCATGTGCCCTCGCCCAGATGGGCCAACTCGAACCCGCGCTCGCGTTGTTGCAGGAGCTGGCGAATAGTGACTGCTCACGCTGTCGCGAGCGATTGCGGCGTGCCCGCGTCGACCAAGACCTGAGGGCCCTCCGCCCGAGGCTGGGGGCGATGCACTAGATGTCGCAGGTGGAAGTGATGCGCCGGCGGACTCGGATCGAACGCGGACTGTCGCCATCTCTCCTCGTCGAGGCAGTGGTGCGGCCGCCTCTTCCGCCCTGCTCCCTGGCCGCTGGCTCAGCTGCCGAGGGCCACGTTCTCGTCGCCGAGCTCGCCCTTGAACAGGTCGAGGAGGTTCGGAGCGCGAATGCAGATCCAGGCCGCCGCCTCGTCGTATTCGAGCATCACGATGTCGCTGATGGTGCTGCCCGACTCGAGGATCTCGCGCACCGCCGCGTGCAGCGAGAGGTAGTCCGTGAGCCGCGCGGCGAACTCCGTTTGGGAGAGATGCTGCACCATATGGGAGCCGAATTTTACGAAGGCTCCCAGGGGCTTATCGCCGAATTCCCCGGTGAAACGCGCTCCATAGGCTGCATAGGCCCGCTCGACGTCGATGGACATGGCACCGAGTCTACCAGACGCGCGCGCTGGCGCCCGGCCCGACCACGCGCTCTCCGCCCAACCAGACCGACTCGGCCAGCATGTCCCCGAGGGCATAGGCCAAGACTCGAGGATCTTCCTCGTCGTAGACCGCTAGATCCGCGGGCAGCCCCACCTCGATGCGGCCGGCGTCGGGTCGGCCCATGGCCCGGGCCGCCTCCCGGGTGATCGCCAGCAGCGCCTCCTCGAGCGTCAGGCCGGCGTCGCGCACGGCCAGGGCGGCGCACAGCGGTAGATCCGTCGTCGGGCTGGTCCCCGGGTTCGAGTCCGTGCCCACGGCCATGCGCACGCCCGCGCGCCGCAGCCTCTCGGCCTCGGGTGGGGCTTGGCCGAGGGTGCGCCAGGCTCCGGGTAGGAGCACGGCTCGGACGCCCGCCCGACCCAGCTCCGCGAGGCCTCGGTCGGAGGCCTGCTCGAGGTGGTCGGCGGAGAGCGCGCCCAGCTCTGCGAGCAGCTCGCAGCCGCCCAGATCTGCGAACTGGCCGACGTGGGCCCGGATCGCGAAGCCGGCACGCTTGGCGGCCTCGAGGATGCGTCGCGTCTCCTCGAGCGTGAAGGCCCCCTCGTCGCAGTAGACGTCGACGGCCGACGCGAAGCCCAGCGCGGCCGGGATCATCTCGTGCACCACGCTGTCGACGAAGTCCTCTCGGCGATTGACGTAGGCCTCGGGCAAGGCGTGGGCTCCCAGCAAGGTGGGCGAGACCCGCGTGATGCCCAAGGCGCCGAGCCGCTGGGCCAGCACCAAGAGCCGGAGCTCGCTAGCCACGTCTCCGCCATAGCCGCTCTTCACCTCCACCGTGGTCACGCCGTGGCGACGCAGGGCGCGCAGCCGTCGGGCGCCGCTCGTGAGCAGCTGCTCCGCGCCGGCCGCTCGCGTTGCCCGCATGCTGGACGCGATGCCTCCTCCCTCCGCGGCGATGGTCTGGTAGTCGACGCCCGCTCGGCGTCTCGCCATCTCGTCCACGCGGCTGCCTCCGAAGAGCAGATGCGTGTGCGGGTCGACCAGCCCTGGCAGCACGGCGCGTCCCTCGAGGGCCACGGTCTCGTCCACGTCTCGCGGTGCCTCCGCCCGTGATCCCACCCAGGCGATGCGTCCGCCGCGGATCAGGATCGCGCCGTCGTCCAGTACGCCCAGGCGGCCGGTCGGGTCGGCGTCGTCCGGGCCGGCGCAGGTGGCGATACGTCCGCCGGAGAGCAGCAGCGAGTGGTCCATGACGTTGCAATTAGCATCCCGCGAGCAGATCCGGCATCTTGTAGAGGTAACGGAGGCTTGGCATGCAGCAGCGCGGACAGCATCTTTTCCTGGGAGTGCTCCTCGGCCTGGGGGTCCTGGGCTGCGGTCAGGTGCTGGACACCGCCCAGCCCGATCCGGCTCAGGACGCGGGCCCTGCGGACTCGGGCGGCGGCTCCTCGGACGCGGGCCGTGTGGACGCGGCGGTGGACGCTCGAGTCGACGCCACGTCGGACGCCGGCGCGCTGGACGCGGGCTGCACGGATAGCGCCCAATGCGACGACGGGATCGTCTGCGACGGCGTGGAGCGCTGCGTGGACGGCGCCTGCGTGCCAGGCGATCCGCTGGTGTGCGATGACGACCTGGCCTGCACCGAGGACTCGTGCAGCGAGGCCGAAGGCGGATGCAAGTTTCAGCCCGTGGACAGCCTGTGTGCAGGCTCGCCGGAGGCTCAGATCTGTTCTCCTGCCGACGGCGGCTGCGTCGTGGCCACGCGTTGCACGAGCGATAGCGGGTGTCCGACGTCGAACTGCGCGGGCGTGTGGGCCTGTGTGGGGAACATCTGCAGCGTCGTCCGCGTGCCTGCCGTGCCGTCAACGGAGTGCATCACGACGGAGTGCCTGCCCGGCGATTCCCGCGCCGACGTCCAAGGCTGGGTCGTCACCCGCGACGTCGGTGTGTGCGACGACGACCGGAGCTGCACCCTGGACCGCTGCACCGTCGGGGGAAGTTGCGCCCACACGCTCGTCAACACGCGCTGTGGCGACTCGTGGGACTGCACTCTCGACCTCTGCGCTCCGGGCGACCCCAGCGCAGACGAGAGCGGCTGCGTGAATCAGAACACGGACAGCCTCTGCACCGATCACGCGGACTGCACGGGCGACGTCTGCGATCCATCGCTGGCTGCGGACAGCAGCGGCTGCGTCTACACGCCCATCCCCGCGTTCTGCGACGACGGAGCGAGCTGCACGCGCGACTCGTGCACTCCCGGGACGATGTTCTCGGAGCCCGACGGCTGTCTCTACACGCCCGTCGACAGCGACTGCGGCGGAGTGCTCCTCGCCGGCCGCTGCATGGCCTTGGTGTGCGCGCCCCCCGCGTCCCCCGACGTCCCTGGCACGGGCTGCGCTGGTGAGTGGACGCCGAGGGCTTGCATGCTGGGCGCCGGGCGCTTCTATTGCGACATGCTCGGTGCCTGCAACTTGGACGGACTGCGAGAAGGGTGCACGACGAACGCTGAGTGCGACGACAGGAACCCCTGCAATGGCGTAGAGACCTGCCGTCTGAGGGGCGGCGGCGGAGGGTTGTGCGTGCAGGCCTCTGAGGGATGCCCGGCGTCGGGCATCAGCTGCCAGCTGGCCGTCTGCGACACGAGCGCGGGCGTGCCCACCTGCGCTACGCGCCCCGATCCCGCCTGCTACCCGCCCCTTCCCTGAGCCGCTGAGCGTCGGAGCCGCTGCGTGAGTCTGGCCTCTCCACGCGGCGGTTGAATCCCGAGCGCTCTCTGGACGTCTCCGATGTGTCGTTGACGGGCGCCTCCTCCCGGGAGAGGCTCGCGGCTTGGAGAAGTGCATGCAAAAGAGAATCTGTGCCGTATCTGGCCTAATGGCCTTGGCGTTCTCGCTGGCCTTTGTCGCCCCGGCCGTGGCTCAGCCGAGGCCGGTCATCGAGCGCATCGAGCCCAGCTCCGGTCCTCCCGGCACCGAGGTGCAGATCATCGGCCGTCAGCTCGGCACCTACAGCCGCGTGCTGCTCGGATCCATCGAGCTGCCCGTGCTGAGGCGTCTGCCCAACCGCTGGACGGTGCAGATCCCTGCGGGTGCCCAGAGCGGCAGCATCGTGATTCAGACCACCCAAGGCGGGTTCGCGGGCCCGGTCTTTCGCGTCACCGCGGCGCGCCCGGCGCCCATCGTGCGGCGCATCCGGCCCAACTCCGCGCCTCCCGGGGCCGACGTCACCCTCGAGGGGGAGAACTTCTCGCCGCGCCTCTCCGACAACTTCGTCTGGCTCTCGGAGCGCCCGGTGGTGATCCGCTCGGTCACGCCCACGACCCTGCGCGTGATCGTGCCGGCGGGCGTTAGCTCGGGCAGCTTCCGGGTTCAGGTCGCGGGCGCCGGTGAGACCGTCAGCCCCGCCTTCGTGGTCGCTACGGGCACCGCCATCGCAGGTTTTACGCCTCGGCGCGGTCCGCCCGGCGCCCTGGTGACCCTGACGGGTACGGGCTTCTCGCCTCGCGTGCGTGACAACCGTGTGATGCTCGGCGGGCGTCGCGCCCGGGTGCGCAGCGCCGGACCGACCGCCCTGGTCGTCGAGGTCCCACGCCGGGCCACGGACGGCGCCTTCGTGGTGGATGTGCGCAACGGCGGGCGGGCCAGCTCGGCGCAGCCCTTCGTGGTCCAGCTCACGCCTCGCATCAGCGGGTTCACGCCCTCCGCCGGCGCGCCGGGGACGATGGTCACGATCCAGGGCCAGGGCTTCGGTCAGGATCCGCGCTTCGTCAGCGTGACGCTCGGCGGACGCCCCGTGATCCTTCGACGGGTGACGCCCCGCGCCATCGACGTGGAGATCCCGCCGGGCACGGCAGGAGGTCGCTTCGCGCTGCGCGTGTACGAGCTCGAGGCCGGCTCGCGGCGGAGCTTCTCCGTGATGACCGCCATGGCCCTCGGCGGCTTCTCGCCCCAGAGCGGGCCTCCCGGCACGCTCGTCACCCTGCGTGGTCAGGGTTTCTCCCTGCGCGCCCGTGACAACCGCGTGACCCTCTCGGGGCAGCCATGCCGGATCGTGGCCTCCTCACCGACGGAGCTGCAGTTCAGGGCTCCCGCCGCGCGCAGCGGCAGCATCGAGGTGAGCGTCGCTGGCGCAGGCAGCGCGCGCACGGCGAGCCCCTTCGTGGTCACGTCGCCGCCCTTCATCGCCGGCTTCACGCCCACCTCCGGGCCCATCGGCACCTTGGTCACGATTCAGGGCACGAATTTCGGCCGTAATCCCTCCATCGTGCGTGTCGAGCTCGCGGGGCAGCTGATGCGGGTGCGCCGGGTGACGGATACGCGCATCGAGGCGGAGGTCCCGCCCGGCGCGCGCAGCGGCCGCGTCGCGGTGACGGTCGGCATGCAGGGAGGTGCCGCCTCGGGGACAGACTTCCGCGTCGAGGCACGGCGTCAGGTCTACGCCCTCGAGCCCGCCTTCGGGGTGCCGGGCACCGAGGTGGTGATCCGCGGACAGGGCTTCCCTCGACGTGGCGTGTTGGTGCAGTTCACGGGCGCCGTGGCGCAACGCGCCCAACGCATGGGCCCGGCGGAGCTGCGCGTGAACGTGCCCGCAGGCGCGAGCTCGGGGCCCGTCACGGTGATCCTGCCGGGCGGACGCGTCATGCCTGCGGGCGCCTTCTCGATCCGCAGCGCGCC
>JAADHO010000208.1 GCA_013151775.1 Deltaproteobacteria bacterium | reverse complement strand
TCCACGGCCGGTGGCGCGGGCGAGACCGACGGACCACTCATCGTGCTGTAGTACCACGGCGACTCGTCGAAGAAGTAGCGCACGTCCACAGGCGGCGTCGTCGCCATCACGCCGAGCCCGATGGCCCCAGACGGAAGCGTCTCGTCCGGCACGTCGCCCAGCGCCTGTGCCTCGCCGCAGCCGATGTAGTCCTCCGCCAACAGCCGGCCCGCGTTGTCGTAGTAGAAATCGTGCCCGCAGCCGCGGGGATCGCGCACCGCCGCCAGGTCTCCCACGCGGTTGTAGAGGTAGCGCCACGTCCGCGCGCTCGCCGGCCGCGACCCATTGCGCGAGTCCGAGTCTGGATCCGTCGTCCCCAGGCGCCGGCCCGCGCTGTCGTACGTAAACGTCCGCGTCAGCATGCGCAGGCGACCCGACGGCCCCGGCACCGCGGCCGCCGCCACCTGCGACTCCGTCAGCGGCGCAGCGGTCGCCGTCTCGGCACGCGTCACGCTGACCACAGCGTTGTCCGCACGGTAGCTCGTCACCATCCGATAGTACGCCACCGTCGACTGGGACTGCCCCGGCTGACGGTTCCGAAGCAGGCTCTCGATCGTGCGACCGTGACCGTCCTTGCGCTCCGTGGACGGCGTGCCCGCGAAGGGCATCGGGCCCGCGATATCCAGCGCGTCGCTCGTGTCCACGCTCAGCGCGTGATACGCCACCTGCGCCACCACGACGAGGTCGCGCTCGAGGGACTGCACAGGCCGACCGAAGGCGTCCGCGAACTGCTCCGTGCACACCGCCGACATGCCCTCGTGGCTCGCCGCCCAGCTCAGGTTGAAGGTGTTGGAGGTGTCCCTGAGCGCCACCGGGTTGCAGCTCTGGTAGGCCGCGCCCCGCTTCGCCATGTGCGCGAAGCCCGCCTTGACCCACTCGTTGGCCTCGGCACGCACCACGCTCGCGCGCGTCCGCCCGAGGCCGTCCACCACCGTGTAGGTGTCCAAGAGCTCGTCCGCCGTGCACGCAGCGTTGCCCTCGTTCTGGATCGCGTGCACGTAGCTCACGGGCTGGCCGCCGAAGGCGAGCTCGTACTCGAAGCGCTGCGCAGGCACGCCCATCGGGCAGCCCGCGAACACCGGCGGCTTCACGTAGCTCAGCCTGCCGAGCCCGTCGTACCCCACCACAGTCGTCTGCCCGTTTGGATCCGTCGCCTGCGTCAGCACGCCGAAGCCGCGATCCCACACGGCCGTCGTCGACAGCGTGCAGAAGCCCGACACCAGGCTGCAGAAGCCGGCGCCGCTGCGGTCCACGGCAACGCGCTCGCTCGCCGGCAGCTGCCCGTAGGCCGCGTCGTAGCTCACCTCCGAGTAGCGCAGGCAGGCCGCCGCGCCGAGGCGCAGGTCCGCCCCGCCGCAGCTCGCCGTGGCGCTGCCCCAGGCGTCGAAGCGGCTCGACGCCTCCAGCACTTGGTCCGTCAGCAAGAGCGTCTGCGCGCCCCCCGTGAAGTCGTAGGCCGCCCCGAGCCGATTCGCGGGCTGCTGCGTGTAGAGCAGGTCGCCCGTCCGCGCGTCGTACTCGTTCAGCGTCTCGCCCAGCGGCGGAGCGCCGGGGGCGCCGTTCACGTAGCCGCGCCGCGTGCGCCAGATCCACTGGCCGCCACTGTTCAGGAGCACAGGCTCGCTCACCTGACGGATCTGCTCGCCGTAGGCCACGGGCACGTAGCCCGCGTCGCTCGCGTCGTGCAGGCGGCCATGGGCCACGCTGAGCCGCACGTTGCCCAGGTTGTCCACGTCATCCGTGGTCGTCTGCGTCCAGGCCCAGCGCGCGCCCCGCACCACCACGTCGTGCCGGCCAGCCTGTCGCTCTCGAGCCAGGTCGACCGCCGACGCGACCTGCCAAGCCCAGGTCGGGCTCGTCGGCGGCCGTGCGATACGCCCGCGCCATGGCGAGCGGAGGCAGGGCGATGGCCAAAGTCAGCGCGGCCAAGGCGAGCTGAACGGATGGGGCTCCCCTTCTCATCTCAACTCCCCGGCACGGGTAGGGACCGCGCGCAGCGGAAGACTGCCCGCGAGGTGTCGTCATCAAGCCCCGCGTGGCGCTGACCGATCGCAATGAGATCGCCGCGGGCTCCACCGGACGCGCCGAGGAGCTCGCCGCGGCGCGCATGGAAACCTGAGCAGCACCCCGCTGCGGGGCCTTGGGGATCGTCGAGCGAGGCCGGGTCGTCGTAGTAGGTGCCTAAGAACAGGTCGGACATCCAGTGCCTGCCGGCCCACATGCCGCCACGCATCCCGTAAAATGACTGCACACCGGGAAACGAGTCCAGGGGATAGAGTTCCGTGTTGAGGAGCACGCCGGGGCATGACGGCGAACTGAAGACCGGCAGCAAGTCGCAGCGATAAGCGTCCCCGTCCCACTCCCACTCGTTCGTGCGAGGGGCCGGGCCACGCTGGGCTTTCTCGAACTCGGCCTCCGTCGGAAGGCGCCGACCATCCCACTCGCAGAACTGGACCGCCAGATGCCACGGAATACGCCCGATGGTCGTGTCGAGCGCGATGGGATCCGCCAAGAGCATCTCAGTGCGAGCGTCGAGAGTCTCCACACAAACGCCGGCCGCCCGGCACTCGGCGTAGCGCCGATTGCTCACAGGAAAGCGATCGATGGCGTAGGAGGAGAGGTGCACGGTGGCAGCAGGCGAGGTGCTGCGCGCCAGATGCAAGCCCCGGATGAAGTCGCTGTCGGGGACGCAGACTTCCTCGGCGTACCAAGGCGAAGTACGCAAGCCCGACCGATCTGGGCAGGTGTCGACGCAGGACGTGCGAGCATCCCACGCGCATACTGCCCCGCAGGTCTGCGTAGATACGAAGCCTGGCTCGCAGGGTCCCGACGTGTCGCGCACGTCCCCCGCCTCACACTCGCCCGCGGGGGTCGTCGTCTCCCAGGGGAGCCAGCTGCAGTCGGCCTGGCAGATGCGAGTGCGCACCTCGCAGAGCGCGAGAGCATCCTCCTCGAGCGCGCCCGCCGCGCACTCGCCTTGGGCCAAACACACACCGGCTACCCAGAAGCCTCCCGTGCACGTCTCCTGCGTCGTGCCGCAGTCGCCACAGCTTGCGGCGCGGAACTCGCCCTCGGTCGTGCAGCGCTCCGGGCCGGCGTCGACCGCCGCGTCGACCGCCGCGTCACCCGCGTCAGACCCGGCGTCCATGGGATGATCGCTCCCCGAGTCGCGGGGGAGAGCATCCGGTGGGGAGGAGTCGCGCGGGCCGGAGTCCACTGACGCCGCGTCCGACCCGGCGTCTGAAGAATCGCCACCGCCACAAGCAGAGACGGCGAACACCGCAACGGCGAACGCATGGAGTGGAAGAAATGGAGGACGTGCACAGCTCATCGCCGGGACACAAGCACCCCGGATGTAGCCGCGTCTATGGGATCGATCTGGGAGCTACGCCTGTTCAGTCACCGTCTGGCGACGGTTGATATTGCACTATCACCCGGGCAATTTCACTCGAATCGAGTTGCGGCACTGGGCTCTTCGTGGCAAGATTGCGTATCATCGGAGGGACATCATGAACAATTCACGTGCGAAGCCTCACGCTCGGCGGAAGACCTCGCAGGTTCGCGTGCGCGCCACGGAGCACCGACCGGCTCGCGCCGGCGCGGAGACGCCTACTGAAGAGGCACACGTCGAGCGCAGCGGCCGGGCCGCGCCCTACGTGCTCATCGTGGATCCGGACGCCGACGAGCGGGCCTGGCTGATCTCGGGACTGCGAGGGGGACGTGAGCCGGGCGATCCTGAGGACGACCTGCTGCCCATTCGCGCCGCCGCGAGCGTCTCGCGAGTCCGCGAGCTGCTCCGCTCGAACTTGGCCTGCGCCGCCCTCATCTGTGGACCCGGGCTGGAGACGTTGGACGCCCGCCGCCTGCTGGAGCTGGGGGCTCGAGAGGGCGCCACGCTCAGGCTGCTGGTCGGCGCGGCGGGCGACGCACCGCGGCAGGCGTCGGCCTCCGAGCAGCTCGCCGTCTACCTGTCGAGCCCGGCGGATCCCGCCACGCTCCAGAGACTCGCGCGGCGCCTGCTCTCCAACCTCCGACTCGCGGCGGCGCACGAACATGTCGAGCGCCTCGACCTCACGCCGCGGCAGCGCGAGCTGCTCTTGCTCCTGGTCGATGGCCTGCGCGCACGCCAAGTCTGCCTGCACCTCGACATCACCCACAGCACCTACCGCAAGCACGTGGGCTCCATCTTGGCGACCACCGGCTTTCAGCGCACGGTCGAGCTGCTCGCGAGCTTCGAGCGCAGCGCCTAAAACACCGTTGCCGCGGGTCGCCGCGCGGCCGCCGGCTTGCGCCGCCCTGGACCGCTTTGTAGCTTCTCCCTACGCCATGCCGAGCCACCCCAGCGCATCCGTGCACCCGAAGCGCAGCGCCAGTGGCGCGCTCGCCGCAACGCTGGCGAACTTCGCCATCCAGGACTGGGGCGCCCTCGCCTTCCACGTCTACATGACGACGCGGGTGCTGATGGCTCCAGACAGCCCCGACGCCACCATCGCCCGGCGTTTCTCGGCCGTGCTGCTGATGATCACCGTGACGGCGCTCGCCCTGACGCGTGGAGAGCTGGTCAAGAACCGGCGCGCGCGCGCGCTGATCTACCGCATCGGGCTCTTCGCACCGATGCCCGGCAGCTACTTCGCGCTCAGGCACCTGCTGCCCGCGCTGCAGCCCCACCTGCTCGATCCCGTCCTGCACCACATCGACATCATCCTGCTCGGGCAGACGCCCTCCGTGTGGTTGGCGCAGTTCGACCGGCCCGCGGTCATCGAGTGGTTCTCGTTCTTCTACTACAGCTATTTCTGGCTGCTCGCGGCCGTGCTGCTTCCGTCTCTCTTTCTCGATCGCGGGCGTCACTTCGTCGAGCTGATGCTCGGCGGCTTCATCGTCTGCGCCTGCGCCCACATCGGCTACACGCTGGTGCCAGGCGCCGGGCCCCACGCCGCGATCCACTTCGCCCAGCCCATCCATGGCGGGTTCTGGTGGGCCCAGGTGGAGCATACGGTAGCCGCCGCGGGCGCCCAATTCGACATCTTCCCCTCGCTGCACACCGGCTACCCCGCCTTCTTCGCCATCCACTTCTTCGTCAATCGCAAGCGCCGTGTCTACCGCTACGCCTGGCCCATCGTGACCTTCTTCTCGCTCAACATCATCGTGGCGACGCTGCTGCTGCGCTGGCATTGGGCCATCGACGTGGCCGCCGGTCTGACGCTGGCCTTCGCGGCCCAGCGCATCGCACATCACCTCAGCGCGCGTGAGTGCGCGCGGGGTGCGGACGGCGATCCGCGCCAGCCCGTGTGGGAGCCGCTCTTCGAGCCCAAGACCTCCGACTGATCCGCGAAGCCGAGCAGCGGCGCCGGCCGAACAGCCTGCGTGTCAGGGCGTGCCGCGGGGATCTGGCGGAGTTGGGCTCGGGATGGCCGGCGGCAGCGGTGAGTCGACGTGGCTGGCCTCGAGCAGGCCCGCCAGATCGCCCACGACGTCTCCCCTCGAGTCGGCGAACACGGTCTCGCGACCGTAGAATGTGAAGACTCGCACGGCCCCGAGGACGTGGTCGTCGCGATCCGCGTCCCTGCGCAGTTGTCCGTCCTCGACGCGCTCGATCAGGCCCCGAAAGTCGAAGACCGGGCCACGCGCCACCTCCCCGACCTCGAGCCTGGCGCGGCGGATCCACGCGCCCACCAGCGCACGGCCGGGACCCACCAACGCCACGGGCTCTCCGCCCTCGAAGCGATAGGATTCTTCACCATCCGGGCTGCGCCGGATCATGGTCGGGTGCTCGCCGCGGAACTCGTAGAGGCGGATGTCCTCCGTGCGCTCTTCGAAGCCGGGGACCGCCATGCGCTTCCAAGCGCGCAGAGGTCGATACTCGGCGTCGTAGACCACCTCCACGTCCGTGATCTGCCGTGGCCACTCTTGACGCACGCTGAAAATCCGCAGGCAGCCACGCTGCGTCAGCGTGTAGCGCTCCACCACTCCCTGCTCACGCATCTCCGGGCCCGAGCGCAACACGCCGGAGGCGAGCAGCTCCGGGGCGGGCAGCTCTCCAGCTCCACAGCTCGGATAGGCGAGGCGCGGCACGGAGGCCACGGGCTTGCGCTTCAGGCAGCTCTCGCAACCCACACTCAGAGAGAGGGCGGCCATCAGGGCGAGGACGGCCCGCGCTCGAACGCTACTCGTGTGCGGCTTCTCCATCGCTCTCGGCCGCGATCACCGGCAGCGGCCCCAGCTCCCCGCCCTGGGCGACGATGCCCGCGGCCGTGCCTCCGGCGAATTCCCCGCTCCGCGGATCCACACGCGCGCCGTTGTAGGCGTCCACGCGGTTGCGGTGACGTGTGTCGTTCATGGTGTAGGCCATGAACAGGCCGATGAAGATTACCGCGCCGAGGAAGACCAGGCGGTTGAAGGCCACGTCGTCCTTCAGCTCCATGAAGAACCAGACGACGAGCGCCGCCTTGAGCGTGGAGATGACGACGGCGGCCACCAGGTTCCACTCGCCGAGGTTGATGGTGTAGGCCCCGACGGTCAGGGCCGTGAAGCCGAGCAGCGCGAGCAACACGATCACGTGGCGTCGGGCCGAGGCGACGTGGTGGTGAACCTCGCCATCGTCCGGGGACGAGGGGGAGTGAGATGCCAGGGGTTCGGTCGTCATGGTCGAAGCCTCAGTCGATCAGGTAGAGCAGCGGGAAGAGGAAGATCCAGATGATGTCCACGAGATGCCAATACAGGGCGGTCATCTCGACGGGGGTGGAGTAGCGCGTGGAGAACTCGCCCTTGCGGTTGCGGTTCCACATCCATCCCATGACGAACATGCCGATCAAGACATGCAGGCCGTGCACCCCAGTCATCACGAAGTAGAGCCCGAAGAAGGTGCGCAGGTGATACGGCACACCGTTGACGCCCGACTCCCGGGCCGCCTCGACGATCTCCGCCAGGCCCACGCCGTGGGGCGCGAAGTGGCTCCCGGGCAGGAAGCCCACCTCGAATTTGTGGGCGTACTCGAAGTACTTCACGACCATGAACACGCCGGCCAAGGCGATGGTCGCGAGCAGGAAATTCCCCGTCGCCTTTTGATTGCCCGTCTGCGCCGAGCGCACAGCCATCACCGCGGTGAAGCTCGAGAGCAGCAGCACGGCCGTGTTCAGCGCGCCCATCCGGTAGTCGAGCAGGTGCGAGCCCACGACCCACGCCTGCGGGTACCACGAGCGGAAGACACCGTAGGCCACGAAGAGGCCGCCGAAGAAGAGCAGCTCCTGGGCGAGGAAGAGCCACATCCCGAGCTTCGCCGCGTTGAATTGCTGTGCGGGCGTGTCGTAGTGATGCTGGAGAAAATGCGAATCCCCGTGCGCTTCGGTGCTCATCCTAGGCCTCACCCTTCTTCGCCATGTGCGCGTCCCACTCTTCGTCCGTGCCGGTGAAGAGCTCGCGTTCCGTGGCGAGGTGGTAGTCGTAGGGCCCGCGCGTGAAGACGGGCTGCTCGGCGAAGTTGTGCGGATGGGGCCACTCGTAGCCCGCGGAGCCCCACGGGTTGCGTCCTGCCTTGGCGCCGCTCTTCAGCGATTTGGCGAACATGATGGCCATGACGACGAAGCCGACGCCGATGATGTAGGCGCCGCCCGAGGAGGTCATGTGCAGGGGCTGGAACTGGTCGAGGTAGCTGTAGTAGCGCCGCGGCATGCCGCGCGAGCCCAGGATGAACTGGCTGAAGAAGGTGACGTTGAAGCCGATGAAGACCAAGACGAAGGCCACCCGCGCCCAGCGCTCGTCATACAGGCGTCCGGTGATCTTCGGCCACCAATAGTGCAAGCCGCTGAGGAAGCCGAAGACCGTGCCTCCGACCATCACGTAGTGAAAGTGGGCGACCACGAAGTAGGTGTCATGCAGGTGGATGTCGGTGCTCAGTGTGCCGAGGAAGAGCCCCGTCAAACCGCCGATGGTGAACAGGGCGATGAAGGCGAGGGAGTAGAGCATGGGCGACTCTAGCGAGATGGAGCCCTGATAGAGGGTCGCGAGCCAGTTGAAGATCTTCACGCCCGAGGGGATGGCCACCAAGAAGGTGAGCGCGCTGAAGACCATGGTCGCGTACTCGCTCTGGCCGGACACGAACATGTGGTGTCCCCAGACCAGGAAACCGAGCAGCGCCAGAGCGACGGAGCTCATGGCGATGAACATGTAGCCGAAGACCTTGCGGCGCGAGAAACAGGCGATGACCTCGCTCACGATGGCCATGCCGGGCAAGATCATGATGTAGACGGCCGGGTGGGAGTAGAACCAGAAGAAGTGCTGGAAGAGCACGGGGTCTCCGCCGAGGGCCGGGTCGAAGATGCCGATGCCCACGATCTTCTCCGTGGCGAGCAGCAGCAGCGTGATAGCCAGCACGGGCGTGGCGAGCACCTGGATCACGGCGGTGGCGTAGATGCCCCAGATGAAGAGCGGCAGCCGACGCCAATGCATGCCCGGCGAGCGCATCTTGTGCACGGTGGCGATGAAGTTCAGACCCGTCAGGATGGACGAAAATCCGAGGATGAACACGCCGATCGTCATCCACACGGCGGAGTTGTCGCCGCGCATGCTGTAGGGCGTGTAGAAGGTCCAGCCCGTGTCGATGTGCCCCGCCACGATGGCGATCAGGGTGAAGATGGCGCCGATCCAGTAGATGTAGAGGCTCGCCAGGTTCAGTTTGGGGAAGGCCACGTCCTTCGCGCCGATCATGATCGGCAGGAAGAAGTTGCCCAGAGCCGCCGGGATGGACGGGATGATGAAGAGGAACACCATGATCGCGCCGTGCAGCGTGAACATCTCGTTGTAGGTGTCGGCCTCCATGATGGTCTTGCCGGGCGTCAGCAGCTCGGTGCGCAGGATCAGCGCGAACACACCGCCAGCGAAGAACGCCAGCAGGATGGAGATCAGGTACATCACCCCGATGCGCTTGTGGTCCACGGTGGTGAGCCAGGACTTCAGCCCATGCTCGTGCGTGATGTAGTCCGCGCCCTCGGGGATGTGATGAGGGTCCGCGGGGATCGCGGCTTCTGCTTCGGCTTCGACGGTCATGAGTGGTTACTCCGCTGAGCTAAATCTATGGGGGTCTGCCGACTCACTGCGCGTTCAACGAGCGCATGAAGGCAATGACCGCGTCGATCTCCTGATCTCTCAGGCGGTAGGGCGGCATGATGTTTCCGAATCCCGAGACGACGTCGGCTGAAGGATCGAGAATGGAGCGCTTGATGTACGCATCGTCGGCGGTGACGCTGCCGCCACCCTCGAGCGCGATCTCCTCTCCGAAGACGCCCATCCAGTTTGGACCATGCCCGCCGGCCTCGCCGTTGATCTCATGGCAAGCCGAGCAGCCGTTGTGCGCGTAGATGTACTGCCCCCAGCAGACATTCACGTCCACGGCATCCGCGCACTCCGCCGGCGGTCCACCGCCCTCCCGAAGAAACGTCGCATACTCTTCCTGGGGGATGATGTGGAGGTCCGCCATCATCGTGGAGTGGTTGGTGTTGCGGTCGTTGCCGTTCGTGCTTCCCTGAAGGGCACCACAGTATTCCGCGCAGAAGACGCGCACGGGACGCTCGGGCGTGGAGAGCGCCGTCGCCTCGAACCAGAGGGTGGTGTACATGCCCGGCACCACGTCGCGCTTGATGCGGAAATCCGGGACGAAGAAGGAGTGGAGCACGTCGCTCGAGCTCATGATCAGGCGCACGGGGGTGTGCACTGGGATCTTGGCCTCGTTGGTCTCCGTGATGCCATTGCTGTGGGTGAACTCCCAGGACCACTGCTTTCCCGTGACGTGAATGTCGACCGTGTTCTCGGGGGGTACAGACTCCTGCACGTAGACCCGGAACCCCTCGTGGAAGAGGAAGGCCAGGACGATCAGCGGCAGGAAGGTCCACGCCAGCTCGAGGGCTGTGTTGCCGTGGCCCGTGGGCACGGCCTCCACGCCGGGACGTCGCCGGTACTTGAAGACGAAGTAGACCATCACGGCCACGATGGCGACGAAGGACGCGACGCTCAGCCAGAAGAGGAAGAGGTACATCCAGTCGACGTCCGGAGCGAAGGTCGACATCTGCGGAGGGAGTTGGGAAAATTGGTTCATGGCGTTCGGACCTGGGGGGCCTTCAATGGCCGACCGGGGCGTGGTGTTCTCCCATACGGGTGACGCGACGCCGCTTGCGCTCGCGCCAGAAGAGGACAGCGAAAAATGTTCCGAAGGCGAGCATGGTCAGCGCGCCGCCCAGCTTCATGAGGTTGACCGCGACCAGCGAGTACTCGTGAGTGCCGGGATCGTAGTGATAGCAGAAGAGGATGATGCGATCGGTGGCCGAGAGGCTGTGTCCTTCGGAGGCCTCGAGCAGCGAGATACGCACGTCGTTCGCCGGGTATTGGATGCCGTAGAGGTAGCGCGCGAAGTGTCCTTGGGGCGTCATCGCCATCACGATGGCGGGGTGCGCGTACTGCTCCAGGCTGGCGTTGTAGAAGTAGCGGAAGCCGGCAGCGCGCGTGGCCGCTTGGATCGACTCCTCGTCCCCGACCAGGAAATGCCAGCCGTGCGCCGCCGCCGGTCGACCGTACTTGGCCAGCATCTCTTGACGCTTCGCCAAGGCGCGCTCGGGGGTGTCCCTGGGGTCGATGCTGATGGTGACGATCTGGTACTCGTCGCCCGCGGTCCACTCCACCTCCTTCACCGACGCCGCCATGCCGTCGAGCACGAAGGAGCAGAGCGTCGGGCAGGTGTAGTAGGCGAAGTTCAAGAGCACGGGGTGCTCTCCGTCGAAGAAGTCGCCCAGCTGAACCGTGCGTCCCTGCTCGTCGCGAAAGCGCAGGTCGAGCGGCAGCTGCGCGTCGAGGTGCTCGTCCACGCCGATCCGCGCCAGCCCCGGCACCTCGCCCGTGGGGCTTGGCACGGTCGGCGCGGGGGCCGCGTACTGCGCCATCGCCACGGACGAGACCGAGGCGACCGCGAGCAGGACGGCGATGGGGCGCAGGAGAGACAAGGGTGGATTCCACGGGCTGTAGTTCAGGGAGCGGGGACGGGAGGGAGGGCCGTGGGGAGGGTCCCGCCAAGGACGACTCCGCTAGGCACGACCGGGGCAGGTGGTGGTGGAGGACGATGGGCGCGCTCGTGGGCCGCCTGAGCTGCGGCCGCGGCTGCGGCGTCCTCCATCGGGCCCCAACCGGACACGGCAGCCGTGTCGTCGGAGGGCGTCGGCGCGATCACCGGCGAGGCGTCGCGCCCGCGCGAGGCCATCTCACGCATGGCACGCTCGATGGGCATGGGACCCGTCTCGAGGTGCTGACGCTGCGCTGCGAAGGTCGCGTCCCTGATGGTGGGCGGAGCCTCAGCCACGCGCGCCGCGACCTCTCCCTCTGTCATGTCGAGGAAGTAGTCGTGAAAGAGCGGAACCAGCGCGATCAAGAGGACGGGGCTCAACAGCGTGAACACCAAGATCATCTTGTTGCGAGGCGGGGTAGTGTCGTGTGCCACAGCTCGACTCCTACTGGGTCTGATGGAAATGGAGACTGCGCGGCAGACGAGGATCGCCCACAGGCACGAGGGGATAGCGCTTCATGATCACGAACATGGTGGTGAAGAACGCGCCGAGCACGAAGAGCATCGCCGCCACGTCGATGTATTGGACGGCGAAATGAGGTTCCTGCGTCGCGTAGGGCATGACTAGCCAGTAGACGTCGACCACGTGCATCAGCAGCATCCAGATGGCGGTCAGACGCAGCAAGTTCACGCGACGCTTGATCACCCTCGACATGAAGAAGAGGAAGGGCAGCACGAAGTGACCGAAGATCAGGATGTAGCCCACGGCCTGCCAGCCGCCGGCCCAGCGGCGATGGAAATAGGTCGCCTCCTCGGGGATGCCCGCGTACCAGATCAACATCCACTGGGAGAAGGCGATGTAGGCCCAGAAGCAGAAGAAGCCGAAGAAGAACTTCCCCAGGTCGTGGAGGTGCTCGAGGTTGACGGCGTCGCCGAGATGACCGCTGCGCATCAGGCTGAGGCTCAGCACGATGACCAGCGCGAGGATCGCCACGGCGGAACCGGAGAAGATGTAGACGCCGAAGATGGTCGAATACCAGTTCGGCTCGAGGCCCATGATCCAATCGAAGGAGAAGAAGGTCATGGTGGAGGCGAAGCCGATGAACGCCAGCGGCGCGGCTTGCTTCATCTTGACCGTGAGAGCGTGATCACGGGTCTTGTCCTGGCGGGTGGACCAGCGGAAGTATCCAAGCCCGATCAGCAGCCAGACCGCGAAGTACACGACCGTGCGCACGAGCACGTAGGGCCTGTTGAGCCACGGAGCCTTGTGCTCGAGCAGCTCATGATGAAGCGCGACCTCCATGTCCGTGTGCTCGACCTCTTGTTCGCCGAGGGCCTCGTCACCCTCTTGGGCGTGGGCGACGCCGAGCGTGAGCTCTCCACTCGCGTCGCTGCGGGCCTCGGGCGCTGCGTGTTCGGCCGACTCGGGCGCCGTGCCGGACCACTCGAAGAGCGTGTTCATGCTCAGCCCGAGGGGCACGAAGAGGATGGCGAGCACCGGCAGCGCGGCGAGCACGAACTCGGCGATGCGCCGGGTCGTGACACCCCAAAAGGCGGAGGAGAGGTGCTGAATGACGACCAGGAAGATCGCGCCGAAGACCAAGGTCAGCGCCGTCACCATGGCGGTCAGATAGCTGAAAGCGAAGCGATGGGGATCGGCCATGTAGCCGGCCACGCAGCCGACGGCGCCGAGCAGCGTCACCGTGAGGCTCACCTTCCAGGCGTTGGCCCAAAGCCCGCCGTCGGTGATGCGATAGGTCGGAGATTCCTTGGCGGCGCTCATGGGTTCGCCTCCGGGGCCCGGTGGGCCTGGCTCATTTGGAGTGCGCGCACATAGGCCACGATGGCCCAGCGGTCGTCCAGCGGGATGTTGTGACCATACGCCGGCATGTTTCGGATGCCGTGGGTGATGGTCGCGTAGAGTTGGCCGTCGGGGATGTGTTGCAGGCGAGTCTGATGCAGGCTCGGCGGCTTCAGGGCGTCGTTGCCCAGGGCGACCGCGCGCTGCGCGACCACGCCCTCCCCGTCTCCAGAGAAGCCGTGACAGGGCGAACAGTAGATGTTGAAGCGACCTTGGCCACGCGTGAGCAGGCCCTGCAGACCGCCTCCACGGCGCACCACCGGGCGCGGCACCCGCGGGATCCAGTCGGCGTCATCCGCCGTGCGACCGGTGGCGACCTCGATGTCCGGCTCCATCTCTCGCGCCACGGCTCCGTCCACAGGCGGCCGCATGGTGCGGTGATCGGCGAAGAAGGGGCTGCGCTGCTGTGGGTTGTAGCGCGGCTGATCGTACATGTTGCGGATCGGCACGATGGGCGGGTCCGAGGAGGTCTGACCGCGACAGGCCGAGAGCGTCGCTAGCAACGTGAGCCCGGCGAGGGCAGCGAGGGTGGAGAGTCGCGTAGCTCGGGTCGTCATGCTGCGTCCTCCTCGACGAGCTCGATGAAGCTCGGATCGGTGGACTCGAGGAGAGCGCGCGTATCCTCGAGGTCGAAGTGCTCGTCGCCAGCTTCGATGGAGATGAAGTAGCGGTCGTCCGTGGCCCGAGCGAAGCGCTCGGAGCTGAACACGGGGTGGTGATGACGGGGCAGCTTGGCCAGCGCGAAGAGACCGAAGAGCGTCGAGAGCCCGCACATCAGAATGCCCAACTCGAACATGATGGGCACCATGGACGGGAAGGCGCCGGGCGGCTTGCCGCCGACGATCGCGCGATAACCAGCGAAGCCTAGGACCGAGTCGTCCATACCGTTCGTGAAGTACATGAGCAGGAACGCCGTGAGCACACCCGTCAGCCCGAAGACGAAGGAGATCACGCCGATCTTCGTGGGCGCGAGGCCCATGGCCTCGTCCAGGCCGTGCAGGGCGTAGGGGGTGTGGCAGTCCCACTTGGTGTAGCCCGCGTCGCGCACACGCTCGGCGGCGTGCACGATGGCGTTCGGCGTCTCGAACTCCGCCAGGTAGAGGGCGGGTCGGGCGGGCTCGTCGGCTGCGGGCTCGTCGGCTGCGGGCTCGTCGGCTG